>JAKQEI010000014.1 GCA_029573495.1 Bacteroidota bacterium | reverse complement strand
TGATGGGCAGGCGGTTCTCGATGGCGATCTCCTGCGCGCGCAGGTTCTTCTTGCCCGTCATGGGGAACCACGCGCCGGCCTTCACGGTGGCGTCGTTGGCCACCACGATGCACTGGCGCTTGCTCACGTAGCCGATCATCACCACCACACCGGCGCTGGGCGCACCGCCGTGCTCCTTGTACATGCCGTCGGCTGCGAAGGCGCCGATCTCGATGCGGGGCGCGCCCTTGTCCAGCAGCGCGTCGATGCGCTCGCGTGCGGTCATCTTGCCGTCGGCCTTGAGCTTCTCGATGCGTTTCTCGCCGCCGCCGAGGTATACCTTCTTCAGGCGGCTGTTGAGCTCGGATAGCCTGAGCTTGTTCTGGTCTTCGTTCTTGTTGAACTCGATGTCCTGCTTCTCTGCCATGCTTCACGGGGCCACTTCCGGGATGGTCCGGGGAGGGCTTGGCGAAGGTAGTCCGCAGGGGTGTCCGTGGCGGCTCGCAGGCTCGCTGGGGTTATCCACAGGGATCAGGGATGAAGGAGCGGCTCGCAGGCTCGCCGCTGGATGCATCCGCAGATGACACAGATGTCACAGATGAATGCTGGGCTCGCAGGCTCGCCGGGTTCATCCACAGATGACGCCGATGTCGCAGATGACGCAGATTAAGCGTGGTTCGCGGGCTCGCCCTGAGAGGGCATCCGAAGGACTTGTGTCGCCCCAATGGGAGGGGGGTATCTGTGTCATCTGCGCCATCTGTGGACAGAGGCATTGGGGGGGGCGTCCGTAAATGACGCGGATGTCGCAGATGAATGCCCGGACAGGTAAGCTTTTGGATCTATCTGTGTCATCGGCGACATCTGTGGACCTCCTCAGTGGATAGTATTGCGTCCATGGACGAGCGAGACCCACAGACCCACGCCATCATCGGAGCGGCGATGGAGGTGCACACCGAGATGGGGGCGGGGTTCCTGGAGAGCGTGTATCAGGAGGCGCTGGCCAGGGAGTTCACCCTGCGCGGGATACCGTTCGCGGAGCAGTTGGAACTGCGGATCAACTACAAAGGGGAACGGCTCAACACCTTCTATCGGGCGGACTTCATTTGTTACGGAGAGGTGGTCGTAGAGTTGAAGGCACTGAAGGCCCTGAGCGGAGTGGAAGAGTCGATCCTGCTGAACTATCTGAAGGCGACAAGTATGGCGCGCGGTCTGCTGCTGAACTTCGGCGCGCCGCGGCTTGAGGTGAAGCGGATGGTGTTCACTCCGCGGTAAGGCTCGCTGGCTCGCCTTCTATTTTCCGCAGATGTCGCAGTTGACGCAGATGAAATGCGCCGAGTGCGGCATTGGGCTTTATCTGTGACATCTGTGCCATCAGTGGATATTCTCTGGAAGTCTTCGGCGGACATTCTTCGCCGCGCTCACGAACGCCAAGCGTCACCGGAGGCTTCGGCTTCAGGTCTGTTCCGCGGATGAACAGCACGTTCACATGGCCTTGGATGGCACCGCAACGTCGTTGCGATCCGAGCTCGCCTACCTGTTCTCAGCGAGGAGATCCCTCATCGCCTCGATCAGCCCCTCCGCCGCTTCCTCATGCACGAAATGCCCGGCCTCCGGGAAGGTCGACACGCTGGCCTGTGGCAGTGCGGTCTTCCAGCGTTCCAGCAGGTCGGGCGGGAAGAAGCGGTCCTTCAGGCCCCAGCACAGCAGGGTGGGGATGGAACGGAGGCGGTCCACCTGTGCCCAGTGTGCCTGCCAGAATGGACCGGCGTTCTTGATCTCCTGTACACAGGCGAAAGTGGCCGCACGCGCAGCGGCATTGGGCAGGGCGCGCCGGTAATGCGCATGGGTGGTCTTGTCCAGCTTCTTCTTGTCACCGTATGCGTTGGGCATCATCACGTTCACGCTGAAACCGAGGCGCAGGTAGAGGAAGCGACCCAGTCGGGATTTCATGATGGCGGTGGGGCCGCTGAAGCGCTTGTCGGGCATAAGGTCCCACATCCAGGTGTTGTAGAGCACGAGGCGCTTCACGTTCGCCGGATGTTCCAGCGCATGGGGCAGGCCGATGCCGCCGCCGAAGTCGGTGACCACGAGCGTGATGTCCTGCAGTCCGAGGTGTGCGATGAGGTCCTGCAAGCGACGGGCTTGCGCGGCCACGGTGAAGTTGGCGCCATGGGGCTTGTCGCTGAGCCCGAAACCCAAGTGGTCCATTGCGATGCACCGGTGGGTGGACCATAAGGCCTTGATGAGGTGCCTGAAGCCGAAGCTCCATTCGGGCGTGCCATGCACGAAGAGGATCACCGGGCCAGTGCCTTCATCCACATAGTGTATGCGGCCATCCGGGTGGAGGAAGGTGTGCGCGGCGAAGGGGAATTCACGCGCGTCCAGCCAGGAGGGGGTGCTGATGTCAGCCTTCATGGCGCAAAATTCCGAAGCCGAGCGTTGAAGAGCACTTGATCGTGGTCAAGAACGCTGCGCGACACCTCCATCGGTCATATCCATTGTCATCAACCAGTATCTGATCGGCAGGTTGCAAAGTGCCCGTTCAGGCGGGATGCAACTCAACCACCCACAACGAAGCGGAACACTTCCCGCCGACCGTTCGCCACGACCCTGGCCAGCTAAACCCCAGCAGGCAGACCGGCCGTACTGATGGAGCTGTGCCCACCACCGGCATGGAGTAGGACGCGACCATCCATGCCCAACACGTCGAAGGCATCCAGCACAGCGGCTTCCCGCACCCGGATCCGGTGGTTGATGGGGTCGCACGGAACGCCATTGGTCACGTTTAACGGCTCCGGTGCAAGACCGATCCAAACGAAGCAGTTCAGCACAACGTCATCTTGGCTCGCCCCGCACGGTCCGCTGAGGCATGTCCATCTCAAGGTGTTCGCGCCAGGCGATGATCCACTCAACACGGTATGGGTACCTGTGACCTGTTTTTCAGTTCCGCGCACATCGAAAGGTAGATGCGTTTCCATGGGGATCCACAACCCCGCTACCTTGGCTACATGTTCACGGCGACCCATTTCCTCCATCCCCGGAACCTCCTCATCGCCCTGTTGCTCCTTCTCCAAGGCTGCGGCGGCTGTTCCAAAGCGCCCGAAAGCGCCCTCGGTTACCTCTGGGGGAAGGCAGGCGAATACCCCCGACAAACAGGCATCCTCGATAGCCAACCACTCAATGACCGGCTGAAAGCCCTGCTGCAAAGCCGCTACGACCAGTTCATGGAGAATTGGGACGTGGAAGGACCGCTCGCCCCCAAGGAACACACGCTCTTCGCCACCGGCTGTGTGTCGCATTTCTGCGACGAGTACGGCAGCGCCTTCCATATCGACCGGGAGAAGGATGAGTTGATCGCCCTGATCCGTGCGAAGTACAAGGTGGAGCTCTTCCGTGAGAAGGAGGGTGGGCTGGAGGACCTGCCTACGGAAGTGACCGAATGGATCGGGAAGAACGAGCTGAGCCAGGGCGACGCCGCAAGCCCGATCGAAAAGGCGTCAAGCACCGGGACCTTCGACTGGAAGGTCTGGGCCGATGCCCCCGCAGCGTGGAAGGAGGAGTTGAAGCGCATCAAGGCCAACAAGAAGATGACCGTGTACCAGCAGGCCGAACAAGCCGCTGGCTTGCCCTGTGAGGTACGCATCGCCCGCTACGACCTCGACGGCGACGGCAAGCCCGGCACGCTGCTTACCTATTCATGTCCGTTCTGGTGCGGCCAGGTGGGCTGCGCCTTCAAGGCCTACGAAGGCGGCAAGCGCATCGACCTGATGGATATGGTGGATGCCGTGCAGCCTGGAGACGGCGGTGTGGTCAGCAGCAAGGGCGTGCTGCTGAAGTTGAAGTGACCGGACAGCGTTCCTGTGATCCCTAACGCTGCGGGTCGGCAGGACGCACACAACGTACCGCGAAGCGCCTCACCTTGATCTTTTCCTTGTGGTCGTGCAGGTAGTGCGTGAAGCTCGCATTGCTTCCGTGCATGTGCAGATGCCAGTTGGAGTCCGGATCCTCCGGATCGTCGAACCAGATCGCACCGCTTAGATAACGGTTCCAATAGGCCTTCTTGTGTTTGAATCCACTCGGCACAAGGGTGAGTCCCGTGCTGTTGGTGTGCAACTCCGCATTGGCCCAGCACAGCGTATCCAGCAGCCCGAAGATGTCCGTGGTGTCCAGGGCCGCCCAATCCGCGCGCGTCGGAAGCCGCCAACCATCCGGACAGGCGATCCGTGATCCGGCTCGGTCGTAAGTGCGCCCCCAATCGGTGCAGGTGATGCTGTCCGGGATGTTCTCTTCGGTACCGGGTAGCGCATAGTCCAGGTTGCGCGCGAACCATTCCACACCCCCGATCACCACGGTGGGGTAGACCTGCCCATCCCTTGGATCGGCGAACCCCTGGGCTATCGCGGACACCACGGAAGGGAAGAGTGCGATCAGCAGAAAAGAGTGGCGCATCGAACTGAATGTCGCTCAACAGGCCAATTGGTTACGGCTCGCTCCTGGTCCCACCTCGCACGTCGGGTCGATCACGCGGAGCCCGTGGTGTGTTCTCCGCTGGTCCCAAAGAACTGCGGATAGGTTGGATACCGTGCCGCCCGGCGGCGGTGGCGTGGTAGGCAGCAAGGGCGTGCTGCCGAAGTTGAAGTAGGCGGAAGGCGCGGGAAAGGACCAACCGCTACTTGCCGTCCGAGGCCAGCTTGAAGCGTATCGGCAGGTTGTACCGTGTCCGGACCAGCTTGCCGCGCTGCTTTCCGGGTTTCCAGTTCGGCATGCTGTTCACCACCCGCAGGGCCTCTTCGTCACAACCACCACCGATGCCGCGCAGCACCCTGGCCTCAGCAATACTGCCGTCCCGCTCCACCACGAACTGGATGAAGACCGCGCCTTCGATCTCGTTCTTAATGGCTTCCTGCGGATAGGTGATGTGGGAGGCGATGTACTTCATCATCGCTTCCTGCCCGCCGGGGTATTCGGGCATCTCCTCCACGATGGTGAAGGCCTCGTTCGGTTCAGGAGCGGGTTCCTCCACGGTGATGGGCGCGGGTATCACCGCGGGTTCCTCCTGCGCGAACAGGGTAGGCGACAGGAGGACGCTGAGAAGAGCGATCGTGTGGCGTGGCTTCATGCGACGAAGGTCGACTATTGTGGGCGGATCGAAGGTGGCCTTGCCGAACATTCGCGCCAAGATCCCGTAGAACGGCCTGCTTTGATGATGACCATTTCCAACGCGATGGGTGGACGTGTCGTCCGGTTGTTCCGTAGCACGGCCGGTGTGGCCGGCGTGCTCGCTGCTTTCACCGGTGCTTACGCACAATCCATCACCAACCCGGGCTTCGAGAGCGGGACCACCGGCTGGAGCGGTTGCCCCTTGGAGATCAACCCTGCCAATGTGTACGGCGGTCCGAATACCAGCAAGGTGGCCGAGGTGGATGGGGACAACGACCCGAACATCACCACGGACGACCGCACCCTTTGCCAGACCATCACGGGCTTCACCGTTGGTGCGGTCTATGCTCTGGAGTTCGAGGCCACGCGCAGGCAGACCGGACCCACACCTGCCAGTGTCTCCGTCACCGTCACCATCGACAACGTCCTGAGCCAGGTGATCACCCGCACCGGTGGCTGGAACATGGCACGCGAAAGGCTGACCTTCGCACCGACATCCACCACGCACAACCTGCGCATCACGCCCAATTTCACGGGTTCGCATGGTATGCTCTTCGATAACTTCAACCTCGTCGTGGCCAGCCCGCTGCCGATCGAGCTCGTTGCCTTCGATGCTTGGGTGCTGCCGGGTGCGGTCCGCCTGGAATGGGCCACGGCCTCCGAACGCGACAATGCAGGCTTCACCGTGGAACGTAGCACCGACCTGGAACGTTGGGAGGCGGTCGCCGAGGTGCCCGGTGCCGGGAACAGTCAGCAGCTGCTGCGCTATGCGGCGACGGATGGATCGCCCTTACCGGGTTCGGCGTACTACCGCCTGAAGCAGACCGACCTGGATGGAACGGTCGACTATTCCGAGGTCCGGCATGTGGTGAGCAGGGATCGCGAGGATCCACACCTTTGGCCCAATCCCGCGGGATCCATGGTCCACGTGAACATGGACACGCCGGACCGGGTACAGGTGCTCGACGCGAGCGGAAGGCTTGTGCAGGTCTTGCAGGAGGCGCATCCCACGGGGACGCTTCTTCATATCGCTCATCTGCCGGTCGGTTTGTACCAGGTCCGCTCGGTGGATGCCGGCGCACCCTCCGTCCGCTTCATCAAGGAGTGATCGGCACGGTATGCCGATCAGCCTACGTGCTGTAAAGCACCAACACCCATCATCAGCAGCAGGCCGAACACGAAGCCGATGACGGTGCCGAGTGAAAGCACCAACAACGTGCGCGCTGGGCTCGGATGTCGCTTGGCGAAGAGTCGTGCCATCAGCGCTAGCCCTAATAGCAGTCCCAGTAAGTAGATGCCCATCGCGAGCGCGTTACCCACCGTCAAGAGGCCTTCCAACGAATAGCGCCCCTCATCGACGAAGTAGAGGAGGAGCGTGCCTATCACGGCCGTCGCGAACAACAGACCCCAGTGGAGGGGGCGTGGAGTGGAGGTAAGTTCCATCGTGGTCAAGGCTTTCGGTTTCAACGAGGATCCGCGGGGATCGTTGTATGCAACAGAAATTCACACATCATGGGATTCACTGACCGACGCCACCACGATATCCAACAAACCTTTCACCTCCCGCGCCGCCAGGATCCGCGTGGGCCCATGCAGGAAGCCGTCCTCTTCCATGCGCACCACCTGTTCCAGGAGCGGCGTGTAGAAGCCGTTCACGTTCAGCAGTCCAACGGGCTTGGCATGAAGCCCGAGTTGTCTCCAGGTGAGCAGTTCGAAGACCTCGTCCATGGTGCCGAAGCCGCCGGGCAAAGCCACCACGGCCTGGCTCAGCTCGTGCATCCGCATCTTCCGCTCGTGCATGTCCTTCACCACGATCAGCTCGGTGAGCTGCTGGTGCGCGAGCTCCTTCTCCATCATGAAGCCGGGGATCACACCGATCACGGTTCCACCCGCTTGTAGCGCCGCATCGGCCACGGCCCCCATCAAACCCACATGGCCACCGCCGTACACCACGCCCATGCCGCGTTGCGCGATGGTGCGTCCCATTTCCTGTGCGGCGTGCAGGATGCCCGGATCACGTCCGGTGTTGGCTCCGCAGAAGACGGCGATGTTCATGGGTGGAAGGTAGGGGGGAAGGTGCTTCGCATGGGTCCGAGGGACTTTCCAGTGGACCGATCCCCGCGTAGCTTCGGGGACAATTTGTCCCATGTCACGCCTCCTGTCCACGCTCTTCACAGTGCTCTTGGCCGCAACGGTCGCCAGTCAGACGGTCTTCATTCCAGATGTCCAATTCCGGGCGAAGCTGAATGAATGGGCACCGGGCTTGGTGGATGGCGGGGGCTACATGCCTGAGGACAACTACTTGCTGCATCCAGGCGATTGGGAACTTGAGGTCGACTGGTCGCCGTGTGACCTTTCCGGGATCGAGGCGATCGCTGGAGACATCAACCTGACGATCCGTTTCGCTCCCGGGACCACGGTCACCCTGGATTCCCTGGGTATCCATACCTATCTGAAGCTCGTCGACTTTCCGGGTACATCATTACCCCCCATCGGACAAGCCACCACCCTGACCATTCAACGAGCCCCCTTCATCACGACCCTCGATGGCCTTGTGATACCGGGCCTGACCGAGTTGATTCTTGATGATATCCAAGGGGTCACAAGTCCACCCGTACTTCCTGCCGGTCTTATCGGTATCGTTATCAGGGCTTACCCGGATGCCGTTCCACTGCCCCAGTTCCCGTCCGACATCGGCTCGATTGAGGTCCGGTCATGCGGACATACGGTCCTGCCGGATATCCCGCAGGGTATCTTTCTCCTCCGGCTTGATACGCTCCCAGCACTCACCGCGGTCCCAGACCTGCCCATGGGTATTGAGACCCTCTGGATCGGGAATACGGGTATCGCAGACCTGGATGTTCCTCAGATGGTGCCAAGTGGACTGGTGTGGATCAGGGAGAACCCCGCGTTGACGTCGATCGTCCTGCGCGGCGAACTATATCAGGTTGAATTGTTCGACGCCGTTTCCTTGGCCACCCTGGAGTTTGAGGGGAGTGTGCAGTTCCTCACCATTGATCGGGTGCCAGCGCTCGATCAACTGATCAGCTTCGATTCGGGTGGATATTCACTCAGCATCTCGGATGCCGCTTCCCTTTCCTTCTTACCGGACCTCCCGGATGGTCTGAACGATCTGAGCGTTGCGCTTTGCCCCGCATTGACCGAGTTACCCTCCTTACCGGAGTCCCTCACGGGCCTGTCGGTCTCCGATGTGCCGCTGGTCTGCCTTCCGCAACTGCCTATGGGCCTTCAAACGCTGATCATCGGATCGACGGACCTGACCTGCATGCCCAACCATCCACCAGGCATCACCCCACAATTCCCGCTTTGTCAAGTGGTCAATTCCCGGTGCAAGGAGGATAGACCATACGCAGAAGGCCGGTTCTACTGGGATGCGGATGGGAGTGGTGACTTCAGTGAGGGTGATGAAGGGATCCCCTTTGCCAGGGTGACCGCACAACCGTCCGGGCAATTCACAACGACCGATGCCGATGGCCGGTATACCATGACCGTTCCGTATGGCGTGCAAACCCTCAGCGTCGCCACCGATGTGATCGCTGGTACGCCGGTGCCTCCATCGCATACCGTCAACTTCCAGATGGGGGGACAGGCCGTCACCGGGCTCGATCTCCGGATCGTTGAGGGGAACATCCGATACGACCTGCGTGTGATGAACATGTGGGGCATCGCGCGCCTGGGTTCGACCACGGAGAACACGGTCGTGGTGGTGAACGCCGGGGCCAGCCGGGATGACGTGGAAGTTCGCCTGAGCATGGACCCGACCTTGGTCTATGAGAGCAGTGAGCCCATGGCCACCGTGGAAGGGACGGAGCTCGTTTGGAACCTGGGTACCGTAGGCATCGGTCAGGAGGTGCGTTTGAAGAGCTACTACCATGTACCTGTCCCAACACCACTCGGTAGCGAGGTGTTCAGTTTGGCCACGGTCGGTCCTATGGCCGAGGATATCGACCCGACGAACAATGAGCACCATGCGCAGGGCCTGATCACGGGATCGTACGACCCCAACGATAAACAGGTGTTCCCTGCTTCGATCGATGAGCTTGCAGGCGCCGATGGCACATCGGTGGAATACCTCATCCGCTTCCAGAATACCGGGAACTCCTGGGCGGAGCGTGTGGTGGTGACCGATACCCTGCCGGGCGATCTGGATCCAGATTCGTTCGAGTTCCTTGGTTCGAGCCATGAGCTTGGCTGGTTCTACCGGGAGGGTGCGCTGCACTTCGTGTTCGACCCCATCTTCCTACCGGACAGCACTGCCGATGAGCCTGGCAGCCATGGCTTCATCGCCTTCCGGATCAGGACCTGGCCGGGTCTTCTTCCCGGTTCCGCCGTGCCGAACGAGGCCAACATCTATTTCGACTTCAACGAACCGGTGATCACCGATCCGTGCGTGCTTTCCGTGGAGGTCCCTGAGGGAATTGGAGAGGAGAACGGCTCACGGGTACACGTTTTCCCCGTGCCCACGAACGACGAGCTGATCGTGGTGGTCAATGGAGCAACATCCAATGCTCCTTTTCACCTCACCGATGCCCTGGGCAAGACCGTCATCTCAGGGCAGCTCGATGGTCAACTCACCACGTTGGACTTGCACGAACTACGCCCCGGTCTATACCTGCTCCAAGTCGAAGCAGCGGGACAGCGGTGGATCCAGCGTATTTCGAAGAACTGACCTGGACGGTGATGTTCCTCGGTCAAGCTTCCGGCTTCATGGTCGCGGCCAATGCGATGAACAAGCCACAGACAACCAGTTTCACCCATAGCCAATGCTGGATGGGGATCCAGAAAAAGGAGTGTGTGTTCTTCAATTCGAGGACTTCACCGGTCTCCACATCCTGCACCAGCCGTCCCTCACGCCCGTTCAGCTTCTTCCCGATGAAGTGATCGGCCACTCCGGTCAGTGCTACGATACCCCATACCACGGTCGGATGTCTGAAGCCCAGCACTCCAGCGATCAACATACCCAGTATGGCCGTGACCGCCACGAGCCATCCGTGTCCTTTGAAGACGATCATGCAGTGATGAAGGGGATCACATACTCGCCACCGTCTCGGCCTTGTAGTGCCCGGCAGCCAGCCTTTCCTTCACCTGGGCGAAGCACTTCACCGTGTAGTTCACATCCTCCAGGCTGTGCACGGCCGTCGGGATGAGGCGCAGCAGGATGGTGTCCTTCGGTACCACGGGGTACACCACGATGCTGCAGAAGATGCCATGGTTCTCACGCAGGTCCAGCACCACGTTGGTGGCTTCCGGTATGCTGCCGTGCATCATCACCGGCGTCACGCAGCTGTTCGTTACCCCGATGTCCAGGCCGGCCTCCTTCAAGCCGCTCTGCAAGGCGCGGGTGATGGTCCATAGCTTTTCGCTCAGCTCGGGCATGGTGCGGATCATCTCCAGGCGCTTCAAGGCCCCGATGACGATGGGCATGGGCAGGCTCTTCGCGAAGGTCTGGCTGCGCATGTTGTAGCGCAGGTACATCATCACGTCCTCCGGTCCGCTCACGAAGGCACCGATGCTGGCCATGGCCTTGGCGAAGGTGCCGAAGTACACGTCCACCTGGTCCATCACGCCCTGCGCATCAGCGGTGCCGCGGCCATCACGCCCCATCATCCCGAAGCCGTGCGCATCGTCCACGAAGAGGCGGAAGTTGTACTTCTCCTTGAAGGCGACGATCTCCTTCAACTTACCCTGGTCGCCGGCCATGCCGAAGACACCTTCGGTCATCACCATGATGCCGCCGCCGGTCTGCAACGTGAGCTTCCGAGCGTGTTCGAGCTGCTTCTCGAAGCTCTCCATGTCGTTGTGCTTGAACACGAAGCGCTTGCCGGTGTGCAGGCGGGCCCCATCGATCATGCAGGCGTGGCACTCGCTGTCGTACACCAGCACGTCATGGCGGGAGAGGAGCGCCTCGATCGCGCTCATGCAGCCCTGGTAGCCGTAGTTCAGCAGGAAGGTGTCCTCCTTGCCCATGAACTCGCTCAGGGCGTCCTCCAGCTGCTCGTGGTACTTGGTCTGGCCGCTCATCATGCGGGCACCCATCGGGTAGGCCATGCCCCAGTCGGCAGCGGCCTGCGCGTCCACATGGCGCACATCCCGGTGGTTGGCCAGGCCCAGGTAGTTGTTCAGGCTCCACACCAGCACTTCCTTCCCCCGGAAGGTCATGTGCGACCCGAGCGGTCCCTCCAGCTTGGGGAAGCTGAAGTAGCCGTGGCTGTTCTTGGCGTGGCGGCCGATGTGGCCGAGGTCCTTGCGGAGCTTGTCGAAGATGTCGTTCATGGTCGTATGCCCGTGGGGCGGTGGTGGGCCGTTACCCGAAGGTTTCCCCTGGGCAAAGGCTGGCCAAAGGTAACCGGCGCCGGGTTGGTGGGAACATACTGGGAATGAACATCCGGACGTTGGTAGGACGGCTCGCCGGAACGTGGCGGGATCCTACCTTTGCCGCCCTTCGGTCCGAAGGACCTGTGCCTGCCATGCGCCGCCTGCTCCCCTTGCTCCTCATCGCCGCCGTCCTGGCCGGGTGCAGCGAGTTCAACAAGGCGCTGAAGAGCACGGACATCAACTACAAGCTGGAGGTGGCCGAGAAGATGATGGCCAAGGAGAGCTGGGACCGTGCGATCCCCTTGCTCGAGGAATTGATCGTGCTGACGCGGGGTTCGCAACTGAGCGAGAAGGTGAACTACCTGCACGCCAAGAGCACCTACCAGATGAAGGACTATACGCTCGCCGCGTATTACCTCGCCAACTTCACCCGCACCTTCCCCAAGAGCCAGTACGCCGAGGAATGCACCTTCCTGAGCGCCTACTGCCAGTATATGAACAGCCCGAACTACGAGCTGGACCAGACCGATACCGAGCGCGCCATCGACCAGATGCAGCTCTTCCTGGTGCGCTACCCGGAAAGCAGCCTGAAGGACAGCTGCAACGCGCTGATCGATGCCATGCGTATGAAGCTGGAAGTGAAGGACTTCCATGGTGCCGACCAGTACTTCCGGATGCGCAATTACCAGGCGGCCGGGGTGGCCTTCCGGAACTTCGCCCGCAAGTGGCCGAACAGCCGCTTCCGCGAGGACGCCCTGTACTTCACCCTCCAAAGCGATTACCTCCTGGCGATCAACAGTGTGGAATCCAAGAAGTTGGACCGCCTGAAGGAAGCTATCCGCTCTTATCATAACTTCGCGGACGCATTTCCGCAGAGCGTCCTGCTCGCGGATGCCGCCAAACTGCACAAGAACCTCGAGGCCGAGCTGGCCGCGATACCCGAATAGCCCATGACCTTCAAGCATTCCAACGCCGCCAAGACCACCGTGACCCGCGATGTGGCCAAGCTGGACCACGAGATCGGCAACGTGTATGAGACCGTGGCCCTGCTGGGAAAGCGCGCCAACCAGATCAGCGTGGCCATCAAGGAGGAGCTCAGCTCCAAGCTGGAGGAATTCGCGGTGAACGGGGAGAACCTCGAGGAGGTGTATGAGAACCGCGAGCAGATCGAGGTGAGCAAGCATTACGAGCGCATGCCGAAACCCGGTGCCCTGGCGATCCAGGAACTGGTGGAGGGCAACCTGTATTACCGCCGCGCTGGGGAGGAGGCTGGCAACGACCAGAAGGCCTGACCCGGTACCGGCGCTCACGTCCGGTGGAAAGAAGACTCAATCGCAAGGTGCTGCTCGGTGTCTCGGGCAGCATCGCTGCTTATAAGGCGGCCGCCCTCGTGCGCGAACTGGTGAAGGCCGGTGCCGAGGTGCAGGTGGTGATGACCCACGCCGCACACGACTTCATCACCCCGCTCACCCTCGCCACGCTCAGCGGCCGACCTGTGCTGACCGAGCTGGTGGCGGGTGATGGCACGTGGAACGACCACGTGCACCTGGCGCGCTGGGCGGACGTCCTGCTCATTGCCCCGCTGAGCGCCAATACCCTGAGCAAGCTGGCCCACGGCCAATGCGACAATCTGCTCATCGCCACCTACCTGAGCGCCACCTGCCCGGTGTACGTGGCGCCGGCCATGGACCTGGAGATGTACCGCGACGCGAGCACACACACCAACCTGGACCTGCTGAAGGAGCGGGGCGTGCACCGGATCGGACCCGAAAGCGGTGAGCTGGCCAGCGGGCTGAGCGGGGAGGGGAGGATGAGCGAGCCGGAGGTGATCGTGGCCCGGCTGCACGCTGACCTGGTGGGTGGCAGCAAGCTGAACGGCAGGCGCCTGCTCGTGAGCGCGGGCGGTACGCAGGAGGCCATCGATCCGGTGCGCTACATCGGCAACCGCAGCAGTGGGAAGATGGGCTTCGCGATAGCGCAGGAAGCTGCGTTGCGCGGCGCACGGGTGGAGCTGGTGACCGGCCCCACCGCCCTTTCCACGCCGGGCACGGGCATCCACCGCACCAATGTGGTGAGCGCCGCCCAGATGGCCGGGGCCTGCAAGGAACACGCCGCCACCTGCGATGTGGTGATCATGAGCGCCGCCGTGGCCGATTACCGACCTGCGGTGGCTGCGGAGAGCAAGATCAAGAAGAAGGATGCCGCACTACGGGTGGACCTGGAGCCGACCGAGGACATCCTGGCATGGATGGGTACCCACAAGCCAGCGGGACAGGTGTTGGTAGGCTTCGCACTGGAGACCGATGATGCGGTGGCCAATGCCGAAGGCAAACTTCAGCGCAAGAACCTCGACCTCATCGTCCTGAACTCCTTGCAGGATGCCGGTGCGGGCTTTGGTCACGACACCAACCAGGTGACCTTGATCGGCCGGGATACCAGAACGCTGGCATTGCCGTTGCTATCGAAGGCCGAAGTGGCCCGTGCTATCTTGGACCGCGTTGAAACGTTGCTCTGAACCCATGCGCTTACGAACCGCGCTCCTGCTGCTGACCGTGCTCCTGACGCCGATCCTCAAGGCCCAGGAGTTCAACTGCCAGGCCAGCGTGATCGCACCGCAGATCGCCACCGCCCAACCGCGGGTGTTCCAGTCGTTGGAGACGGCGATCAAGGACTTCTACCAGAGCCGCCGCTTCACCAACCTGAACTTCACCCCGGCCGAGCGGATCGACATCAACATCCTGCTCACCATCACCAGCCAGCCCGCCACGGACCGTTTCGAGGGCAACCTGCAGATCATCTATGCGCGACCGGTCTATGGCACCGACTACAACACGCCCATCCTGGACATCGTGGACAACCAGGTGCAGTTCAACTTCCTGGAGAATACGCAGATCGAATTCACTCCGGACAGGCATCTGAACAACCTGTCGTCGTTGCTGGGCTTCTACGCCTACTTCATCCTCGGCCTCGATGGGGACAGCTTCAGCTCCATGGGCGGTTCTCCCTTTTATACCCTCGCGCAGCAGGTGGTCAACAATGCTCAGAACGCCTCGGAGACCGGGTGGAAAGCGTACGAGGACCAGCGGAACCGCTATTGGCTCATCGACAACCAGGTGCAGGCCGTGTTCCGTCCCTTCCGCGAGTTGCTGTACAGCTACCACCGCATCGGGATGGACAACATGAGCACCGATGCCATCACCAGCAGGAAGACCATTGCCCAGGGCATCGAGAAGTTGAAGACCGTGCACCAGGCCAAGCCCGCGAGCTACAACCTGCAGGTCTTCTTCAATGCAAAGTACAACGAGATCGTCGAGATCTTCAAGCAGGCCGACCCCGCCGAGAAGACCAAGCTCTTCAACACCCTGCAGATCATCGATCCTGGCCACATCAGCCAGTACCAGAACATGATGCGGGGATCCTGACCGGACCTCAGTACCTCGCCTCGCGTGGCACTTGGAACAGGCGGACCCCCGTAGGAGAAAGCACTGTTCGTACTCCCTTCCCGCCACGACCCTCGTTCAAAGCCCCAGCTTGGAACGACCACTTGCGTCTGCGCCTGAACCAGCCAACTGGCGACCGCCTACCGTCCACTGCCTACTGCCAACTCACCTTCCCCCGAAGCAGTAGCGCCGAATAACCGCCTGGACCGCGAACCGAAAGGCACCTTGTTCCGATATTGGTGGCCCCTCCGTTGACAGGAACGCCGACATGCTCCGCCGCATCTCCATCTCCAACTATCTGCTGATCGACACCCTCGAGCTCGACCTGTCCAAGGGTCTCACCATCATCACGGGCGAGACCGGCAGCGGCAAGAGCCTGGTGATCGGTGCCTTGGGCCTGGCCATGGGCGAACGTGCCGATGCCGGAGCCGCGCGTGACGGCCAACGCCGCTGCGTGATCGAACTGGAAGTGGATACCAAGGGCCTGGGCCTGGATGATTGGTTCCGGAGCGCTGAGGTGGAGCCGGAGCGCTACAGCATCCTGCGCAGGCAGCTCGATCCAGGTGGCCGGTCGCGTGCCTTCGTGAACGACACGCCCGTGCGCCTGGACCAGTTGCGCGAGCTGGGTGAACGACTGGTGCACGTGCACAGCCAGCACCACACCCTGCTGCTCAACGATCCACGGTTCCAGTTGGGCCTCGTGGACCACATCGCGGGCCATGGCGCGGAGGTGAACGCCTATTCAGCCGTGTATGCCAGATGGCGCGCCACCGAGCGGGAGCTGCTCACCTTGCAACAGGACGAAGCGCAGGCGCAGAACGCGGCGGACTTCGCACGGTTCCAGCTGGAAGAATTGGAAGCGGCACGCCTGCAGGCCGACGAGCAGGTCAACATCGAGCAGGAACTCGGTCGCGCCGAGCATGCGGAGGAACTCATCAGCGCCCTGCGCATGGTGGAAGAGGCGGTGACCGACGAGTCGGGTCTGGGGCCCGTGCTCGGCAGGGTGCGCCAGGCGCTGGCCAAGCCGGCGAAGTTCGACACCTCCGTGGCCGGTCTGCTCGCGCGCTTGGATAGTGTTCACATCGAATTGAAGGACATCGCCGATGAAGCGGCCGATCATGCCGGGACCATCAGCATCGACCCGAAGAAGGCTGCTTCCCTGCGCGAGCGACTGGACCTGATCCTGCGCCTGCAACAGAAGCACCGGGTGGATACCGTGCCCGAGCTACTCACCATCAGGGAGAAGCTCACGACCGAATTGGATGGTGCCGCTTCCTTGAGCGACCGGATCGTGCAGCTTGGCAAGGAGGTGGAAGTGCTCGGCAAGGAGATGCACGAGCGTGCCAAGGCCATTTCGCGTGCACGCATCGCTGCCGTGAAGCCGCTTGCCAACAGGGTGGAGGCCGTGCTGCACGACCTGGGCATGCCGCATGCCGTCTTCCAGTTCGAGCACCACACCGGGGAGCCCGGTCCGTATGGAATGGACGACATCCGGGCGCGCTTCTCGGCCAACAAGGATCGAGCACCAGCGCCCCTGGACAAGGTGGCCTCGGGCGGTGAATTGAGCCGCGTTATGCTCGCCCTGATCTCGCTTGCAGCTGACTCGAAGGGCCTGCCCACGGTGGTCTTTGATGAGATCGACACCGGTGTGAGCGGTGAGGTGGCGGACCGGGTCGGCACCCTCATGGCGCGTATGGCCCGCGACAGGCAGGTCCTGGCCATCACCCATCTTCCCCAGATCGCCAGCAAGGCCGATACGCACCTCGTGGTTAGCAAAGGGGAGGAGGGTGATCGTGTGGCCACAAGCATCCGCCCGGTGGTCGCGGAGGAACGCGTGCAGGCGCTGGCGCACATGCTCAGCGGCCGCAAGGTGACCGCCGCTGCGCTGGAGAACGCGCGTGTGCTTCTCGCCACGCGCCGCTGAGACTCAGGGCAACTGCTGCGCCTTGCTGTTCGTGGGCACCAGGCCGCCGATCGTCTGCAGGATCAGGTCGCGATCGTTGCCATTGCCGGCGTAGATGACCTGACCGTCCATATTGGCATCCTCGCGGAAATAGCCGTTCACGATGGTGGTGGGCACCACGCCACCGATCCGCGCCAGTACCATGTCCCGATCATTGCCACTTCCTGCGTACAGGACACTGCCATCGGTATTGCAATCGCCCATCCACATGGCGTTCACCGCACCGATCGTGTGCTGGGCTCCAGAGCCATAGGTGCCCGTGGCTGTGGCGCGCAGGTCACAGGTGCCTGGTGTCCCGCCGATCGCCACCGTGGAGGCGCTCATCACTCCGAGGTGGTTGCGGTGGCGCACCACCACATGGTAGTTGCCCGCAGCGATGTCGAAGTTCACCGGGGAGCTGCCGTCCACGTCGACAATGTCGCCGTCCCGCTGGATCAATGCACAGCGCGTGGCCAGCACCGTGTAGGTGGGAGCGGAACCCCGCAGTTCCAGGAAGACCCAATCAACGATGGCGTTATTCCCAGAAGTGGTCAGGACCGTGGCGTTCACAGACTCCCCACCACCACCGACATGGGTGAAGCCGAGCGCGCTATAGGGCTCGGTGGTCGGGATCAAGCCTGCGCTGCGCAGGCCGTCGCCCATCAAGGGGCCGGTGCCGTATGGCCCTTCGAGGAAAGCGGCCACGTTCAACAGCGAACCGGCAGTCGTCTGCACACAGAAGGCATTGACGCTGCTTGCTGTGAAGGAGCCACCCGTGGCCAATGTCCCACCGGCATCGGTGAGCACGAAGGATCCATTCCCATAGTTGCAGCACATGCCATCACCCCAGCTGTCATTCACCACTAATTCAAAGCAACCATTGGGAAGGCACAGGGTGATGGGCGCCTGGGGATATACGCCATTGGTGGCTTGCTGCGCGTAGGGCCCACCGCTCGCCAGCGTCGCAGCACCACTTCGGACCAACCAGGTGGTCTCGTCCCCGTACTTATCCAGGTTCAAGGTCAAGGTGACCTCATTCGGACCATGGCTGAGGGTGGTCGTTGTGGTGTTATTCCCAGGGACGAGGTCGATGCCTCCATTCGGAGCGTTCACCGTAGCGGAAAGGGTCAGGATCCCATCCGGAATAGTGATGGTGCCCAACGGTAAGTTCAAGGTGTTCCCACTCGCCAGGGACCCGGTCCATGGCACGGAGCCGGATGGACCGCCGGTGATGGACCAAGCGACGGAGAATGAGGTCAGCGTGTTGATGCCTCCGTTGCGGATGGTGACCGAAGGAGTGATGGTGGAGCTGCAGAAGTTCCCTGTTGCGCCGGTGAGTCCGATGGCCTGCGCGTCGAGACTAACGGAGGGCGCGTTCGGGTCGTAGCCGTTCACGGCATCGCCGCATGACCCGAGCCAGGACTGGATCACCGGGTAGCTCACGTTGAAACGTCCGTAGTAATCAGCGGTCTGGCTGGAGCAGCTCGCATAACCACCGTGCAGTTGCCCGACGATGCGCCCGGCCGGGTTGAACAGAGCGCTTCCGGAACTGCCACCTTCCGTGGTCCCATCATCCCAATCCTCCACCCTCCAGTGGCTGGTGCCGGAGTTGGCGTTGCCCAGGTAGTTCGCGCTTGTGAGCGGGTCGTTCTCGAAACTGATCTTCTTGATATCGCCGGAAGGGTGGTGGATGCCCACCGCAGCGGAAGGGATCGCGGCACCCTTGTCCCAGCCAGAATAATAAACGTTGTAGGAAGCCGGAGGCGTACTGTTCAATTGAAGCAAGGCCACGTCGCTCGTCGCGCTGTTGGCCAGCTGGGTCGCGCCGCTCACGGTCTGGTTCGTGGGGCCGTTGGTGGTGGGGGAGCAGGTGGGGCTGTCCCAGTTGAACCGGAACACCCAGGTGCTCACGTTCCCGCCCAGACAATGGTTGGCGGTGAGGAAGTAGGGGGTGCCGTTCGATGCACAGTTGTTGATCAAGGTGCCGGTGCAGTACCCGCTGCCGTTCACCACGATCATGGCCACGCTTCGGATCTGGTCGCGCCAGGGATCCCCTTCCGGGCAGATCACGTTGTTGTTGCAGGAGCCCGACTCGCCCAACGCACGCGCCGAACGGAAGATGTCACGGTAGCCATGCGTCACCTGCCCGATGCGGAGCTCACCGCGTGGGCCATTAGCGGGAATGCTGTACTCGACCGTGATCCGGGAGCCTTTGACCGGCTGCACACCCAGGACCTGGTTCCCCAAGGGATCGTTCGCCGCGGTGAACGCACCGATGTGGCCGCCCCATTGATCAAGCACGAAGACCCTGCCTCCGGGGGCTGGCCGGAAGTCGTGGAACTCGAAGTTGATGCTCAAGGCGCCCGGACACTCCAGGCCGAGCCGCCACAGCCGCGTGCCGTCCTCGAGCGTGGTCCAACTGCCCGAATTGTCGAGGTCCAGGCTCACCGCATGGTTCTTTCCGAAGCGCCACGGGATGCTCTTGTCCTGGTCGTTCGCCGCATCCTCCACGGCCAATTGGGCGAGGTCGACGTTCGGCAGGCGCACACCCGCAGGCGCTGGAAGGGAGCGCTGAAGACCGTGAGGAGTTCCTCCCTGCTCGATCTGGGCTGATAATGGTTCGCTGATCGCGGCAAGAAGGAGCACTGCCGCCGTGCACGAATGACGAAGGATGGTCATGGTCTCGGACCTCGAAGGGTCAAGGAAGTTGTTGGCTGATGCTGTTGGTCGGGATGGAACCTCCGATGTTCACGAGGATGATGTCCCGGTCGTTCTCGACACCGGTGTACTTCACCTCACCGCTCAGGTTCACGTCCTCCAGATAGTACCCGGTGATGATGTTCGTGGGCACGACACCGCCGATGACCACCAGGATGGGGTCGCGGTCGTTGTTGAGGCCGGTGTAGAGCAACTGACCGTCGGGCCGTGCGTTGCCCGCCCAAAGTGCCATCACGCCTCCACCGAGGTCCTTGCGCGCATTGGTGCCATGGCAGCTCGTGGCCGCCGAGCGCATGTCCACCACACTGGTCGCGGATCCCAGGCTCATGTCACTGGCGGTCATGACCCCGAAGTGGTTCCGGTGCCGCACAGCCACCCGGTAGCTTCCCGGTGCCGCCTGGAAGGACACGGGACTCACACCATCCACGGAGACCACATCGCCATCGCGTTGGAGCAGCGCGCATCGCGTGGCCAGCACGGTGTAAGGGGCGGTGGTCGCCCGCAGTTCCACCAGCACCCAATCGACGATCGCGTTATTCCCGGTTATAGCCAGCACGCCGGGCTCGATCTGCTCACCACCTCCACCCACCTGGGTGAAGCCGAGCGCCGTATAGGGCTCGGTGGTAGGGATCAGGGAGGCGGTACGCAGGTCGTCACGCATCAGACCGGCGGCGGCCACGTACGGCCCTTCCAACCACACCCGGGGAGAGACCGCTACGGTGTTCGGCACGCTCAAACAGCCTCCCACGATCTCGGTCACCACATCGTTCGCGTCCTTGTTCACGATGTCGACGATGGAGGCGATGCATACCACACCACCCGTGAGATTGAGGTAGTTGATCCGGCACAGTGGAACGGCGGTCTCGTTCCGCACCAGGGAACTGTCCACGTAGGAAAGCCCGATCACCTTCGTCCCGCCGAGCGAGGTGCTCATGGCGATGTCGTCCACGAGGTTCGGCGCCAGGTTCGTGACGGATTGGATGGTCAGGCCACCCATGTCGAACTCATAGCCCAATACCCGGCAGCTCGGGTTGCGGATGTACACGTCCACGGTCTGATTCACCGGGTCCAGGTTGGCAAGGCTCAACTCAACGACATCCGGGGTGCTCAGGTAGCCACGCGGGAACTCGCACCACGGGTGGTAGTCCACGATGGTCTGTGCGTTGTGGATATCCCGCTGGGTGTAGCAGTTCACCATCAGGGCGGCGTCGCTCACCGTGATGGCGTTGTCCGCGTTCAGGTCATTGCAGGGGGTGGGGGTGATGTCGTTCCCCAGGATGGACGAGACGTAGGTGACCGCGTCCTGTGGGTTCTGGATGAAGTCGTTGCTCAGGTCGCCGCGCTTCACAGGACCGGCACAAACACCGGTACAATCATAGCGTGCATCACCGTAGGCCTGGCCAAGGCAATCCACGAAAGGCGCGCAGTCCGTGACGATCGTGAAGCTGGGCACATCCTGCGCGTTCCTGGTGAGGTTGATGCATACCTGCGCGAAGTTGTTCGTGTAATCCATTTCGTGGCGACCCAGCGCGTCCGGCCGGTGCTGCCAGTTCGTGCGCAATACCAAGGTGTAGGTACCGGCGGGTACGTTCGTCACATCGATCCAGTTGCAGGTCGTGCCCGAGCTGTAGATGTCGTAGCAGCCCTTGCTGATCCCCATCTTATTGCAGCCATACTGACCGGTATTGCCCGGATAGCAACCCACATCGATCACGCAGAAGCCGTTCTTGAAGCCCACCGGGATCGCGTTCCCGCTCTGGTCGAACAGGATGTAGTCGGCGTATCCGGAATAATGCGCATGGCCGTGGCAGTTGTTCGTATTGAACATCTGCGGCTGGTACCACTGGCTCGTAGCGCTCGGGCTGCCGATGTAGTAGTCCGTGGTACCGATGTTCTCGATCCTCGTGGTGAACCGGATCACGTACCGCTGTCCAAGCCCCCCCGTGCAACCCTCCACTGGAGCGCAGACATCGGTTATGTTCACCGTGCTGAGTGTCATGCTGCTCTCCAAGGCGGATTGGCTCATCGTCAGGTCCGGTCCGTCAGGGCACTCTGGATCACCGAAGGCGATGCAGCATCCATCGCAGGACACGGTTGCCAGCGGGTTGAAGTTGCATGATCCTATGTCCATGCAACCCACCACCGGCCCGTTATAGATGATGGATACCGTGACGTTCCCGTTGCAATCACCGGCGTTATCACCGACGCGCAGGTGGTAGAACACACCGCCGGTCATGTTCGCGTTCACCACAGCCTGATCCCCGCAGCCGCCTTCGTTGTCATCGCCGAAGGTGGCGCCCTCAATGCCATCGCTCAGGACCAGCTGTCCGCAGGCCATGTCATACAACCACAGACGCGTGTCGCAGGTGTTCGTTCCGCAGGTGGTGATCGTGTAGGAGCCGGTCTGGGGAGGTGTGAAGTCATACCATTGCTCGATGTCCGCCGTGGTGAAGGTGGCCAGGGTCACCGGGAACGTGGATCCGATCGGAGTCAGGGTGAGTGGAAGTGCCGTCTGGCAACTGAAGCCCGGCGGGCAGTTGAAGTCCGTCTCCTCATAGGACGTATAGGATCCGCCCCGTTTGATCAGCGTTTCGCCCAGGTACACCCGGTACTCACCATTGCCATAGCCACAACAGATGCCGTCCCCGTAGCTGTCGTTGATGCGGAATACCAGGCAGGTGTTCTCCGGTACGCACAGGGTGGTGCCGTTCGGGTTGGTGCTGCTGTTGCCGCTCGCCAGGGTAGCGCCGGTGGCGCCGTTCTTCAGGGTCCAGGAGATCTCCGAAGGATAGCGGTCGCGAACGATTTCGATCCGCACGCGTTCCTGCCCGGCGGGGCAGCCGTAGTCGCAGGTGCCATTGTTGATGTTCACCCCGCTGTTGTAGTTCGATGCCGTGGGCTCGTTGCAGCCGAACACCGCGTTCACGTTCCCCACGTACACATCATCGATGCCGATGTCGCTACGGACCCCCGAACCCGTGATCGCCCGGAAGCGCACGCGCAGGTTCGCCTGGCCGGAATACGGGGCGAG
>JAKQEI010000037.1 GCA_029573495.1 Bacteroidota bacterium | reverse complement strand
ACGGGCGAACATGTCCGCCAAGCGAGAGAGCTTGGACAGCCCGACGATCTTGCCGTTCGGGATGTAGGCGATGGTCACCGTCCCGAAGATGTCAGCCAGGTGGTGCTCACACTTGGAGTAGATGGGGATGTCCTTGACGATTACCATCTCGTCGCACTTCTCGGCCCCGTCCTCGAACACCTTGAGGATGTCCGCGGCGTTCTTGCCGTACCCACTGCACCAGTGGCCCCATGCTTTGGCCACACGGCGAGGGGTCTCCAGCAGGCCGCCGCGCTCCGGGTCCTCTCCGACGAACTGGAGCAGGCGCTTGATGTTGTCCTCGATACCACCCTCGGCGGTCTCCTCCCACGGGAAGACCACCCAGCGGTCGCTGAACTCCGAGCCTTCCCGGGTCTTGTCGATCAGGGAGAAGAACGGCTTGCCCGGATACTTGTCGCACCAGCGCTGCATGGTGTCCCCGGAATCGATGATGTCATCGATGAACAGGTCGGCTTCCGCGGGGTCGTCCACCAGCTGCAAGTTGCCGTGGTGGGCGATCACTGCAAGGGCCGCCGGAACCCCACCGCGGGGGATGGCGTAGGCCTTGGTGGCCTCCGGCAGCAGGGAGGCGATACTGTTGGAGGTGGCGAGGGCCAGGAGGGAGACCATCTTGTTGGTCAGGGTGTGCTTCGACATGCGTTCAGGCTCCATAAGAGGCGAAGCACTTCATGGTCTCCTCGACCATGACTTCGCTGAGTTTGATTCCGGTGCCGGCCAGCTGGGCCGGGCCGACGACTTCCACGAGGTGCTGAGCGATGTTCTCAGCCGTCGGGTTGAAGGGGACGACCACCACGGTCGGGTCCAGCTCCAGGAGGTAGGACTTCATCGGGTCTTCTTCCCAGATGAGGAAGTGGTGGTCCCAATGCTCCTCGATCCACATGCAGAGCTTGGCCTTGACCTGGCTGAAGTCAATGACCCGGCCGACCCCGTCCAGCGCCCCGTCCTCGGCGACGCAGGTGAAGTGGACGCGGTAGTTGTGGCCATGCAGGTGGCGGCACTTGCCCTCGTGTCCGTGGACGCGGTGCCCGCAGGAGATGTCATGGTAACGGTGAACCTTGTAGCCAGCCATGATTATACCTCCAGCCAGTTGTCGAGGGCCAGCAGCTCGAGGTACTTCTCGACCACCTCCGGCGCATAGTTCGGGGAGTCCGGCAGGTCCATGAGGCCCTCGGTGAAGGCGCGCAGCACCAGCGGGTCCGGCACATTGGCCTCTTCGA
>JAKQEI010000276.1 GCA_029573495.1 Bacteroidota bacterium | reverse complement strand
CAGATGAGCACCTGGCGGAACAACAACGCCAGCTCGGACCGCATGCACGACGCCACCATCGACATGATCCGCGGCGAGCAGAACGCCTACAACCCGTACACCGGCCAGACCGGGAAAGTGGAATCGGGCTACCAGAACTACTGGGTGGACCAGAACGGGCAGTACTTCGGCACCAACGACGTGAACTACGACCCGAACGTGAACGGGCAGTGGGTGGACCAGTACCAGCAGTTGCAGACGGAGCCTTGATCGCTTCCCTCCGCAGGATCCTGGCCTGATAGTTGGCTTGGTGGTGGCATGTGAACACCACCGCCATGATCCGCCAGCTCCACCTCCTGCTCTGCTGCTCCCCTGCCCTCGGCCTGCATGCGACGAATAGCACGGACAGCCTGAGCGCACTGGCCGGCCGGTTGGCGGAGCGGATGGACCGGCTGGGTCACACGACCGCGGCGGTGATGGGCATACCGGAAGATGGCGAGCAAGCCTTGACCGATGTGGTGACCGCGGAGTTCACCTTCCACCTCGCGAACAAGGCCAATGGCTTCGATCTGGTGGAACGCGCCCGGCTTGATGTGCTGCTGAACGAACAACGCCTGAGCGCCTCCGGGTTATTGGATGAGGCCCACGCGGTGGAACTGGGCGGACTGGCCAGTGCCTCGGCGATCGTCGCGGTGCATGTGCGGCCGCTGGGCAGACGCCAGGTGCTCGTGGAGGTGAAATTGCTGCACGCCACCACTGGTGCCTTGGAGGGCATGGAACGCACATTGATCGACCGTCCCGCCGGGATCGAGCGTCCGCAGGACACTACCAGGAGGGAACGACTGAGCTCCCATGTCCGCGCGGACCGCTCCCCCTGGGAGATCCATGCGGGTGGCGGTCTAGGCAGCTTCTACGGTGGCACTGCACCGTTCGCGCAAGCCGACCTGCTGGTGCGGACCGGCCGACGCGACGCGGACGGTGTTCGGCGGGCGGGCGGCTTCGCCACCGGCCTCCGCTTCCGGTACATGCCCGATGCCGACAACGGACTGCCACAGCAGGTGGACCTCGGTCACCTGACCCGTGGCGCTGAGGTGGATCCCTTCGGCGCGCCGCAGGAGTTCTCCTTCACGATCGACGACCGCAACGGCGATGTCTACCTGGTCCCCGCCGAAGACCTCGGTCCGGGCCTTGAACTGATGGCCGAAGCGCTGGCATCCGGCCATGGAAGCGCGGTGTGGGAACAGATACGACCGCGCTCCTTCCGCGCTGAACAATGGAGCGTACAGCTTCCGATGCGTGTGTTCCTGTCCGGTGCGGAGGTACGCGGTCCACGTCCGTACATCGAGGCCGGGCTGGGCGCGGATCTCGTGCGCGTCCAAGCGGAATATGCCGTCACTCGTATACAGGGTCGGAAGGAAGGCAACGCCATCGTGTACACCATGGATCAGTTCACCTCTGAAGGACCCTTCGCCGACCGGAGCTCCAACAATGCCTTCTTCCTGAACACCGTGTTCGGTGCGGGCATGGAATGGGGGCGTGTCAGTCTTGGTGTGAGCGCCACGCACAGCCTGCACAAGTCGATCCTGAGCACTGCGGATCCCTTTGCCTTCGGTACCGATGGGTCCGACGTGGTACATGGCGACCCCTTCGCCATCGCCCTGCTGTATGGAAGTGCGTTGGATGATGTGCGAATGGATCCGGTGATGGCCACGACCGGTGCTTTGCGGTTCGGTGCTACCGCGGTGAACGACCTTGACAAGCAACGTATCGTCATGGATCGTTTCCTTGACCGCTGGCAATGGCAGGCGACGCTCTCCTTCCGGTTGTTCTGAGCGCAGTCTGTCAGACGGTACCTGCGGCGCATTCATTCCAGAGCAGGAAAACAGCGCCGCACTTCGTTCGCGCTGACCGTGGACACGGATGAGATCAGTTGCAGGACCCTTATCCGTGTCGATCCGTGTTCATCCGCATTCATCCGTGGTCCGTATTCATCAGTCGCGCCGCAGGCGTGAGCCGACAGCGCTGGTTCTGTTCCATTAGCTTCTACCTTCGGAACATGGATGTGGAGGCGGCGCGCACCATGGCCCTGGAGCGGTTCAAGGCAGAGGAGTACGACCACTTCGGGCGGCCGGCCTATCGCCTCGCACCGAAGAAGCCGGGAGGCAAACCGGGCCGGACCTTCATGACCTTGTGGCCGGAGGAAGGATACGTGGTGCTGATGCTCGACCAGGAGCTGCAGGCCCGGCTGCTCGAGGAGGATCCATCGGCCTTCCGTCCGCACCCGAGCAAATGGGGTCAGAAAGGGGCGACCATCGCGGAGTTGCGCAGGCTCGGAGCGAAAGCCTTGGAGGCGGCCATGGCCCTGGCCTACGAGCACGCCGGCCGCTGATCGCCGGAACATTCGAAGGACACGACGACCGATGGAGGGTCAATGGAAGAACTGGAGCACCTTGCTCCAGAGCTTGCGCGTGACCAGCAAGGGAGGTGCCTGAAGACCGTTCAGCCCCCACGACGCGCGCACCTCCCGATTCGCCTTGAGGATGTGCTTGACGCTGCCGTTGCTCATGCCCCCCAGCCGGAAGCGCACGAGCACTTCGCGCAGGTGCACGGTGGGGATGCGCTCCTTGTAGAGGAAGCGCAAGAGGATCTCGTAATCGGCACCGATGCGCAGGTCGGTATTGAAGTGGCCGAAGCGATCGTACACGCTCTTCTTGATGAAGGTGCCCACGTGCGGCGGCATCCAGCCCTTGCGGAAATTCTCGCGGTGGTAGGTACCGCTGAGCCAGGTGCGGTGCACCTTGAAGATGTCGTGCTCGTCCACCATGATGATGTCGCCGTAGACCGCGTCGGCGTGGCTGCGCCGGAAGGCATCCACCACATGCGCAATGGTGTCGGTGGTCATCAACAGATCGCCCGCGTTCACGAAGCCGATGATCTCGCCCGTGGCGCGCGCCAGCCCCTTGTTCATGGCGTCGTAGATGCCCTTGTCGGGCTCGCTCACGAGCACATCGATGCCGCGCGGAACCTCCACAGGGTCTCCTGCAAGGGACCCTGCGGCACCTGCCTCTTGTTGCTGCAGGGTCCCCTCCTCCGTCGGGAGACCCGGCAGAGGTATGACTTGACCGACCTCCGCAGGGTCTTCTGCAAGGGACCCTGCGGCACTTGCCTCTCGTTGCTGCAGGGTCCCCTCCTGCGTCGGGAGACCCTGCACCGGTTCGGGGTTTTGACGGAGGTACTTCCGCAGGATATCCACGGTACCATCCGTGCTCGCCCCATCGATCACGATCACCTCGATGTCCGGGTGCGTCTGCGCGAAGACGCTGTCCAACGAACCGGCGATCACATCGGCGGCGTTGAAGCACACGGTGATCAGGGTGACCTTCATGCCGGTTCCATGATGCGCTCGCGAACGGGTTGCGCGGGATTGCCTTGATGGATGGTGTAGGCGTCCAGGTCCTTCGTGGCCACACTTCCCGCCGCCAGGACGGCGTGCGTCCGGACCGTGACGCCCAAGGTGACGATGGCCCCCGCCCCTATCCAGCTGCCGTCCTCGAGCACCACGGGCTTGGTGTAGGTGGGGTAGTCTATCTTCTTGTAGTCGTGGCTGCCCTGGATGATCATGGCGCCCTGGCTGATCACCACGTTGTTGCCGATCGTGAGCTGGTCCAGGTTGTCCAGCCAGGCACGCTGACCGATCCAGCTATGGTCGCCGATACTGAGCTTCCACGGGAACTTGATGTTCACCGACGGATGGATGACCACGCCCTTCCCCACCTTGGCGCCGAAGAGGCGCAGCAGACCGGGTTTGGGATTTCTGAAGGGAAAGCAGGGGTTGAGGAAGAAGATCGCGTTGGTTAAATACCACAGCGTCCGCTTCAACGCGCCCGCACCGGGGTGGAAGGTCTTCGAGTTGTCGAAGCGGCTGAGGTCGACCTGCGGACGATCGGTCATGGCCTGAAAGGTTCACGAATATGACTAGAGGGGATCAGACACGACACCATCCGAAGAGTCATGCAAGATCTCGATAAGCCAAGTTCAAAATAGTGCGTGAAAGTGGCCATGACGCCGAAAAGTTGCAGCAGCATCGCATTATTTTCTTTAGGAAGGATCAAAGCCGTACATGAAATTGTTCAATCGTCCTTCTGAACTTTCAAGCCCGACGATGTCCATCAGCTCTTCAAAGTAGGTACATATCCTTTCGCGATCCTCTGTGTCCAACTCCAAATACACCTCGGTAAAACTTTCGAGGCCTCTGTCCAGAGCTTCAAGGTACTTGTCGTCACTAGGATACGGACCGCTGGCGATCTCCTGAAAATAGTCTGCCGCTTGATTTATCCTCTCTGTGAGGATTGGTTTGAGTCTTTCTTCCGAGATGCCAGGATATCCGTTCGGATAAGGTTCCGGCAAGAATTTATCCTTCCTTCTGAATTCGTCGAACATTTCCGTTGAGTATGGAGGTGCGGTTGCCTGCCTTGGTCCGCATGAATGCAGCGTGATCCCGGTAAACAGCAGTACGACACATAGATTTCTCAAAGCGCGCTTAGCCTTGTGCAAACATTTGGTAGCTGCGTTCCACGGGATCGGGATCGTTCAAATATCGGGCACCGATGGCGTACGCGCCATGCACCAGCCGGTCATAGGCCGCCTGATCCATGTCCACGGCCTGTTGCAAGGCCGCCGTGAAGCGCGCCGGATCCTCCAGCGGAAGATCCCAGCCTGCCGCGGCGGCGTCCAAACCCTTCCACGGAGTGCGATCGCTGATGAGCAGCGGGCGGCCCGCGATGAGCGCTTCGAGCATGGCGTGCCCGAAGTTCTCTCCCACGCTGGGCATGTACAGGACATGTGCCTCACCGATGGCGGCGGCCACTGCTTCATTCGCCAGCTGACCATGCCAGTGCACCTCGACCCCAGCTGGCAACGCACGGATAGCCTCCTGGCAGCGGGCGAAGTAGGCTTCATCGTAGACCGTGCCATACAGATCGAAGCGGACCCTGCCCTTCACCCCCATCAGCCGTTCAATGGCGAAGAGCGTGTTCTTTTCCTCCGCGATGCGGGCCACGCTGATCAGGCGCAACTCACCGGGCTTCTTCTCCGTGCTCTTCGGGAACACATCGCTCACCTTGCGGGCGAGGTTGGGCACCACATGCACCACGGTCTTCGGGCCGATCCAGCGCAGGATGTCCGCCTTCTCTTCCGTGTTCGTCGCCTGGAACTCCACACCACGGAAGCAACCCATGCGCTTCATCGCCCACAGGAAGAGGCGCTTCTTCAGGGCGCTTTGCCGCATGGGACCGGCCGCCAGCATGCCCCTCACGGCCACGATCCGCCGCATCCGACTTCCACGCAGGACCCAGAGTGGCAGGATGGTGGACCACCGTGAGTACATCCCATTGATGTAGACCAGGTCCCAGGATCCGCCCGTGATCAGCTGCCGCCAGCTGGCGACCGACCGTGCTTCGGGTGAAGCGTGATACACCTGTTCACCGGCATCAGCGGCTATCCATTGATCCGTGGGCACACCGGCCTCATTGGTGTTCGCGGTATAGTCGCGGTCGCCGGTGACGATGTGGAAATCGACCCGCCCTTGCAGGTGCTCCACCATGTTCACCAGGCTGCGCACCGGACCGCCCGCCTTGAAATAGGGCTTATACCAATCGATGAAGGTGAGGACCTTGGGAACGCTCACCGCTTGAAGAAGTGTTTCTCCGCCATCTCCGCCCACATCGCCGGCGTCCAGGTAGCGCCCAGTTCTGCGGATCGTTCACCCATCCGCACCAGCGCGGCGTCCTCCATCCCGATGATCCGCAACAGGCTTCGTTGCAGCTCGTCCTTGTCACCGGCCTTGTGGTAGGCGCCGTTCTCCCCCTCCTTCAGGAAGCGTTCACCCGCACCCACCGCATCGCTCAAGAGCAATGGCAGGCCCATGCACGCGTGTTCCTGCACCACCACGCCCCAGGGTTCATAGAGGCTCGGCAACACCGACACGCCCGCTTCCGCCAGCACACCGGGCATGTCACCAGCTTGTATGAAACCGCGGTGCGTGATCCTCGGATGCTTGCCTGATGGACTGTTCCGCACTGCGTCGAAGAGCTCACCGGTCCCGACGAGGTGGAGTTCCCAATCGCCTGCACTTCCTTGCTCGCAGAGCTCGGCGAACGCATCGCAGAGCAGCTGCTGGCCCTTGGTGGGTATGTACCGGGCGACGTGGATGAAGCGGTGCGGGAAATGCGCACGTCGCGCCGCGCGTGCACGGACCGACGCTTCCATCAGTGGTCCGGTATCCGCGGCATAGAGGCCGGTGAGGATGTGCGGGTCGCGCAGGCCGAGCCTGCGCGCATAGCGCACCTGGCGTGCCCCTGTCGCCCAGATGTGGCTGTACGTACGGGGCATCCAGAAGCGCGCGAGCACGGTGGAGAGCCATTGCTTCGGCCCGCCGCGCCAGGCCGTGTCCAGGTTCATGCTCGTGGGCACACCCTTCCGCCGCATCGCCCGGCACACGCGCAGGTAGCCCTTGTCCACCCAGCCGCTGGCGATGACCAGTTGCGGAGCGAAGGTCAAGGCGAAGTCGAGCAGGGCTTGATCATCGAACCCGGTGCGGTCATGGATGGTGATGCCCGGATGGGCTCCGGTATCGAAGGGCGCTTCTGCGTTCACCGGCCAGCGCACCAGTTCGATCCGGGCGCCGGTGCGCGCTACCAATGCATCCAGACAAGCCATGACGTACGGTGCGGTCTCGGTGTAGAGCACCAGAACGCGTGGAGCGGCTTGCGAGGGTTCCACCATGCGTTGAATGGGTGGCTAAGGTACCGATCGGCACCCGCCCGGATCACTGGATCCGGATCTCCACCACGTCCCGAGCGCGACGGCCGCGCGACAGGCGTTTGCGGTAGTAGCGCGACCAGAGGATGATCAGTGGCACCCCGACGATGGTGGGCCACAGCCATTGCAACCACACCGGCTTGATGAAGGCCATGTTCACCGCGCTGAAGGCCGAGACCGTGGCGATGTAACCGCCGAGGAAGCCCGCCATGTGGGCGAAGAGCCACTCGTGCTTCTCGTGGTGGTGCTTGTAGAAACGCTGGAGGTTGCGCCAGACCATGAAGCTGCCGATGAGGCCGAAGGCGATGAAGAGCATGGTGCCCACACCCTTGTTGCCGAGCAGGATGTTGACGAAGCCCCAGATGAAGAGCCCCCCGTTCACCACCCCGGCGGTGCCCTGGAGAACAAGGTCGCTGGTACCCGGCTTCTGGCCGGCATGCAGGCGTTTATGATACAAGGCCCGGTAACCCGATGCCGCCATGTGGAAGCTCAGCACCGCCATCATGGCCAGGAACATCTTGTTCTGCCAGATGCCCATGATGATCGCCGTCAAGGCCACGAGGACCATGCCATAGAAGAAGACCTTGCCCCAAAGCCGGTGGGCATCCCCTCCCTTGCGCACGGCCATGGCGATCGGTGCCACGAAGAGGGCCACGAAGCCCGAGGCGATATGGACCCAACGGAAACCTGCGAGGATACTCTCTTCCATAAGGAACGCGAATGATCAGTGGGCTGAAAGTAAGACGTAAGGTCCGTTCGGGAGTTGGTAGTAACGGTCGCCGTCGCCGCATATCCGTTGACCATCCACGAGTTCCGACAATTCCACACAGCCGCCGTTCGTCACACATTCCCTCCTGGCCACGACGGTAACGCTCTGTTCGGCACCATCCTGTGCGCTGAGCAACAGGGTCTCGAAGGCAAGGGCCCAGTGGATGTGAAGACCAAAGGAATCAAGGACCGCCGGATCGATGCATGCCTTGCGCAAGCCTTCATCCCTGCAACGGTCAACCAAGGCCGCGATGTGATCGACCCTTTCCCATGCCGGACGTGAGGCGAAGGAGATCCCCCGGAACTGGAGGAAGAGGACGAGCGCGAAAGGAACAAGACTCCACCATTGCGTGCGCACGCTCATCCGCCGGATCTCCAACACGAGTGGAAGGGCCACGAAGACCGCCAGTGGCAGGAAGTTCTTCTCCATCATCATGGCCGTCTCGCCGGCATGGTAGGCCCATACGTGGATGAGGATGAAGAGGACCGTGGCGCTGAGGACCAGACCGAGGACAGCCCAGGCCTTGCGTTGGACGAGCAGAACGGCAAGGACGGCGAAGGCACACCAGAGCGGGAGGTAGAAGGTCGTATAGGTCGCGGTGTGATCCAGCAGGAAGCGAAGGCCAGGCAGCTGTGTGAAAGGAACATCTCCCCCGAACCCTTCGGCGAG
>JAKQEI010000272.1 GCA_029573495.1 Bacteroidota bacterium | reverse complement strand
TCGCCTACCAATGTCCCGCCAACTTCCGCTTCTCCCAGCCGTACTTGCGCGCCGCCACATCCATGCAGAAGTCGAACGACTGTTTGCTGCGGAGGAAGTTGAACTCGTTGTTCTTCACGGCTTCGGCATTGGCCTCCTGCTCCACCAGCTCGCTCAACAAGGCACGGCAGGCGCCCGTGGCCAGGCCACTGATGTATTGCATGTAGTTCGCGCTGATGGCCAGGTCCTGCCCGTAGCGTTCGGCCATCTTGTGCAGGTCCTTGTCATTGAGGATGGCCTGGCACATGAGCGCCCATAGCAGGTGGCGGCCACGACCAACGAAGCTGTACTTGTTCTCGCCGCGCTCCAGGATGCTGCGCGTAAGCAGCGGAAGGCGGAACTGAACCTTGTAACACAACACGATGTAGCGCGGGTCCACCTCCAGCCGACGGGCGTGGAAGATGGCCTCGTACTGCTTGTCCTCTTCGAAGGCCTTGCGCATCGAGCGCATCACCACCAGCTCTCCCTCTGAAGCAAGGAAGGTCTGTGCCAGCTTCAGCATCTGGATGGCCTTGTCGTCGGTGATGCCCTGCTCGTCACGTTCCTCTTCGGTGAGGCCCTCGAAGGCGCGCTGCTGGCGCTCGTAGTAGATGCCGAGCTTGGTGCGGAAGTGGTCGCTCAGCTCCAGCTGGATCTGGTCGTTGGCGCGCAGGTTCCAACTGTCCACCGGGTTCTGGCGGTTGTTGTTGATGGTGACCGTGGTGATGAACGGATCATCGGCATGGGTGATCACCTTGCAGATCACCTCGATCCGCTTCAATCGGTCCTTGATCGTCTCGATGTCATCGCGCGACTTGCTTCGCTCGATGAAGCGCGCCATGGTGGTGATGGTCTGCGCTCCGTTGAGCAGGCGCGGCTCGGTGATGCGATAGCCGTTGTCGGTCTCCTCGATCTTCTGTGCGCTGAAGGTGACCCCGTTGTGGTTGAAGGCGAACATCGCGGGATCGAGCTTCTTGTCGATGCCGATGTCGCGGAAGGCCTTCTGAAGGACCCGGTTCACCGAGCCGTCCTCGGGAAGGCTGTGGCGGATGTTGCGCTCGAAGAAGCGCGAGCCCATCTGCCGGAACATGCTGTAGATGTCGTAGAGACGCCCCATGCCGATCACCATCTCCTGCCCATCGGGTCCGTCCTTCGCCAGGGAGCCGGAGAGCTTGAGCGGGTACTCGTGGGTCTTGTCCACCACGAAGTGCGAGCGCTTGCCGCTGAGCGAACGGTACTCGATCACCATGCTCATCTCCTTGCCCCACCACTCGTCCAGCATGTGCTTGCGGTTCTCCAGGTCCTCGCGCAACGCACCAAGCACGCTGCTGTTCTCCGCCTTCTCGGGTTCACCGGTGAAGACGAAGTGGAAGTTGACCTGATCGATCCTGGAACGGTTGTCGCGCAGCACCGCCTTCAGGTTGTTCACCATCGCGTTGCGGCTGCGGTGGTCGCTGTTCACACCGAACACCTCGCTCATTCCGTGTTCCAGCAGGGTGCGGAAACCCGGCTTGAACTGCTCATGGTCGTTGCTCCATTTGAACTGGAAGAGGTAGAGGTTGCGCTTCGCCTTGTCGAAATGGAAACCATCGAAGCCGTAGTCCTCGCCGCCGAAGGCCACCTGGTGCAAGGCCTGCTCGCGCGGCACCTTATGGAACTCCTCCAGGAAAAGCAGGCCGAAATAGTCCTGCCAGGCTCCTCCGTTCTCGTTCTTCAAGGCCTTGTGGGCCGACCGGATCTGTTCTTCTGTGATGCGCATGGCTACCAAAGTTGTGAAAACCCGGCATGTTTCCACCGTGACCGGTCAAAATCTCTCGTCCCCATGTGCCTTTGGGCCCACCACTCGCCTGTGCCTGTCGACAATATCTAACCACCTAATATCCAGCCAAATATGATGGTCAGGAGCGCCACGCCGATCAGGTCGAGCCAGATGCCGGCCCTCACCATCTCCCGCACCGGGATGCGGCCACTACCGAACACGATGGCCTGCATGGGCGAGGCCACCGGAAGGGCGAAACCGAGGGTGGCGGCCAGTGTGGCGGGCACCAGGAGCGCCTGCGGATCGATCCCCCAGGCCTCAGCGCTTTCGGCCAGGATCGGCAGGGTGAGGCTGGCCGTGGCGGTATTGCTCCCCAGCTCGCTCAGTAGACAGACGATGCCGCTTACCGCCGCGATGAGCGCAGGTGGGGCCAGTCCTTTCAAACGCTCCATGGCGGCCACCATCTCCACGGCCAGCCCGGACTTGTCAATGCCGCTGGCCAGTGCGAAGCCACCGCCGAAGAGCAGCAGGATGCCCCATGGCACATGCGCCTCGGCGTAGCGCCAGTCCAACAATGCGTGCGGCGGCTTCTGTTCCCGATCGCCGTCCGGTGGTCGGGGGATGGGGATGACGAAGAGCACAAGCGCTCCCAGGATGGCGATGGCGCCATCGGAGAAGGCTTCGAGCCCGAGCCGCGTGCGCCAGCCACGGATGGTGAACGCATCGCCCAGGACCAGATCATCCCCCGTGACCCAGAGGAGCGCGACCATGATGAATACGATGCCCGCGACGCGTTCGGCATAGGATACGCGCCCGAGCGCATGAGCACGCTCCCTTACCTCGGCCGGTGGGCTCAGCTGGTCCGTGGGTACCTTGAAGATCCACTTCGTGAGCAGGAACCAGGCGATGCCGAGATACACCACCATGAGCGGGACCCCGAAGGACATCCACTGCCCGAAGCCGATGGCGGCCCGGTCCGGGTAGCGGTCGCGCCAGATCTCCAGGAGAACGAGGTTCGGCGGTGTGCCCACCGGTGTGCTCATGCCGCCGATGGTGGCGCCGTAGGACACGGCCAGGAGCAGGGGTACCGTTAGGCGCTTGCGCAGTGACGGATCACCATCCCCGTCGAGCAGACTGAGCGCGATGGGCAGCATCACCAGCACGCAGCTCGTGCTGTTCATCCACATGCTCAGCAGTGCACTGGCCACCATCATGCCAGCGATGAGGCGCGGTCCCGTGCCTCCGATGCGCGCTACGATGCGCAGCGCGATGCGCCGGTGCAGCTGTGCGCGTTCCATCGCGAGCGCCAGCAGGAAGCCGCCGAGGAAGAGGTAGATGATCTCCTTGCCGTAGTTGAGCGCGGTGCCCGCCATGCTGTCGATGCCCAACAGCGGGAAGAGGACCAGGGGCAGCAGCGAGGTGACCGCCAGAGGAACGGCTTCGCTGATCCACCACACGGCCATCCAAGCCACGATGCCCGCCATGGCCGCAGGTGCATGGCCCAAATGCCCCAACAGGAAGTAGACCACGGTGGCGAGCGCTGGTCCAACAAGGCGGAGCAGGTGGGTGCGCACGGCCGTTATCGTTCAGGAAAGGCGCGCGCCCTTGGGTGTCCTCCAGGTGAGCCCGGCCAGCGCGATCACCGCGATCAGAAGACCGAGGAACTCCCGCATCACCTCGATGTGGGGCTCCTCCGCCTGCATGGTGGCGGCGATGCTGGGCATGCCGGCGCGCACCCAGCTCATGACCCCGGGCAGCATCGTGAGCATCCACACCGCCAGCGCCACCGCGAGCCAACCACTGACGCGGCGGTCCGCACGACCGAAGGCGGAGAGGCCGTAGAGCACAGCCACCGCGAGGTAGGCAAGGATCCAGGGTATCGGATCGGGATCGTTCAGGTTCATCGCCGCGAAGGCGACGAATACGCCGACCAGGAAAAGCTTGATGGTGCGTGGCATGGCGGGTCAGAATTCGACGCGGTAGCTCAGGTTCGGGATGAGTCCGAGCTGATACCGGGTCACGATGGCTCCTTTGCGCTGATCAAAGTAACGGTAGGCCTCGTTCTGCGCGTTGGTGGCGTTCAAGAGGTCCAGCGCCCACATGCCGGTGCGGCCTTCGCGCTCCCGCTTCAGGTAGATCCGCAGGTCCAGGCGATAGGTGCTGTTGTAGCGCGCGCCATAGGGAATGGGTTGTTCACCTGGATCATCGAAGGTGGTTGTATAGCGCTGCCCGCCGGTGGTGTTGATGCGACCGCTCACACCCCAGGTGCGTTTCACCACTTCCTTCTGCTTCGCCCATTCACGGCCCGCCACGGCGTTCGCTATGAGGCCCACATCCCATCGACCCGATCGCCACTTGCCTTCATCGTCCGTGTAGCGCATCTCCAGCCAGGTGCCGTTCACCTGCAGGAACCAGTCGCGGTGGAAGCGCCGATCAATGGCCAGCTCCACACCCTGGTTCTTCCCCTTGGCCACATCGGCCAACTGCAACCCCGCAAGCCCTTCCCAGGTGTTCAACAGGCTCGTGCCGGTTCCACCCGTTACGATCGTGTTCACTTCAAGCGGCACCTTCCTCAACTGTTGCATGAAGATCGTTGCGGATAAGGTGAGCTGTTCCCCCTGCCGCCGTTCGATCCGGAACGATGCATCCTGCGCTACGATGGGACCGATGCCCCGGTTATCGATGAGCGGCGGGAACAGCGTTCTGAAGTAGTTCTGCAGTTGCGTCATCTGTGAACGCTGGCCGGCAGTGAGCATCAGTTGGTGACGGTCATCCACCCGCCAACGCATGATGAAGCGCGGCTCCGGAACACCATGGTCATCGGGACCATAGGCTCCATAGGCAAGACCCAGATCAAGGGTCAGTGCTTCGGTCAGATCATGGCTCCATTCAACGTATGGTCGAAGAAGTAAGGACGACGTCCGCTCACCCACGCCATACAGATACTTGCTCAGGTCGCGGTCCACCGCGGAGAGACCGATACGCAGGCTGTTCCGCGCGCCGATGGACCAGTGGATCGCGGAGTGCGCGCTGAGCTTCCGTTCATAGAGGCCGGTGCTGTCGCGATAGCTTAAGCCTCTGATCGGGCTATCCTCCCGGATCCGCCCCTGCTCGTTGGCCGAGAGGGCCACGGTCGTGCGCCAGATCGCGCGTTGGCCCACGCGCATGTGGAAGCTCAGGCCCGTCGCACCCACCTTCGCCGTGTAGTCGATGTCCCGACTGTCCTTGTCGAACTCCCACTCGGTGCTGTCCTTCCGATCGAAGCGGTTGCTACTGTTACCGCCCATGCCGAAGAGGCGCAGACCCGATCGTTCGCCCAATGGCAGGTCCACCGTGAAGGACAGGTCCTGGAAGGTGATGGCCTCATCGCCCAGCGGCACCCCCATCGCACCGAGCAGACCCAAGGTGCTGTAGCGGTAATTGATGAGGTAGCTCGCGCGACCGCCCTGCTTGAACGGCCCTTCGGCACTGAGGTCGATGCCGATGAGCCCGGCTTGTACCGTATAGGCCCTGCGATCGGTCACGCCCTTGCGCAACGAAAGGTCCATGATGCCGCCCAGCGCATTGCCATACCGCGCCGCCATGCCGCCGGTGAGCAGGCGGGAGTTGCCGAGCATCTGGGCGCTGAGGATGGTGGTGCCGCCGCCGGTGAGCGTGGGAAGGTCGTTCGGCGTGCCCGCGTTGGTGAGGTGGTTCGGGGTGACGATCTCCGCCCCTTCCAGCAGCCAGCTGTTCGCCGCCGGGCTGTTGCCGCGCACGCTGAAGTGGTTGGCCTCGTCGTTAGTGCCTGCCACACCGGCATAGCTCATGGCCAGGCGTGCAGGATCGAAGAAGGTGGCGGGATAACGCAAGCTCCGCTCCACGGTGATCGGGGCGCTGCTCACGGCATCCAGGCGACCCGGTGCCGTTGTCCTGATCTCCACGGCGGCGAGCTCGTTCACGGCCAACTCCAGTTCCACGGTCACGAGTTCGGTCTTGCCCGCGCGCACCCACGTCTCCGCCAGCTCAGCGGTGTGGTATCCCACATGGCTCACACGCACGCGGTACAGACCAGTGGGCAGCGCATCGTACCGGAAGCGCCCGTCGGCCGCCGTGGTGGTGATGTAGGTGGTGTCAGGCAATAGCGCCTGGACCGTGGCATCGGGCAGGGGCGCGCCGTTGAAGCTGCTCACCCGCCCCGCCAGCACACCCGTGGTCTGCGCAACTGCGGACGAAGCCATGACGACCGCGATCAGCGCTGGAAAGGAAGCGAGCTTCAGCACATGGCGAACCTACAGGTGCAGGTACCGCCGCCAGCGATCCGGCGGATGGATGTATCCCGGGAAGGATGTTGATGATCGCAGCTCACCGGAACACGAAGCCACCCGGGATGCGCCCGGCGTGGAAGGAACCGAGCAATGCACCGTCCGACGCGTGACGCAACACCACACCGCGCTGCACGTAATCGATGGCGTCCGCCACGTACACGGTGCCATCCTGCGGATCCACACCGAGCCCATAGAAGTTGCGGCCATCCGCCGGTATGAAGGCCATGCCGGGTAACGCCGTCTCCGTGATCGCCATCCGGTACACATGCTCGTTGAGGAAGTAGAGGATGGTGCCGTCACCGTTGGTCGTCAAGCGCCAGGGATGGTTGCCGTCGTTCGGGAAGGTGAGCGCCGTCTGCACTGCGCGCGCCACGGGATCGATCCGCAGGAGCGCTGGTGCGGTACCGCTCCCGCCGCCACAGGCTATCCACAACAGGCCCTCCGCATCCAACACGATGCTGTTGCCGCCGCGCGGTACAGTGATGCTATCCACCAGTTCGTCCGTCCCGGTGTTCACCACGTACAGGAAAGGCCGCGACTGGTCAGTGATGAAGGCTTCCTCACCAACAAGGACCATCGCCTCCGTCCATTGGCCGCACGGGATATGCCCCGTGATGCTGTTGCCCGCCAGGTCCACCACCGACAGCCGCCCTGCGCTGAGGTCGCTGACATACGCCTTGGAGGGGTTCACCGGAAGCATCGCACGGGGTGAAGGGAAACCCGTGATGGTGGCGGTCGTGGTGAAGCTGTGCGGATCGACCACCACCACCTTCCCGGAGTTGTTCACCACGAGGTAGGCCCTTCCATCATGGATGACCATGTGCTGCAGTACATCGCCGAGCGCTTCGCCGTTCGCCGGTTGGTAGAGGTCCTCGTTCACCGCTCCGGTCGCGGGATCGAAGTAGCTGACCGATGCGTTGCCCCATTGGAAGTTGCCTTCGTTGACGATGTAGACCCCGTGCGTACCGACTTCCAAAGGCGCCTCCTCCGGTGCATCCGGCCTGTCCTTCCGACAGCCCGCCGTGAACAGGAGCACCAACAGCGCGAAGAGGGAACGCATCATCATGGGGCTGGACGGTGCTGTTTGAAGCGATAGGTAAGTCCGACATGGAACGCACGCCCCGGCATCGGTCGATCAGCGAGCACCTGATAGTCCTCCGCGAGCAGGTTGTCACCGCGCAGGTCGAGGAGCAGGTCGCCGCGGGGACCCACCTTCAACACATGGCTGAACTGCGCGTTCCACAAAGTGAAGGGGGCGAGATAGGACCGGTTGTCGGTGCTGGTATAGCGGTAGCCGGTGTAGGTGCCGACGAGGAACGCGCTCGTACGACCACACTCCACACCCAGCCGCAGCTGACCACTGTACATCGGCACGTAGATGAGCTGCTTATCCACCGATGCATCATCGGGCGTGCGCGCCTCCTGGTTGGTGCTCACCACATGGTTCGTGCGCAGGGTAGCACTGTAAATCGCGCGACCACTGCTCCACTTCGCGGTGATGCGCGCCTCCACCCCACGGCTCCAAACACGCATCAGGTTCATCGGGCTCCAATAGGTGGGACCGGGTGTCCAGATGATCCAGTCGTCAATGGTGCGTGTGAAGACGGTTCCCTCCCCGGAGAGATGGAGCCTTCCCATATGTTCCTCCCCGACCACACCTGCTTCCGCCGCATAACCCTGCTCCGGTCGCAATTGCCGGTCACCGCCGGGTACCCAGTACAGGTCGTTGAAGGTGGGCACGCGGTACACACGCGATGCCGAGGCCTTCACCCGCCAACGCGGTCGCAACACATGCTCCGCACCGACCGTGGCGGTCAGCGGTATCCAGCGCGCATCCATCCGCTCCTGGCGCACCGAGGCCGACATGCTCCAACGTTCCTCCGGATGTTGATACCCGTAGGTGCCGAAGAGCGCGTTCCGCACCTGCTGCGGTCGGTCCACGTAACCAATGCTGATCGCCGTGGCCTGTGTGCTGTTCACGCCGAGACCGATGGCATGCCCCCGTGCCGGTCGCCAACGCAGCTCCGCCTCACCGATCGCTGTCCGCGCACGGCTCCTGTCGACCTCCATGCCGTTCGGATACCACCACAGCCCTTCATCGAACCAGGCCCCACGCACATGCAGATCCGCACGCGCCGTGTTGCGCTGCCAGCCACCGGTGATGCGCTGGCTCTCATCCACCTGCCGGGCCTCACTCTGCGTCGCATGCATCGGGGCCGGAACGTTGCGGTCCGTGAACTGGTACCAGTGCGCGAAGTGGACCTGCTGATGGCTGCCCACACGCCGGCGGAGCTCCGTGATCACGCCGCGTTGCTCCAGTTCCGCGTTGCGTTGCCTTCGGCTGTCGTCATTCACCACGTAGCTGAAGTCGTTGCGTGCGGCCTGGTGGAAGGCGGCCACGGAAAGCGACCACCGCGCATCGCCGAAGCCGATCCGCAGCTGCTCCCGTGCCTGTCCGAAGCTGCCCACACGCAACCCGGCATCCAGCGATAGGCCTTCGGCGTAGTGCGTCCCTCCATTCAGCAGGATCGACCCGCCGACCGCTCCGCTGCCCCACAGCGCCGTGCCACCGCCGTACTGGATGCGCACATCCGTTGCGGACGCGACCGGCACGAGCGACAGATCCATCTGCCCGAGCATCGGGTTCTGGATGTTGAATCCGTTCCAGAGGATCGCCGTGTGCTGCGCCGCACCGCCCCGGAAGGCGGAGGTGGCCAAGCTGCCCAGGCCGTAGCTCTTGATGAAGACCGGGCTCTCGTTCGCCAGCAAGGTCGCGAGGTCCGATGCACCGTAGCGCGCGTAGGTGGCACTGTCCACCACCTCCAATTTACTCCCGGCCATGGTGCCCACCAGTCGTGGTGCGCTCACTTCATGCATCCGCAGCTGGACGGTATCACCGGGTGTTTGCGCGAAGGGTTGAAGAGGTGCGAGGAGCAGGAAGGACGGAAGCAGCACATGCACCGCAGCACGACGAAGGGTTCGTCGCGGCGCTGACAGGCCATGCCACTTCGCTTCGCTCATCGTTACTGGATCGCGATCGTGCGCCGCGTTCCACTCGTCATCAGCACATAGGTACCTGGTGCCCACCGGGCGACATCCACCGTGGTGGTCATCCCTGTCGTGCGTCCCGCGTGGACCGTGCGACCGCTGATATCCAGGATGCGCAGATCGATCGTTGCGCCTTCGTTCAGCCGGACGAAGAGCAGGTCATCGGCAGGTTGTGGAAAGATGGCCAGGTCCATGATCCTTCCCTCTGCCACAGCAGTTGCATTGGTGGCGGCGATGGGCATGGTGGGCGCCAGCGGCGGATCGAAGTCGGTGTAGGAGCAGCCGAACCAGCTGCGGTTGCTCAGGACCTCCGAGAGTCCGAGGTTCATCTCCATGCTTGCGAGGTCCGCGCCGCTCCAGGTGCTCCAATAATCCGGTGCGCCACCGATGCCGGCTTGTGCGCCATAGGTCACGGTATTCAGGAAACCGTTCGGGATATCCACTGTGATGTTCGGGTCGGCGGCGGCGATGGCCTCCACCATGTCCAGTCCCGTGGCGCCGGCATCATGCAAGTAGCCCCAGGCATAGCTGGGATGCTCGGTGCCGTCCTGGAAGTCGAGGACCAGCACCGAGGAATCGGCGCCGGTGCCGATCCAGAACTGGACATCGGCCAGGGTGAACTGGGCGTGGGCCGAAGCGGCCGCGAGGGTTGCGGAAAGCGCGAGTACACGAATGCTCATGGGGGATTGGGTTGCTGGTTCAAGCGCCCCCAGGAAGATGTGCCGTGGACATGCGCGAAGCAGCGCACGTTCCGGGCCTGCCTCTTACCTGGAAGCAATGTCCGATCGTGCTGGCGACAGGTCTTCTGGCTTGCCCACCTACCGGCGCCTTCCCATCCGCCTTGCGGTGGACAGTGGCTACATGCCGGTCGGCTGCTTCGGGCTTACAGCTTCAGGTAAAGCCCAGGATTCGCACCTGGTTCCCTTTTCACCCCGGGCGTTACTCCGGGGATCGACAGCGGGGCGAAGGTAGGGGGTGGCGCGTGATCGTGGGATCACGCCGGTCGAATGCACCGGGGATGAATAGCGATGGACACGGCTGCCTAGTGTCATCACTGCTTCACCCAACGGAACGATCGTCCGAGTTCGGGAAGGCGCAGCAGATAGGTGCCTGGAAGCCAAGCTGACGCATCCACCGGAATATCAGCCATCACCGCGGTGTACTGGATGGAGCGGCCAGTGATATCATACACGTCCACGGCATGTGCTCCGGGCGGAAGTGTAACGGTGAAATGGTCCGTACCCGGATTCGGCATGACCGTGACCGCCTCCAATTGCTGATCCGCAACGCCTAATGTATACCCGCAATCCGTCACCCCAGGGCCTGCAAACATCAACTGATCATCATTGTAACAAAGCAGGCCTGTTGATGGTGGGTCGGTTATGAACCATGTGTCCGGCTTGAGATAAAGCATGCTGAATCCGATGCGCTCCCGCAACGTATCCGGAGGCAACCCCTCCGAATGCCCCGTTTCCACAACGAGCTGCCGCAACACGTGTCCTTCCATTTCGATGGAGGTGGTGTCCAACACGGTGATCCGTGCTGTAGGGTGATCACCGATCGACGGCCACGACCAGAACTGCCCCGGGGCTGCATTGAACCACATCAAGGTATCGAACTCCTGCTCGTCGTTCGACCAGGAATAGACCACTCCATCTTCATGGCGCGTGAGCCATGGGCCATATTCATAGAACACACTGAAGTTGGTCGTGCCCGAAGGGGCGAGTACTCTGGATACCCGCAAGCGCTGCACTTGTTGACCCTGAAAGGTCATATCACCTTCATAAATGATGCGGGAGACACCATAATAACCCGTGAGACTATCGCTATAGTCATGCGTCCAGCGCGCACCGGGGGGACACCAGCTTTGTGCCTGAACCTGCATCGCGCCGACGCATGCGAAGAATGTTAGTGTGCGCTTCATCTTCCCCATGTCCAATGGTATATACGCCCGATGTTAACTGATCACCGGGAACAAGTATCGGTGACTTGCGACCAGCTAAAGGCTGAGCGGTTATAGTGAATGGACGCGTGGTTCCCATAACAACCAGACCTGGGAGTTGACGGGCTCAGAATAGAAGGAAGCGCCTACTTCAAAAAGCAAGACCAGATCCCTGCGCGGAGCACGTTCTCCTTGACCCATTCGCATCGGCCGGCGATTGAGAAGACCACCCGCTGACGTCACTGCTTCACCCAACGGAACGATCGTCCGAGTTCGGGAAGGCGCAGCAGATAGGTGCCAGGAAGCCATGCTGAAGCATCCACTGGAATATCAGCCATCACCGCGGTGTGCTGGATGGAGCGGCCAGTGATATCATACACGTCCACGGCCTGTGCTCCGGGCGGTAGGTCCAGTGTGAAACGGTCGGTGCCGGGGTTGGGATGGACGGCGATCCGCGTTCCCCAAACTTCATCGAAACCGGTCATGGAAAGGCAGCCTATCAGATCGTTGGCCAGGACCACCTCCATTTCATCATCGTGATAACAACGCAGCGCCTCCCCCATCTCCGAAATGATGCACGACCAGGGAAGCATCTCGAAGCCGTATTGTGGACCGAGCCTTTCCGTGAAGTTGACACCCCATCCGAGCAGTTCATCCTCGAAACCCACGAAGTCCGTGGTCCAGCTCCGGAGGGCGATGCCATCGTGTGTTACCGTGCTGATATCCACCACCTCCAGCATCCCGGTACTTCCAGCATCGCAGAACCCATCGGTGAAGGGCGGCCACCACCGCGACCCGACCACACTGTTGAAGACGTGCAGCGTATCCCAATAAGTCCCGGGCAGGTTCCGCAGTAGCAGCACACTGTCCACTACGGCGGTATAGCGCCACGACACCTGGTCAAGCGTATCCGGTATTTCGAGATCGTTCCACCAGCTCAATAGCCTTTCCTGACGCCGGATCTTCTGTGCGCTGTATCCATCCAGCACCGTGTCCCCTTCAAAACTGTACAACGTATTGCCTTGAATGAACATGCCATTGATGGCGTAGTTCCAAGTGGCGCCTGGCGCACACCAGTTCTGTGCGTGTACGCTCACCGCGTGGGCGAGCACCGAAATGGTCAAGAGCGCTTTCATGGCACCGCTCAATGTATGCAAGACCGTTGAACACCCGTGTCCGCTGCCTCACATGGAGATCTGCCACTGTGTGGGAACGCTCCCCTCAATACCCCGTCCACCCCCCATCCGCCACCACCGCCGTGGCGTTCACGAAGCTGGCATCGTCGCTGGCCAGGAAGAGGGCGAGACGCGCCACTTCCATGGGTTCGCTGGTGCGCGGGTTGAGGGCCAGCCCCGGTGCGATGCGCGTGTTGAAGAGCTCCGCAGCGGGCAGGTGGGCGAAGTCGATGTCCTTGCCGATGGCGGTGTTCATGGCGCCCGGTGCGATGGCCACGCAGCGGATGCCCTGCTGCGCGTGCAGGTAACCCGTGTTCTTCGTGAGACCGATGAGCGCGTGCTTGCTGGTGGTGTAGGCCGCGCCCGCCCGGGCACCGTACAAGCCACCCACGCTGGAGATGTTGATGATGACACCGCTCTTCTTGGGCAGCATCACCCGCAAGGCGGCGCGCATGGCCTGCATGGGGCCATCGAGGTTCACGGCCATCACACGCCGCCAGGCTTCATCGCTCACCCGGTCCACCGGACTGAAGTCGTCCATGATCCCGGCGTTGTTCACCAGGATGTCCAGTGTTCCGAAGTGCTCCACGGCGGCCTTCACCATCATCTCCACATCCGCAGGCAGCGCCATGTCAGCCTGTACGCACCACACCCTACCACCCGCAGTGGTGATCTCCTGCTCCACTTCCTTCAGCGCGTCGCGCTGTCTGTCCACCGCGAGCACCTTGGCCCCATTGGCGGCATAGAGCGTGGCGATCGCCTTTCCCAGGCCCGAAGCGGCACCGGTGACCAAGGCGACCTTGTCGGTCAACTTGTTCAGTGGGATGGTGTTCATTCCGAAAGATCGCATCGACCCGATCGGGTTGGAATGACGATCGTTGGTAGAGAAACCACCGCTAAGGCGAACCGGAGGCAATCTCTTTCCGCTCATGCCACCCGTTCCGCCAACAACACGAAGCCCCACCCATCAGCCAAGCGGCGGACGAGCGGGGCTTCCTTTCCAGTCCTACCGATCCTTACGGTTGTATCACCAGTCGCTCGGTGTAGGTCTTGTCACCTGCCGTGATGCTGACCAGGTATAGGCCAGCACCCAGATCACGGCGCAATTCCAGGTTCGTGTTCACGAAGCCATCGGTCACCGCGATGGTGCGGGCCATCACGTGCTGGCCAGTGAGGTCAAGGATGTCCACACTCACCGTGTTCACGCCTTCGTCCACCTTGGTCACGCTCAGGAAGAGCTGATCGCCACGGTTCGGGTTCGGGTGGAGGGCCACGCTGCGCTCGTGCTGACCGTAGTCACCAGCAGTAGTGCTGTTGTCACCGGCCAGTGCATTCGTGCCGCCGCTCACCTCAGCGCACGGGTTGATCGTCACCAGGCACAATTTGCCCCAGGCTTCATTGTCCGCGCAGGCAGCTGCCTCGCTGCTACCGGCCGGACCGAAGCACCAGGTGGCACCGCCATCCAGGCTCACGCGCACATCCACCTCGTAGGTCTTGCTACACTCCAGCGGGGTACCGGTGGTCCAGTTCAGCACCAAGCGGGCGCTGGTCTGGGGCGGACGCACGATGCAGACGTTCTCACCCGTGATGCGGAAGCGGAACTGGTAGCGCACCGCGCTGCTCGCCACCACCGGGATCGGTTGCGGCGGGTTGGCGTAGATGCGGTTGTTCGGGTTGCTAGCACCACCGAAGTCGCGGCTCACCCCACAGCTGTAGTCGCTCGTGTTCGCCGGGTCGTCCTGCAACTTCACACGTGGGCAGGCGGCGAGCACCGGATCGATCTTGAACTGACAGGCGGGACCGAAGGCGAGGTTGGTTCCCGCCACCCGACCGCGCACCCGCACGTTCAGCAGGATGTTGGCAGGCAGGTGTGGGTTAGCCACATTGGCGAACCAGCCGTTCACCTTGAAGTGGCAGGCGCGAGTGGCACCGCTGCCCGTTCCATCGCTGGTGGCGTGGCTGCGGAAGCGGCGGTAGCTGTACGAACCGTTCGGGTCGAAGAACCAGAACTCGTAACCGCTGGTGGTGTTGGTCAC
>JAKQEI010000244.1 GCA_029573495.1 Bacteroidota bacterium | reverse complement strand
GGCAGGCATGCGGCGCAAAGGTGCCGCAGTGAACTGCTGATCCCGAAGGTCTTGTTGCCCACGAGCAGCAGGTAGGGTACGGTGAGGCCGATGAGCGCGCCCGCTACATACCACGGCCAGGGTTGCTTGATGGCTTCGAGCATGACTTCTGTTTAGCTGGTTCGGTCCTTGATCAGGTCCTTACTTGTTCAGCGTCGATGGGCACACATAGTCGGTCACCTTCACGTCGGTCTTCTTGATTGCATTGAAGCCGCCGCGCACCTCCACGAGGTTGTGGTAGCCGCGGGCCTTGAGCAAACTGGCCGCGATCATGCTCCGGTATCCACCCGCACAATGCACGTAGTTCGTCTCCTCCTTGCTGAAGGCCGCCAGGTTCTGGTTGATGTACTGGAGCGAGGCGTGCCAGGCACCATCCACATGCTCGGCGGCGTACTCGCCATCCTTGCGCACGTCCACCACGCGCAGTTTCCCGTTGTGGAAGCGCCTGGCGAATTCCTCCGCATCGATGCGGTCGATGGTGTCCACTTCCTTGCCGCTCGACTTCCAAGCCATGATCCCGCCCTTCAAGTAGCCGAGGACATTGTCGTAGCCGACGCGCGCGAGCCGGGTCACGACCTCATCCTCCATGCCCTCGTCGGTCACCAGCAGCAGCGGGTGCTTCACATCGGGGATCATCGATCCCACCCAGGGTGCGAAATCGCCTTTGATGCCGATGTTGATGCTGCGCGGTATGAAGCCATCCTTGAAGTCCTCCGCGCCACGCGTATCGAGCACCAATGCGCCTTCGGTCTCGACCACCAGCTCGAATTGATCAGGCGTCAAGGCACGCATGCCGCGCTCCTTCACACTGTCCACGCTTTCGATCACGCCTTTGTTCATGGCCACGTTCTGCGGGAAGTAGGCCGGGGGCGGAAGTAGACCATCGGTCACCTCCTTGATGAACTGCTCCTTCGTCTCCGCCTTCAACGCGTAGTTGGTCTTGCGCTGGTTGCCGAGGGTGTCGGAGGTCTCCTTGCTCATGTTCTTGCCGCAGGCGCTGCCGGCACCGTGGGCAGGGTACACGATCACGTCGTCGGGCAGGGTCATGATCTTGTTGTGCAGGCTCTCGTACAGGAAGCCCGCGAGATCCTCCTGGGTGAGCGATCCCGCCTTCTGTGCAAGGTCCGGGCGGCCCACATCACCGATGAAGAGCGTATCGCCGGTGTAGATGCTGTGCGGCTTACCGTGCTCATCGATCAGGAGGTAGCAGGTGCTCTCCATCGTGTGGCCAGGCGTGTGCAGCACCTTTATCGTGACATTACCGAGCTTCAGCTCCTCGCCGTCCTTGGCGATGTGCGCGTCGAATGAAGGGTTGGCGTTCGGGCCGTAGACGATCGGTGCGCCGGTCTTCCGCGAGAGGTCGAGATGCCCGCTCACGAAGTCGGCGTGGAAGTGCGTCTCCAGCACGTACTTGATCTTCGCGCCGCGTGCCTGCGCCCGTTCGATGTAAGGCGCTGTTTCGCGCAGCGGGTCGATGATGGCGGCTTCGCCATTGCTCTCGATGTAATACGCGCCTTGTGCGAGGCAGCCGGTGTAGATCTGTTCGATGTTCATGGTCTTGGAGGGTTGGGGCGCGTCATGACGCGTCCATACTTAGCTGAGGTGAGTGAGTTCGCGTCCGATGATGTAGATGCCCATGAGCAGCACGAACCAGCCGAAGGCGGGCTTGAGCTTCTCGTTGGGGATGCGTTTGCTGAGGATGCTCCCTGCGATGATGCCCGCGATGGCCACCACGGAGAAGAAGAGCAGGAAGTTCAAGTCGATCACCTCGTTGCCTTTCAGGTCTCCGGTGAAGCCGATCAGCGATTTGGCGGCGATGATGATGAGCGATGTGCCCACGGCCTGTTTCATCGGCAACTTGGCCAGCAGCACGAGCGCGGGGATGATCAGGAATCCGCCACCCGCGCCCACCAATCCGGTGATGGTGCCCACCACCACACCTTCCGCGAGAATGAGCGGATAGTTGAAATGCACCGCCTTCATGCCCGAAGCGGCCGGTTCCGGCTTTCCCTTGCGGATCATACTGAAGGCAGCGGCCACCATCAGCAGCGCGAAGAAGATGAGCATGCCCAATGCCTTGCTCACGGCCACCTCGCCCATGTGGAAGAGGGGGTCGGGCAAAGCCGGCACCAGCCAGGCGCGGGTGGCGTACACGGCGAGGATGCTCGGGATGCCGAACACGAGCGCTGTACGCCAGTGGATATTGCCCATGCGCATGTGGCTGAAGGAGCCGATCAAGCTGGTGAGGCCGACGATGAAGAGCGAATACGCTGTGGCCAGCACGGCGTCCACGCTGAACAGGTAAACCAGGATGGGCACGGTGAGGATGCTGCCCCCGCCGCCGATGAGACCGAGTGAAAGCCCCATGATCAGGGCGCCGATGTATCCGATGATCTCCATGGTCAGAGGTGCTCGCAGCAGTTCTCGAGGTCCTTGATGATCTTCAGGAAACCGGGTTGTTCCAGATGATAGAAGCTGTACTTCCCCTCTCGTTCCACACCAAGCAGGCCTTTGTCGCGCATCAGGGTGAGGTGCTGGCTCAGGATGGCCTGCTCGATGCCCAGTGCGTTCATGAGGTCGCTCACGCACATCCGCTGACGCCCACCCAAGAGGTCCAGGATGGCCAGCCGTTGAGGATGCGCCGCCACCTTCAGCATCTCGCTGGCGCGTACCAGCTTCTCCGCTCCTATCCGCTCGTCAAGGGTGATGACCGTCATGTCCCGTGCGTTGATGGGACAAATGTATAGCCACAACGCTATATGTCTATGTGAGCTGGGTCACGGAACCCTGACAACGGTCAATGATCCTGCATGGTTCTCGTCAGGTCGTGCGCTCAATGGCACGCGGTCACCTGCGTGGCGACCTGTGGTGTGGCCGGGCTCAGGTAAGGGACCCCGAGGTTCGCACCACGCAGGATCATCAGCACCCCCATGGTACAGACCAGCACCGGGGCAAGCCGCCTCAACCGTGGACGCAGTCCGTTGAGCACGGCACCGCCCGACATCCGTAGCACGAGCAGGGCCGGAATGGTCCCGAGGGCGAAGACCGCCATGAACAGCGCGGCAAGCATCACCGTTCCCTGCGCCGCCGCGCCGAGCAGCGCGGCATAAACGAGACCGCACGGCAAGGCACCGTTCAACAGACCGGTGAAGAAGATGGCCTCCGGTGCCGTACGCGACAGCTGACGAGCGAGTGAACTGCGCAACCTTCCGATCGCCATGCTCCAGCGCCCGGTCGGGGCCCAACGCTCCAGCAGCCCCGGGACCAGCACGGATAGGATCAGGACGATCCCCGCCGCGATGCTCGTGACCTGCTGCAACCCGGCGAGACGCATGCCTGCACCGAAGACCCCGATCGCCAGCCCTAACAGTACGTATGTGAGCAGTCGGCCGGCATTGAGCAACAAGGTACTTCCAAGCCGTGCTGGGAACGAGTTGCCCGGTGATGGGACCGCCAGTGCGATCGGACCGCACATGCCCACGCAATGCGCACTTCCGGCCACGCCCAGGATGAATGCGGTGGCCAGTAACCCGTTCATGGCACGAAGACCTTCTCCTCCGTGTAAAGTTCGTCTCCCTGGACCGTCCACGTCAGTGCCGCATTGTATCGACCAGG
>JAKQEI010000238.1 GCA_029573495.1 Bacteroidota bacterium | reverse complement strand
CCAGCGCCTCCATCTTCTCCCCCGTGCCGATGAACTTGATCGGCTTGTCCACCACGCTGCGGATGGAAAGCGCCGCACCGCCGCGCGCATCGCCGTCGAGCTTCGTCAGCACCACGCCGTCGATGTTCAGTCGCTCGTTGAAGGCCTTGGCGGTGTTCACGGCGTCCTGGCCGGTCATGGCGTCCACCACGAAGAGCGTCTCCTGCGGGTTGATCGCCTTCTTCACGCGGGCGATCTCGTCCATCATCTGCTCATCGATCGCCAGACGACCGGCGGTGTCGACGATCACGGCCGTGAAGCCGTGCTGCTTCGCGTGCGCGATGGCGTTCTGCGCGATCTTGACGGGATCCTTGTTCTCGCGCTCGCTGAACACGGTTATGTCCAGCTGCTTGCCGAGGGTCTCCAGCTGATCGATGGCAGCCGGACGGTACACGTCGCACGCAACGAGCAAGGGACGTTTGCCCTTCTTGCGGATGTAGTTGGCCAGCTTGCCACTGAAGGTGGTCTTACCCGAGCCCTGCAGGCCGCTCATGAGCACCACCGTGGGGTTGCCGCTCATGTTCATGCCCGCGCTCTGCCCGCCCATCAGCTCGGCCAGTTCGTCGTGTGTGATCTTGGTCAAGAGCTGACCCGGGCTGATGCTCGTGAGCACGTTCTGCCCCAGTGCCTTGGCCTTCACGCGATCGGTGAAGTCCTTGGCGGTCTTGTAGTTCACGTCGGCATCCAGCAGCGCCTTGCGGATCTCCTTGGTGGTCTCCGCCACGTTGATCTCCGTGATCTGCCCCTGGCCCTTGAGGACCTTGAAGGCGCGCTCTAATTTGTCGTTGAGGTTCTCGAACATGTCTCTTGCTTGCGAACGGACCGCGAAGGTAGCGGGGGCAGGAAGATCACGAATTCTATCGCCTGGTTCACGTGAAAGCCATCAGGACTGACCAGCCGCGCCATTGCACGTGCCACGTACTAGGTTCGACCTGGTGGGCTCACCTGATCCTCCCGCCCTTCAGCTTCTGCGGCACGAGTGGCGGTCGCTTGTCCCGAAGGAAGACCCACTCGTTCTCCGAGCTATGCTCTGGGGAGAACCGGTACCCGTTACTGTCGAACGACTTGATGCCCTCCGGGTCCAACAAGCGATGCTGGATAATGTAGCGCGCCATGGCACCCCGCTGTTGTTTAACGTAGACCTGCAATGACTTGTATGTGTTTCCGGAACGGTCCTTGAAGACCGGTGTGATCACACGTGCTTTCAATCGCTTCGGGTCGACAGCCTTGAAGTACTCGCCGGAGGCACAGTTGATGACCGCGTTGGACTTCGCTTCCTTGAGGTCTGTGTTCAGCACATCAGTGATCCGACCACCCCAGAATGCGTAGAGGTTCTTTGCCTTGCCCATGCCGAACGGGGTGCCCATTATCAACCGGTAATCCTGCATGAGGTCCAACGGACGAAGTACACCGTACAAACCGCTCAGGATCCGCAGGTGGTGCTGTGCGAAGCGCAGGTCGCCGTCGTTCAACGTACGCGCATCGAGACCTCGGTAAACCTCTCCGTTGAAGGTGAACACGGCCGGCCGCGCGTTCTTCACAGTGAAGGGGACGTGCCATCGGGTATAACGCTCCTTGTTCAGTTCGCCGAGCTTCAAGCTCAGGTCCATCAGGTCGGCCAGTTTCTTCGCGCTTAGGGTCTTCAATTTGGTCACGAGCCTTCTTGCGTCATCGAGCAAGGCAGGCTGTGTTGTGCCCTTGATCACGGGGGTTTCGAGGGCAAGGTCCTTGGCGGGTGAAAGTAGAACGAGCATGGCGCCAAGTTAGCTGGGATCCAGCGCGGCCTGGCTGCTATGTACTACGCGAGAACTACCGCCAGCGCATCCATGCTATCGCACCAGCCGCCCACGTGCGAGTCCCGCGAAGCCTCGGTGGCCAGGCCGGTCTGCCGGAATTCCATCCGGGTCCTGTTGCCTTCCGCATGCAGGTCCACGATCACCTGCGTGGTGTGGTGCGAAGGATTGACCGGCACAGGCGGCTTCTCCCATAGGTGTGTGAAGGCCAGGTGGCTTACCGGTCGCACGGCCGTGTACGTCCCGTAGACCGGGATGTCCTCGCCCGCAGGGTTCCGCAGCACCACGCGGTACTTCCCGCCTTCGCGCACATCGGCCTCAGCGCTCACCGTGCCGAAGGCCGCGCAGCCGAACCAATGCACGAGCATGGCCGGGGTGGTCCATGCCTTCCAGACCAGGTCGCGCGGGGCATCGAACACACGGGTGATGCGGATCTCGTCCGGGGAGGGCGTGACCACGTTGTTGCGAACGTGCTGGGTGGTAGGCGTTGGCATACGGCGAAGGTAGGCGCCGCTACATGCCCTTCTCGACCAGGCTCGCGAACCCACCGAAGGCCATCCGCTTGTGGTCGAAGATCGGCGTCTTCATCTGCTCGCGGTACATCTTCTCCATGCGCGGATCCTCCATGACCTTCTTGTTCACCTGATCGCGGTGCCTGCGGTTGCGGTACACGATCCAGGAGAAGATCACCGTGTCACCATGCTTGCACTTGGCCGCCTTCGGGAAGGGATAGCCGATGCCCTTGTGATCAAGGTCGTCTCCTACGCATTCCATGTATTGCAGGGCGCCATGGTCCATCCACACCTTCGCGGCAGCAGTCGCGAGACGCTTGTATCGCGCCAGGTTCTTCTTCGGGAGAGCAATGAGGAATCCGTCGATGTAATGTGCCATGTCGTTGGTGTTAGGGGTTCTTCTCTGCTTCCGCCTTGATCCCGGCAAGGCCGATAAGGATGTAGGTGAGCATGGGTCAGGGTTCAGGGTTGGTATGCAAGGCGTTTGTGGTGCAGCTGGTACGCAACGATGAGCACTCCGATGAAGATGATCATGGGGGCCCATCCCGCTATTGGATCCCCTACGGCGATGAAGGAGATCATACCGGTGACCAGGTCGATGAAGAAGCCGAAGTAGGCCCATTCCTTCACACGGGCTGGAACCGCGGGAAGCAGGATGGCGATGGCTCCCAGGATCTTGAACGCGGAGATCCACCGGATGAAGTAGAGCGGATAGCCAAGGTGATCATGGAGCATGGCTACGGCGTCGGAATGCAGCGTGATGCCCCCGATGCTGGAGAAGATCATGAAGGTGCTGAAGAGCGCGGTGAGGATCCAGTAAGTGAGGTTGATGCGTTTCATGCTTGGTTGGAGTTAGGGCGTGTCATGACGGGCCCGTACAGAGGGTCTCAAGTTTGTCCATGTTCTCATCGTTCGCGCTCGATGAACGCCCGGATCGGCGATGACACGGGTCGTATGCACTTCCCGATCGCTCATTGCTTCACGGACTTCTTTGCGGCCGCCTTCTTGGACCCCGCCGGCCAGCGCAACTCGATCTCGTCCATCTTGGCTTTCACGATGGCCTTGACGATGGCATGTGGAAGCGGCTTCTCCGGCGTGAACTGGATGGTGCCCTTGCTCACGGTGAAGTCTTTCAGCCTCTCCGTGAATCCAGGTGGGATCATGCCGTACAGGGCGACGTGCTTCTTCGCCGCGCCCATGTACATCAGCGGATGGTCGTTGTACTTGAAGCCCGGCAGGCCATAGCCGAAATACTCCACGGCTTTCGGTGCCGCGGCCATGATCTGCTCGCGAAGTGCCTGCAAGGCCTTCTGCTGTTCCGCAGGCAACTGCGCGAGGTATTCCTTGGTGTTGGTCGGTTTCTTGGAAAGGTTGCGCATCGCGAACTTCAATGTGCTATGGAACTGATGTGATCCTCCAACCGGTTCAAGCATTCATGCCAACCATCACGGTGCTCATCGCAATGCGCGGTCGTGGCGAAGGTGGTCTGGTTGAGCGTGAGCAGGGTGCGCCCGCCGCGTTCCTCGAAGGTGAGCGCGACAACGGTATCGCACCAGATATCGCCGTCCGCTTCCTCCCGCAGCCAGGTGAATACCAGACGATGCGGCTCATCGATGTGCGTGTATTCGCCGCGTACCCAATGATCACTGCCATCCGGAGCCCGCATGCAGAAGCGGTAGCTGCCACCTACACGGAAGTCCTGCTCACAATGCGGCAGGGTGAAGTCATGCGGTCCCCACCAGCGGATCAGGTGCTTCGGATCCGCCCACGCTGCGAAGACGAGTCTCGCCGGTGCGTGGATCATTCGTTCCAGTACCAGCGTGCGCTCCGAGGTATCCGTGATGGTGCTCATGATCATTCTCAATGAATGGTCTCGCCACGTTCCAGCATGCCGATGAAGAGCGCCAACCGCCTGGCGCGGGTCTCCTCTTTCCTGGCGGTGTGCAAGCGATGCAGGAAGGCGTACCGGTTGCTGCCTTTCAATGTCTTGAAGAACGCGGCGGCCTTCTTGTTCTTCTTCAGCGCCGCTCGCAGATCGGACGGGACGGTGATGGTGCTCGCCGGGGCGTACGCCCGTTCCCATTGACCATTCGCCTTGGCGCGTTCCACCGCGGCCAAGCCTGCCGGGCGCATCAACTTGGCCTTGATCAGCTCCTTCACCTTCTTCTTGTTGACCTCGCTCCAGATGCTCCGCGGCTTGCGCGGCAGGAACTTCTGCAGGAAGGACGTGTCATCGTAGCTCCGCTTGATCGCATCGATCCAGCCATGGCACAGCGCGACTTCCAGCGCCTCGGCATAGGTGACCGAGGGGATCCCGCTGTCCTTCTTCGCGATCCGGATGTAGGTGCCGGGTGAACTGGCGCCGTGCTTCTCCAACCAGACGTCCCAAGCCTGCGCTGTCTCGAATGCAATGACCGGACGATCATCCGGTGGGGGCATGGGTCGTGGGGTCGGCTTAGTGGTCTTCGCCATGGCCTGTCTCTGTACCTCCGTGTCTCTGTGGCGGATCAGGCGCTCACGATCCAGTTCAACTCCGTCTTATAGTCCTTCGGATCCTTCACCTCGTCGGGGTTCGTGAGGTAGCTCTCCCAGAACCTGCCTGTCTCGCCGTGACCGTTCTTGCGCACCCAGTCCTGCAATGCCGTCCATGCCTGCGCAAGGCCATCATAAGGTCCTTGGTAAACGCTGCGCACGACGGTCACCGCGGGCAGCTTGCCATTGATCACGCGGCCTTCCGGCTTCACGGGCTTCGCCACCGGGAACCCGATCTCGAAGTCGAAGGTGTCACTCGGTCGACGATGGTGAAAGGAGAACATCGGTCCCGCGATGCTGTTCCCCTGACCGGTGATGGTCTTGATCAATTCCTGGATCGCGGGATCCATGTATTTCGGCATCTCGCGTCCGGGAACGACAAGGGGGATCACGGCGGTGGCGATCTCCCGGTGGGTGATGAGTTCGGGTGGTGTGATCATTGAGTTCTGATTGATTGTTGGGGCGCGAGATCTCGCGCCCTTACAAGAGTGTGATCCATGCGCTCACAATTGCCTTGAGCGCTCCTTGTTTCGATTTGATGTCATCCGCATCCTTCAGGACGATCTGCCCTCGTTCATTCCCGAGCCATTTGATCAAGCCATCGGGGTCAGGTATGCGGTCCTTGAGGTCTAGGCCCTTCTCCTTCGCGCCGGCGTGCAGGATGAGCATCGGTTCTTTCACCTGTCTCGGTCCGTTCAGCGTAGCGAACCAGTCCGTGGTGCGGAAGCTGGCCGCGTTCCACTTCACACCCTCCAAGATCGACCTGTGTGCGCTGAGGATGATCGTTCGCAGCGTGTCGATCTCGCTGCGCAGGGGATGCTTGCTGGCATCGAGCAGCGCGGTAACGGCAGGGTCGAAGCGGGAGGAGGGCATGGTTCAGTGATGCTGTGAAAGGAAGGTGTCCAGGCGGTCGTAGCTGGCGTCCATGCCGCTGGCCATCGGACCCGCGAGCACACTGTCGCGTGCTTTCGTGCTCTCGTACTCCACGGTCAAGGACATCAGTGTCACGCCATCCTTCTCAGTTAGAAGGAGTGTGTTCGTGGCTTCGCCCTCGTACCACGCATCGTCGAATTTCTCCGTGGTCTTGAGCAATGAAGGTGGATCCACTTCGAGCACGGTGCCACCCATGCCCATCTCGTGGCCCTTCTCGTTCGTCCATGCCCAGCGATAGCTGCTGCCCACGCGGAGTTCCATCTCGCAGGTGGTCAGCGTCCAGCCGGGAGGGCCGTGGAACCAGTGCTTCATCATCTCCGGCTTGGTCATCGCATCGAAAACGAGCTTACGTGGCGCGTTGAAGCTGCGCGTGATCAGGATCGCCCGTTCTCCGCTCGGGTCGATCTCGACTTTGTTCGCCATGGCAAGCGTCATGATTCCGATCAGCCTTGTGCTTCGGCGTGCGCCTTGAACCGGTCCAGAATGGCCTGCCAGCCCGCGCGCTGGAAGTCCACCTCGTGCATCGTTTCAGCATCGAACGATTCGGTGATACGCGTTCCGTCGTTCTCCTCCGCGAAGAGTACTTCGCAGGTTCGGCCATCCGCCATGGTGTAAGCGATCCGCTTATTTGGTCGCACGTCGTCGTACACGCCACCGAAGTCGAAGCTGGCGCTGCCGTCGCGCGCGGCCATGGTCGCGGAGAACGTGCCGCCGATGCGTAGGTCGTTGCTCGCCTTCGGGCAGTGCCAGTCCGCGCTGGCGGCGTTCCATTGCGTGATGTGCTCGGGCTCTGTCCAACAACGCCAGACATCGCCGATCGGCTTGTTGACGTATGTGGTGATGGTGATGCGGGTGCTCATGATGCGAAGTTCTATTGTGCGGTTGAAGGTCCCGAGAGCAACTGTTCCAACTGGTCAAGGCGCATGGTGAAGCCTTCCTTAAAGCCCATGGTGATGATCTTCTCCAGGTCCTCAGCGCTGTCGAAGTCGATGCGGATCTCCACAACTGTGCGACCATCGCTTT
>JAKQEI010000217.1 GCA_029573495.1 Bacteroidota bacterium | reverse complement strand
CCTGCCGCCCGTTAGGCCCCAGGATGGTGGTGCGTGTCCGGTAACTCTGGCGGACGTAGTGCTCACCCACGTCGATCAGGATCCGGGTGGAGCGTGCCAGCAGCGCGTAGTGTTCCACGCTTCCGAAGTAGAAGCCACTGATCAGGGGCAGCCGGTCCATGAGGCGAAGGTCGGGCGCTACATTCGATCCATGCATCGATCCATCGCCGCCATCGTACTCCTGTGCTTATTCGGTTGTACCACCACACCTGAGCCAAGGGAGGAGTTGCCCGTTCCGGACACTCCTGAGGAGGTGGGACCTGCCGGCTGGACCGGTTATTACTCCGGCAGCACCGCCGACGAGGAAGTCTCGTTGTGGGTTCGTCCGGACAGCATGTTCATCCTGCAGCGGAAGGACGTGGGATTGGACAGTGTCCCGGCAGGGACCATCGGCCGCTGGCATACCACAGAGAATGAGATCGAACTCAGCACGCGGACATACGTGTTCGAGGTGTATAAGGCCGATGACCGTGGTACGCTGCAACAGGTTGATGTAGAAGGATCCTCGGGAGGACCTGTTCTGGAAAGGCTGGCCGACGCGATCGGGGATGCGGTGCCGCGCATGCGTGTATCAGGCACCTATGTCCTGGTAGCGAACGCGCAGTCGTTCAAGCCGTGCGACGCCGACCATGCCTGGCCCTGTGTAGGTGGCATGGACCTGGGTGAGGAAGAGGGAGAAGCCGTGAATGGTTTCTCGAACGAGGACCTACTGAACGCCTATCGCAAGGCCGTGGCCAAGGATGGCGATCCGTGGGAAGTGGAAGTGATCTGCACCCTTGGGCTGGGACCGGCCATGGAAGGAGAGGGCGTTGATGAATACCTGTTCATCGGGTCTATTATCGGGGAAATTCAGTCCTGTATGGCAAGCGGGCCGCACGAGAAGCACGGCCCGCTTGCCTATGGGGTCCGAGGATGATCAGCGCGTGGCCACCTTGGTCACGTTCTTCTTGTCGTACACGTACACGAAGTTGCCGTCGGTGCTCATGCTCGTCACCGCATCGTTCCGTGCCTTGAACTCCTTGAAGGTGCAGTTGTCCAGATCGAAGCAGGCGAT
>JAKQEI010000216.1 GCA_029573495.1 Bacteroidota bacterium | reverse complement strand
AAGCCCTGGTGACGAAGTCACTGGGGCTTTTTCATGCCCGGCAGAGCCAAGCGCAGCTTGAGCGAGGACGGGTATGAAAAAGCCCCACGATGCGAAGCAGCGTCAAGGGCTTGAGTATGTGGCCTCCCCCATCTAGGAAAGCCCGCCTCGGGCAATCCTCTCACTCCGACCAGACCAAGCCCTGGTGACGAAGTCACTGGGGCTTTTTCATGCCCGGCAGAGCCAAGCGCAGCTTGAGCGAGGACGGGTATGAAAAAGCCCCACGATGCGAAGCAGCGTCAAGGGCTTGAGTATGAGACCTACCACCTCAGGAAAGGCCGTCTTCGGCCGAACCTCTCACCCCGACCAGACAACGCAAGACACTGGATCGGTGTCCAGCACTTGTATTGAGGCAAAGCCCTGGCAGAAACGGTGAACCCAAGGAAAACAGGTCATAAATATCTGATCATCAATGAATTGAACAAAATGAAAAGGCCCTAATGGACTTCCGTTCCTTCCCACTTTCCTACCGGACCTTGTAAAAAGCTGCAAAACCCCTTTCGGGGAGGCATCCATTGGCAACCGGGCCACGTCTATCAAGAGGAACCAGATGTCACGCTCCTACAAAATAGCATTGATCCTCAAGAGCAAGAGCAGTTTGCCGGTGTACAAGGACCTGGCGAAGCTGAGCGACCGTGAGTTGGACGAGCATGTGCGGACCATGATCCGTCGGATGCGCGCCAACGAGAGCTCGGTGATCGCACGCATGGTGCTTCGGCAGCCCACTTTCAGTTTGAACTGAAGACGGTAATGCGCTCTTGATCGTTGAAGATGCCTGCTGGCGACCCCAAGGCATTGCTGGAGCCATTTTATATTTGCTCCGTCAACACAACGTCATGAGCGATCACCATTTCGAAGGCCATTTCCCCGAAGAAGCTGAACAGAACGAGATCGGCGGTCCTGTGCTCGTGGGCATCGGCACCCTGGCCATGATCGTCCTGTTGATCTGGGCGCTGGGCTAGGTCAAGCCTTCTCCTCCTTCTTCAGGTCGCCTGAGCGGCCTAGATACTCGTCACGCCGGACGAGCATGAACCAGTTCTCTCCGAGTTCGAGGTAGCCGTGCTCGAAACAGAACACGTAGTTGTTACCGGCCTTGGTACGGTGGGTGTTGGTGTGGTACATGAAGCTGTAGCCCTTCTCCAACAGCCGGTCGCGATGCACTTTGGTCTTCCCATCGGCACCGGTGTTCAATTCCGATAACACGCGCCTGTTCCTTTTCAGTGCGTTGACAACGTTGCGCACGTAGTTGATGGGCGCATTGTTGGCGTGGTAGTGGTACAGATTGCGGCAGGCATCGGAGCAGAACCGTTTATCGGTACGGCCCAGGATCTTCTCTCCGCACTCCAGGCAGACTTTCTCCGCAGTGGCTGGCATAGCCCGAAAGTAAGCGCACTTTTCAGAACCGCACGTAGAAGAACAACAGTGCGGGGCAAGTGTTGTCCCTGCGCTATCTTGTGGGAACGTCCATGCCGAGTTTATTGTCATTCTCGCCAGAGGGCATCTACTGCGAACAAGCGGGGGTGCACATCGACCCTTGGAGAGGCGTGGACAGGGCGATCATCACGCACGCGCACAGTGACCATGCTCGTGGTGGAAGCCGGTATTATCTGGCCCACCCTACCACCAAACAGTTGATGCATGCGCGCATCGGCAGGGATCTGAGGATCGAGACCCTATGGCCTGGACAGACAGGGACCATCAACGGGGTGAAGTTCTCCCTTCATTCGGCCGGTCACATTCCTGGAAGCATGCAAGTGCGCGTGGAATACAAGGGCGAAGTATGGGTGGCCACCGGCGATCATAAGCGCCAGGTAGATGGCATCAGCGAGCCGTACGAACCGGTGCGGTGTCACACCTTCATCACCGAGTGCACCTTTGGGCTGCCGATCTACCGCTGGAAGGAACCGCAGGAGGTGTTCGCCGAGATCAACGCATGGTGGCGGGGCAACGCGGAACAGGGCGTGTGCTCGGTGATCAGCGCGTACAGCCTTGGCAAGGCACAACGGGTGTTGACCGGTGTGGATCATTCCATTGGTCCGATCTTGGTGCACGGCGCCGTGGCCAACATGAATACGGTGTTGGAAGGTTGCGGCTTGCGGCTTCCGCGATGGGAGCAGATAACGGCGGACACCCCGAAGGAGCGCTTCCGGAACGCGCTGGTGATCACACCGGGCAGCGCCATCGGCACACCGTGGACCAACAAGATGCGGCCGTACTCCACTGCAATGGCCAGTGGGTGGATGCAACTGCGCGGTTGGCGTCGCCGCGGGAATCTCGACACGGGTTTCGTCCTTAGCGACCATGCGGATTGGCCAGCACTGTTGCAGGCGGTGCAGGAGACCGGGGCGGAGCGCATCATCGCCACACACGGGTACACCGAGGTGTTCAGCCAATACCTGCGCAGTATCGGGTACGATGCGGTGGCGGAATCGACGGAGTTCGCGGGGGAAGAGGGTGCAATAGAAGAAAGACAAAAGACACAAGGCGAAAGCCCCAATGACCAAGGTCGTTCTTGACCCAGGAATTCAACAGTACACATGGAACCCAAGATCTACGACCTGGAAGAGCGGCTTATCGTCTTCGCAGCGAAGGTGGTGAAGTACGTTGACCGCATGCCCACTAGCATTGCAGGCAGGTACTACGCTGGCCAGTTGCTCCGAAGCGGCGGATCACCTGCTCTTCATTATGGAGAGGCCCAGGCCGCTGAGTCACCGGCGGACTTCATTCACAAGAACAAGATCGCATTGAAGGAACTGAAAGAAAGTCGTGCCAACCTTCGGATCCAGGCTCTTTCAGAATTGATGCCGCCGTCAGACAAGGATCTTCAGTGGCTCACTCAAGAGTGCCTCGAATTGGTGAAGATCGTCGGAAAGATCATTTCAACCGCAAAGCGCAACCGACCTCAACCTTGACGCTTGAGCCTTGTGTCTTGTGTATTGTTTCTTGAGTCTTCACCATGCACCGCGAAGCCGATCTCTTTGAAGCCATAGATGCCACCACAGGCACCAATGCCAAGGTGGATGCGCTGGCGCGGTATTTCGTGGAGGCCGAGGATCAGGATAAGCTATGGGTGATCGCGTTGCTGAGCGGGCGTCGTCCGAAGCGGCCCGTGACCAGCACACAGTTGCGCCAATGGGCCACTGAGATCAGCGGCATTCCTGATTGGCTCTTCGAGGCCAGCTACCATGTGGTGGGTGACTTCGCGGAAACGGTGACGCACATCGCCACCCTGCAGGAACCGATCACCAAGAGCCTGACGCAATGGGTGCGTTATGTGGAAGACCTTCGGGCGTGTACCGAGGAAGAGAAAGCTGGACGCGTGAAAGCAGCGTGGAGCGGTTTGCAGGGTATGGAGCTTTTCGTCTTCAACAAGATCATCACCGGGGGCTTCCGGATCGGGGTGAGCCAGAAGATCATGGTGAAGGGCTTGAGCAAAGCGACCGGTGTGGAAGAGGATGTACTCTCGCACCGCTTGATGGGCGACTGGGATCCACACACCACCACCTTCGATCGGCTGATCCTGGAAGCGAGCAGCACTGATAATGACTCACGTCCCTACCCCTTCTACCTCGCCTACCCCATCGAAGGACTCGAAGGCACGGCTACAGGCGCGCTATTGAAGGATGTTGAAGCGCTCGGCCCTCCGCAGGAATGGCAGGCGGAGCACAAGTGGGACGGCATCCGGGGCCAGCTGATCGTCCGCAACGGCGCCCATTATGTCTGGAGCCGTGGTGAGGAATTGGTCACGGACAAGTATCCCGAATTCGAGCCCTTGCGCGCGGTGCTGTCGCATGGTACGGTTATCGATGGCGAGATCCTGGCGTGGAAGGATGGCGCACCCCTGCCCTTCGCGGAGATGCAGAAGCGCATCGGGCGGAAGACAGTGGGCAAGAAGATACTGACCGATGTGCCCGTACTGCTGATGGCATACGACCTGTTGGAATTCGAAGGGCGGGACATCCGGCAACGGCCGATGAGCGAGCGGCGCGAGCTGTTGGAACGGATCGTCGCGGACGCGTCCCATCCCAGTCTTGTCATCTCTGGCATCCTGCCCTTCGCCACGTGGGAAGAGTTGGTGGCACATCGCGAGGCGGCGCGTATCGGTGCGGTGGAAGGCATCATGCTTAAGCGCAAGACAAGCACCTACGAAGTGGGCCGCCGCCGGGGTGATTGGTGGAAGTGGAAGGTGGATCCGCTGAGCATCGACGCCGTGCTCACCTTCAGCATGCAAGGCCACGGCCGCCGTGCCGACCTCTACACCGACCACACCTTCGGATTGTGGCACAACGGCGAACTGGTGACCTTCGCAAAGGCCTACAGCGGCTTGACCGATGAAGAGATGAAAGCGGTGGATGCTTTCGTGAAGAAGAACACGGTGGAGCGTTTCGGTCCGGTGCGCAAGGTGACGCCACAGCTGGTGTTCGAGATCGGGTTCGAAGGGATCAGTGCGAGCACACGGCACAAGAGCGGGGTCGCGGTGCGTTTTCCACGCATCGTGCGGTGGCGGCGGGACAAGAAGATCGAGGAGGCGAATACGTTGGACGATCTGAAAGCCTTGGTGGACGGACCTTCTCGATGAAATCGGCCTTGTAGCCCAAATGGCACCGTCCTTGTTGCAGATGGTGGAAGATCTGATGCCATGAAACACCTTCTCCTCCCTTTCGTGTTGCTTTTCGCCGTGCCTTTCAGCGCATCCGCCCAAAAGCATGTGTATGATGACCTACTAGTGCTCTATGTGGATGAGGAATACGAGAAATGCATCGCCAAAGCGGACCGCTACACCGAGAAGGACGATACCCGCCGCGATCCACTGCCCTATCTGTACAAGAGCATGTGCTACCACGAGATGAGCAAGTTGGAGAAATACACCAGCCAGCACGACTACCGGTATGCCGATCGCGACGCGCTGAAGAACGCCGCGCTCTACCGCAAGAAGGACAAGAAGAACGAGTTCTTCAGCAATTTCGAGGACTATTGGATGGAGCTGAACACCCACGCGATGGGAAACGGTTTGGCCCTCTACGAAATGGGGGAATTCAGCAAGGCACGACGCGTATTCGACAGGATGGTGGTTTACATGCCCGAGAACGCCGGTGCATGGCGGATGCGCGCCCTTTGCCAGGAGCGCATGAACCTGAAGCGCGATGCCATTGAAAGCCTCAAGCAGTTCGATGAAGCCTATGCCGCCATCGGCGATCCTGCCGACCTACCCACGGACCAACGTCGGTTGCTACGGCAGGCCTTGATCCTGGAGGCCGAGTACCTGTTGGCGACAGGACGGACCACCGAAGCGAAAGCGGCAATGGCCTTGGGTGAGGACACGTTCATGGGCAACGCCGAGTTCAAGGCGCTGTTCGATGAATTGAATTGATCCGGCTCATGCGCTTGTACACCGTGGCCTTCACGGGTGGGCTGGACCCATGGAGGTGGAGGAGCGAACGGGTCGGACGTGCAGTTGCGCGAGGGATGGCAGAGGAAAGCCCACAGCCAAGCAGGCGCGATATATCGCATAGCGCCTGCTTGGCGAGGACTTGCAACGAACCGCCCGACCCGGAGGAACGGAGGGGCGCGCCCAACAAACAATGAGCGTATGGACCAACGAGCCGGTCTACTACATGCCGATGAAGGCGTTGAACGCCTCCTTGGCCACCGGGCTGTTGAACAGCGCTTGATGTCCCAGATCCGGCACTTCAACGAATGTGCGTTCAGCGCAATCCGTGCAGGCTTCCATTGCTGCGCGGAACGTGGGCCACGAGTACATCTGGATGGATGAATCCTCCAACCCTTGCACGAAAAGGATCTTGGAGAGATGCCCTTCCGTGAAATTCAGGAGCGAGCGCTGAGCATATGCGTCGGGGTTCTGCTGCGTGGTGCCGTATGTGCTGCTGAGCAGCGTGCAGGTGATACCCGCAGGCAACTGACCAGTCTCCTCCAGGCCACAGCGGTAGACCAGGTTGAGCGGTCCCGGACCATTGGCGATGACACCATCCACTGGATGCATGGTATTGAGCCGCGTGACGAGGTACCCCCCTGTGAATGGCCGGCCAGGAACACCTTGTTGATGGTGATGTCCAATTCCTGCGCGGCATGTTGGCGAACCCAGAGCAGGGATGCTTCGGCGTGTTGGATGTTATCGCCGAACAAGAGCCGTTCTTCCGGATAGGCCACGCTGATCAGCAGCATTTCATCGCGGTCCAGAATGGCACTGAACCCATCCAACGCGTTCTGCGCCGCTTCCAGCACCAGGCTATCGTATTGCACGGTGCCATGATGGATCAGCAGGACATCCAGCGTATCGTACTCCGGCTTCACGATGATGGCCTCCATGTTCACACCGCCACTGCCGATGCTACGGGTGATGGTGTACGCCCCTTCACCGCCGTTTCCGCCGCCTGGTGGCTGTTCAGGTGCAGGCTCACCTTCCTAGCGACACCCGCTGAAGGCGAGCACTGCGGATGCGATGAGAAGCGTTGGCAAAGTGAGTAGGTTACGCATGGGTCGGGATGTTCGCAGACCGTGAGGATAAGCGGTGTCAAGCTAGAGGCTTCTGAGCGAAGGCGGTGCTGCCCGGTATTGAAGTGCGCACCTAGTCCGCTCAGCACCAAGGCACCATCTCAGACCAACCGCGACGATGTAGGTTTGATCGCCGACCGGTACCGCCCTATGAAAACGACCCAAATGGGCCTCTACTTGTTAGGAGTAGGGCAATGCAACGTGCTCCGCACCCAGAGCCATGAGCCTTGGTAAGAACAGCCCCCACCCCGCCTTAACAAAGTGGTTCGCCGCGCAATGCTGGAAGGCACAACCCTTTCAACAGGAGGTATGGGCGCACATGGCCCACGGCCGTAGTGGCCTATTGAACGCCCCCACCGGCACTGGCAAAACCTATGCGGTCTGGGGCGGAGTGGTGAACCATGCCCTTCGTTCAACAGGCTCGAGCCGGCGTCGCGGGAAGCAAATTGGCGCGACTCCGGGTCAAGCCCAGAGTGACGATACAAAAGGCTTGCGGGCCATCTGGATCACCCCCCTGCGTGCGTTGGCCAACGAGATCGCGGAAAGCGCCCAGCGGATGTGCGATGGTGTGGGCCTAG
>JAKQEI010000211.1 GCA_029573495.1 Bacteroidota bacterium | reverse complement strand
CCCGCACCATGCCCTTGTTGGTGTCGGCACGGTCTTCATTTCCAGGGCTGGTTGACCTATTCGTGGCGAGAGGTGACACATGGTCGGGGCAGTGACGCGGTGGTAAGGTGTGCTACCCGGCCGGGTGCATGGCCGGTGCCGGGCGGGTAGTAGGGTACTGCCGATCAGGCCTTGGCTCGAAGCCGCGTGGGTGCTGCCTTACACCCGAGTGGGTGTCGGGTGTTGGACGGCCGGGTACAGGCTTGCACCCCACAGGTAGCTGATGTGATGCCGGCCGGTAGGTGCCTCCCATCCGATCGGGTTGGGGTACCAGGCAGAAGGGGTGAGGGTAACCAGCCCGACGGGGTAGAGGCTCCGCCGGGGCAGGTATGCACGTGTTCCCGGGGAGGTGGGGACATGCGCCCAAGGGGAGGGCGTGGTGGAGCCGGGCGGGTGGTCCGATGAAACCCGGCGGGTGGGGGCTGCGTTCCAGCCGGGTGAATAGGGCCAGGGCTCACCTTGGAACCACGAACACGACCCCATGAAAGCGAACATCAAACTGGAGCTGAAGTCCCTTACGCCCGTCCGTCTGGCGGGCTTGATGCAGAAGGTGCACCAAAGCATGGACGGGAACCCGGCCTTCCCGACACCCCCGGTGAGCATGGCCGACCTGAGTGCGAAATACCAGGCCTACATCCATGCCATCAGCGAGGCCACCGAGGGGAGCCGCCTTTCCAAATACGTGCGTGACGATATCGGAGCTGAAGCGAAGGACATGCTTCGCCAGCTGGCCGATTATGTGCGCATCGTAGCGCTCGGTGATGCCACCATGCTTGCGCAAAGCGGGTTCCCGCTCGCACGCGTGCCCCAGCCCATCGGTCACGTGGGCACCCCGCAAATGCAACGCGTGGCCCAGCATCACCAGCCCGGCAGCGTGCTGTTGCGGTGGTCAGGCATCCATGGTCGCCGCGGCTACCAGGTGTACATGACGGATGTGGACCCTGCTTCCGGCGGCGACGTGCCGTGGACGCTCCAATCCTTCACCGGCAAAGTGCGCCATAGCGTGGAGGGCCTCACCCCGTTCAAACCCTATTGGTTCTGCGTGAGCGCCATCGGCCCCCTGGGCGAGGGCGAACGCAGCCAGCCCGTGCTGGGTCACGCTGTTTGACCACCCTCCAACAAAGCCCCATGATCATACCAAGCCATACCCCGGAAGAGGTGGTGCGCGAGGCCATGCGCGACATGCCCGCCATGTGGAACAAGATGAAGGGCCCCATAGACCGCCTGCAACGCCGCATGCGTGTGGACAAGACCCTGCGCATGACCACCTTGCTGGAGGAGTACCGATCACCAGCAGGGAACAACTGGCTCATCGCCATGTTGCCTACCAAGAAGGTGCTGAACATCGCACCCTTCGTGTGGTACCGAGGCTGTGATCGCAACTACCGGGCTGCCCGCATCATGGAGGGCGGGGTGTGCCACCACATCAGCCACCATGTCTTTGAGCAGTACGAAGAACGGTTCAACCGGACGGTTTGTGGGCTGACGCGCATGAAGGAGTTCATCCGCCGGAACATGGCCTTCGGCACCGAGTACTGCGAGGCGAACGGCGAAGTGCGTGTGGGCGTCACCGAAGGCTACATCATCGGTAGGTGGGTGGTCCCGCATCAGGTGTCCCAGCTCATCACCTTTGTGAATGAAGGCCAGCTATTCGAGGATCAGTTGCAGCAGATGAGGCGCCTGGATGAACAGCGTGCGCAAAGCATCCGTCCTGCGCGGTTGCCGGGCGGCAGCGTGAAGCCCTGGGACCTGCCGCGCCCTGCACGGTAAGGAACTGGTCATCACGTACGGGAGATCCATCACGTAGGGTGGATACCGGCGGGCCTTGCCCGCTACCGCACCACCTTCCACACCGTCGTTCCCTGCGTTGCGCTCACGCTCACGGTGTACAGTCCGGCGCACAGCGCGTTCATGGGCAGTTGCACCCGCGCGCCTGACAATGCGTTCGGTCAGTCTCGGGGGTATCCTCAACAATTCCGCGTAAGGGGCAATTGCCCGCTCATGGCGGATGGCAGCTGGCTCAGCGCTGGCAACTGGCGTAGGTGATGGAAGGATGGTCCACTTTGCAGGAAGGGGAACTACCGAGCGAGGTGCTCAGCACGGACCTGCTTTGGGGCGGTGGGCCTTGGAAAGCCGATGAGTCAGCGCTCTACCGCGGTGTTCGGGGAACCCGAGTTGAAAGCTCGTCCATACGCGGATGTTGGTGATCGGCGATGCCGATCTAGGTCACCTTCACCTTGTAATCACGGATCAGTGTTTCGGCAGGGATCTTCAACTGCTTGTGCAGGGTGCGGATCATGCCAAGGCTCAGCTTGCGCTTCCTGTTGAAGATCTCACTGCGACGCTGGCGCGATCCCAGGAGTTTGTCCAGGTCCTTGTCGGTGAGACCCATCTGGTCCATTCTGAACTTGATGGCTTCGATGGGGTCGGGTGGTGGTACGGGGTGATGCGCGTCCTCGTACTCTTCCACTACCATGGCAAGCAATTCGAGTTCATCGGACTGTGCAGTGCCTTCCTCGGGGTCCAGATCCAAGAGCTCTTGTACACGCAGAAGTGCTTCTTTGTGCTCCTTCTTGGTGCGGATGGGTTTAACCTTCATAGCGCAGGGTTGTTACGTCCACCTTGTCGTACTCGGCATGGGTCATGACCCGGATGACAAAGACGATGCCCTGACGCGTGGATGGTTTCTTGTAGCGTATGCGCGCCACGAGGCGATAGGAATTCCCCTTGATGTTGAAGATCAGGAGATCTTTTCCCACGAACGAAACAGATGGGAACGTGCGTCGGATGTCCTCGGGGGTGTTCCATGTTTCCTTCTTCACGAGTTCATGCCAAGCCCTCAATGGCTGCAATGCCAAGGCGTGTGACCGACCATAGCGCTCTAACGTTTCCTTGGCGATGATCCGCATGCGAAGTTAGACGAATGTACCCAATTTGGTTACATGGGACGACTCGTTGTCGTGCAAGCCTTCCAAGGTGTCCAACGGGCGCCCTCAGTACCGCACCACCTTCCACACCGTCGTTCCCTGCGTTCCGCTCACGCTCACGGTATACAGTCCGGCGCACAACGCATTCATGGGCAGTTCCACCCGCGCGCCTTCCGCTTGTGCGGGGAGGTGGGCTGCATGCACCAGGCTGCCGCGCAGGTCGGTGATGCGCAGGTCAACGGCGGCGCTGGCGCGTTGGAAGAGGAGCACCTGTTCCGCACCTTGCAGCAGCTGGATGCCCGCATCAGGGGTTTCGGTGATGCCACTGGTGTTCTCGATCTGGATGGGTTGCGCGTAGATGCTGCCGCCATTGCGTTCATCCTGCCACACGGCCACGGCCTGCCCGTCGCGGAAGGGCACGAGGCTCGCATCGTCCAGTCCGCTCGGGGTGGTGGCGAGGTCGATCAGCGCCGGTGGATCCACCACGGCACCGTTGTGATCGATGCGCAGCGCATGGGCGGTCTCGGCGCCGAAGCCACCGCTGGTGAAGGCCGTGACGATGCCGCCGGGGATGCCCTGGGTGCCGAAGGGTTCCGGACGTGCGGCGGAGCTGGCCACGAGGATGGAGCCGGTGGCACCGAACTGCACGGCACCGGCGGTGTCGATCTTCTGCACGGCGATGCCGCCCTCGCTCTGTGCAAGGTTGGTGAAGCTGTACACCATCATCAGGCCAGCGTCGTCGCTGATGAGCGCGGGGGTGGCGGTGCCGCTGTAGCGTTGGGTGAGCACGCCATCCTCCACGGGCACGGCGGTGTTGGCCCAGGTGGTGCCATCGGCACGCAGGCGCTGCACGCACACATCGGTGAGGTTGCCGTTGGCCACGTTGCCGGTGTTGAAGGCGACGTAGAGCCCATCATGTCCATCGGGGATGGGCTGCGGGAAGTAGAAGCCGCTGATGGTGTTGGCCGCGAGGGTGATGGCAGGACCAGCCAAGCCGGTGGGATCGCAACGCACAGCGTATAGGAGCCCGGGGCTGAGGAAGTTGCCCGTCTGGTGCACGTATTGCAGCCAGAAGCCGCCGTCGCTGGTGGGCACCACCTTCGGCCTGCCGGTGACGCCGCTGGTGCCGATCTCGGTCGGTACACCCGTATAGGTGCCGTTGGGCTCCACCACCAGATAGGCCACGGTCTGTGGGCTGCGGTCGGTGTTCCAGGCGAAGACAAGGCGG
>JAKQEI010000200.1 GCA_029573495.1 Bacteroidota bacterium | reverse complement strand
ATCGCGACCGACCATGGCCAAGGGCGCTTCATCTACACGGGCATCAGCTTCTTCCGGCAGTTGCCGGCGGGGGTGCCGGGTGCGTATCGGCTGTGGGCGAATTTGATCAGCCCGAGACGGCAATGAACATCAAGACACAAGTCACAAGACACAAGTATTAAGCCCAAAGGGGAAATACCCCTACTCCTTGAGGCTGGTGACTTGGACATCCAACTTCACTCGGGAGCATGGAAAAGAAGCCATACGATCTTGAAGAGCGAACAACGATGTTCGGTTCTGCCATCATACGCTTCGTGGACAGACTACCCAATACCGTGGCAGGTCGTCATATGGGCGGTCAGTTGGTCCGATGTGGAACCGCCCCGGCATTCCACTACGGCGAGTCCCAAAGCGCCGAATCTCCAAAGGATTTCATCCATAAGATCCGGATCGCGCACAAAGAGTTGAAGGAAAGTCGATCGAACTTGCGGATGCTGAAAGGGTCGGGCCTTCTACCCGCTACGGACGAAGACATGAACTGGCTGCTTACCGAAGTTGAAGAGCTGATCAAGATCTTCGGCAAGATCCTAAGTACAGCGAAGAAGAATCTCGATGGGCCGAAGCCACTGAAATCATGAGGATTCCCGCATTCCCTTGTCCTCCTCATCCTTGTGTCTTGTGAATTGAGTCTTACCATGCATTGGCTCGACTGGCTTATCCTCCTCGGCACCCTCGGCTTCATCGTGGGCTATGGCGTGTGGAAGACCCGCGCGGGCAATACCAGTGCTGACTATCTGCGCGGCGGAGGAAACGAGAAATGGTGGGCGGTGGGGCTGAGCGTGATGGCCACCCAAGCCAGCGCCATCACCTTCCTCAGCACACCAGGACAAGGATACCTCGATGGGCTCGGCTTCGTGCAGTTCTACTTCGGGCTTCCGCTGGCGATCGTGGTGATCAACCGCGTGTTCATCCCGCTCTACTACAAGTGGAAGGTGTACACAGCCTACGAATTCATCGGCAAGCGCTTCGATGCGCGCACCCGGCTGCTCACAGCGGGGCTCTTCCTCATCCAGCGCAGCCTGGCCGCAGGCTTCACGATCTATGCGCCGAGCATCATCCTCAGCAAGGTGCTTCATTGGCCGCTCTCGTGGACCTGCATCTTCATCGGAGCGCTGGTGATCGTGTACACCACCTCGGGCGGCGCCAAGGCCGTGGGTGTTACGCACAAGCAGCAGATGGCCGTGGTCTTCGGCGGGTTGTTCATGGCCTTCGGGCTGCTGGTATGGTACCTGCACGAGCACATCGGTTTCGCGGAGAGCCTGCAGCTCGCTGACGCGCTGGGCAAGCTCGATGTGATCGACACCAGCTTCGACCCGGGCAACAAGTACACGCTGTGGAGCGGCCTCATCGGCGGCTTCTTCCTGCAACTGGCCTACTTCGGCACCGACCAGAGCCAGGTGCAGCGCTACCTCAGCGGGCAGAGCGCCGAACAAGCCAAGCGCGGTCTGTGGATGAACGCGCTGCTGAAGATCCCCATGCAGTTCTTCATCCTGCTCACGGGGGTGCTGGTGTTCGTGTTCTATCTGTTCAATGCGTCACCCATTCACTGGAACTCTGCCAACTTGGAAGCAACTCGAGCAAAGGACGGCATCCAGCTTACCCAGACTTTGGAAGCCCAGCACTCAGATGCTGGCACCGGGCGATCGGAAGCCGCTCAAGCGTGGGTGGATGCCGTTCGAAGCGGTGACACGCACACCGCCGATTCAGCATTGACAAGGCTGCGAATCGATGAGCGCGGGATGATCCATTTGGAAGCTCAATATCACGAGCGCTTAAGGCACCTCCTCCCCGACGCAGACACCAACGACAAGGACTACATCTTCATCACCTTCATCATGGACCACATGCCCATCGGGATCATCGGGCTGCTGCTGGCCATGATCTTCAGCGCGGGCATGAGCAGCACCAGTGCGGAGCTGAGCGCCTTGGCCACCACCAGCGTGGTTGATGTGGTGAAGAAGGAGCGCACGGACGGCGAGCAGGTGCGGACCACGAAATGGGCCACGGTGGCCTTCGGCTTGCTGGCCCTGGCCTTTGCGGCGCTCTTCCCGCTCTTCGAGAACCTGATCCAAGCCGTGAACATCATCGGCTCGCTGTTCTATGGCACCATCCTCGGCGTCTTCCTCGTGGCTTTCTTCATGAAACGGGTGGACGGCACGGCCGTGTTCATTGCGGCCGTGATCACGCAGGCGTTCACGCTGCTGCACTTCGCGCTGGACAAGCTGGATGCCTTCGCCACGGTCATGCCCGATGGCACGATGCGCGACCCCTTGGAACTTGCCTTCTTGTGGTACAACCTGATCGCCCCGGCGATCGTGGTAGGGATCTCGGCAGGCTATCAGATGGTCACAGGAAAGTGATCTTTCCCACTCGTGACCGTTGCCGGGTCACAATGACATCTCGCGAGATCCGACTTTTCGAGGTATTCTATCGACAAACAGGCGATTACTGTCGACCGAAAGGACAATGTGCTGAAAAGGGACGGCATACAGCTCGGAGAATGGTCATTCGAAATGCTTGGCCGGACCGTCCAAGTCTTTTGGAACCACCCATCACAGTGGTTTACTTTGTGATCTAACGCTGACCTAACAACCCAAATAGGCAAATGACCAAATTCTACGTTCCTGCACTGGCGCTCGCCCTCGTCGGCTCCGGTGCACACGCCCAGTCTTCGACGGGTGTGGAGAAACAAAGCAAGCGGAATACCGGCGCCACCGTTATGACACGGTATGCCGAATCACCCAGGCTTGGCGCTGGCGCCCAGCGCGATGCGTTCTGGTCGGAGGACTTCTCCGGCGGCGATGTACCGGCTGGCTGGACCAACGTTGATGATCTGACCCCTGTGGGTGAAACCCCGGTGACCTTCGTATGGAGCAATGACCCCCTCGATGTTGATGTGGCCGCACTTGGCAACACGGAGATCGAGAACTTCATGTCGGCTACGGCCACGAATGGCTACCTCTGGGCCAACTCCGACCGCGGTCTTCCCTCTGCTCCCGCTGAGAACCACCTGACCCGATTGACCACCACGGCCATCGACTGCTCCGGCCAGACCAGCGTGCTCTTCAGCATGCAGAGCACGATCGGGGTGTTCGATAACAATGCCAGCGAGTTCGTGAAACTCCGCGTGAGCACGAACCTCGTGGATTGGACCGATTTCTTCCCCTTCCCGTGCTTGGAGACCGGTGCCATTGCCCCGCCTTGCGGCCGATTCTCCAATAACCCGGATATCGTGAACGTGGACATCACCTCGGCAGCGGCCAACCAGCCGACCGTCTACCTGCAGTTCGAGTGGCAGGGTGGCTGGGAGTACTACTGGGCCATCGACGACCTCGCCCTCACCAGCCTGCCTGACTACGAGATCGAGATGAATTACGCCTACACCAGCACCACCGGTACCGGTGAGGAGTATGGCCGTATCCCTAGCGCCCAGTTGCCCGATATGATGAACGTGGGTGCTGAACTCTTCAACCTCGGCCTCGGCGAGCAGACCGGTGTTGCCGTTAACGTGGCGTTCTCGGATGCTGATGGCAACCCGATCGCCGGTTTCGACAACAGCATCGGCGTGGCTCCGATCCAGTCCGGTGAGACCGTTGTGGGTGATGGCAACATCAACTTCCCCTCTGGTGTGGGTCTCTACAATGTGGCCTTCAGCGTCACCAGCGACAACATCGCCCTCGACCTCGATCCTACGAACAACTCCGCTGCGCGGAACTACGAGGTGACCGACGATGTGTATAGTGTAGATGCCATCGGCAACCACCCTGACGGTACGGAGCAGCTGCAGCAGTACGGCACCGCGACCTGGATCGACAACACGGAGGTGTACTACATGAGCATGTACATCATCAACAGCACCATGGACGCCACGGGCGTGATCGTGGAGCTCGGACCTGCCTCCGTGGCCGCCGATGGCGCCTCGATGGAAGCCTTCCTGGTGGATACGGTCGACGTGATCCAACTGCCCGCCACCGTCTCCAACTGGATCGACGGCGTGACCTCCGGCAACCACGAACTCACCCAGGCCGATGTTGACGCCGGAACCGTTGGGCTCCAGTTCAGCCAGCCGGTGACCTTGAACCCGGGCGCCTACTTCGCAGTGGTGCGCATTTCGGGATCCGGCACCATCGCCTCCGAGAACAGCACGGACGGTGAAGTGTACATCCTCGATGACAACACGGTACCGCAGCCCGCCTGGACCAGCGCGATGTACCTGCCGATCGACTTCAACGAGGACGGAACGGAAGGCCGTCACAGCTATACCAACGGTACGGCCTACGCCATCCGACTGACCAGCAACACCCAGGTCGGCGTGAACGAAGCGAGCGAACTGACCGGTGTGAGCATCTTCCCGAACCCCACCAACGGTGTGTTCCAGATCAGCAGCGACCGCACGGATGTGCTTTTCGTTGAGGTGACCGATGCCCTCGGCAAAGTGGTCCACAAGACCAATTTCTCCGCCCTGGCCACGATCGACCTGAGCGAACTGTCCGCTGGTATCTACAGCGTGGCGGTGAGCAGCGCCACCGAGCGTACTGTGCAGCGTGTGACCATCAAGTGATCAGATCCGATCCCTGAAAGGGCCGCCTCCTCTGAGGCGGCCCTTTTTCGTTGAAGGAGCGCGGAATAGCCAGACCATCCGATCGATCCAGATCGTCGATGGCCTGCTTCCGCATACCCTCTGAATGGAGCCTATCCGCTCCAGGCAGCCTGGTGAACGCTGCGGCTCATCCTTCCCGGCTATCGGGCACGTCGTGCCACTGATCATACAGGGTAATGGCGCGTCCATCCACCGACCGATACCCCCTAACGACGGCGCCCTCCGAAGAGGGCGCAGAACGTTCGATGGGGATGAGGATCACTTGCCCTTGCTCAAGGACTCGATCAGCTCGCGGTTCATCTTCACATAAGCCTCGTTCTTCGCCTCCTGTGCCATCGCCATGCTTTCATTGGCGGTGGTGATGGCCTCTTTCGTCATCCCATTGGCGGCCTGCGCGCGTGCGAGGGTGTGCATATGCCAGAACTTCTTGTCCATCTCCACGCTCTTCTCAGCCCAGCCGAGCGCCTCCTTGGTCATCACGTTCCGATCGAGGCAGAAACGGGCGCTTCCACCGTAGCCCCCCGCTTTCATGTCGCCCTTGGCCATGGCCTCCTTGATGTTGGCCAGCGCCTGCTCGGTGGCATCCGCATGGATCGGGATGAGCACTTTGGTCTTTTCCCAGCGCAATTCCAGGTCCGCACCATCATTCACCACGTTCGCGAAGTCGAAGGTCAAGGTCTCGGTCAGGTCAGCTGCTTCCGCCTTGACCTTGATGGTCGCCACATTCTGCTCTGCGTTGAAGTCCTCCTCGCCCCAGAGCTCGGTGTTGCTGTTCAGATGGACCACCCATACCTCCTTTCCCGGCACGGTGAACAGCGAGTACTTACCCGCCTTCACGTCCACATCACCGAACTTCACAGGAGCACTGAACTCGATGGTGGTGTTCAGGTTGGCCCCTGTCCGCCACAACTTGTCATAGGGCACCAGGTCACCAAAGATCACGCGACCCTTGATGCTGGGGCGCGAATATTCGACCTCGACCTTCGTGAGGCCGACGATCTGCTCCACCTCGCCCTTGGGGCTGGGTTGTGGCAGGTCCTGTGCGTGGATCGTAGCGGCGACCAGCACGGCCGTCGCGGAAAGCATCATTCTCATGGATATCAGGGTTATGCATGCCGGAGCACGCGGTTCGGGTTGAGGCCCAAAACTAACCCATGTCCAGCGCCGTCAGGCCACCCGAAGGTTGCTCAATCGAGAACGATCGAACTTCTCACGGGCATACCCAAGGGTGACCCGCAATTCGGTCGGACGCTCAGGTGCACCGGGCATCTCGTACATAGCGTCGGTCATGATCGCCTCGCATATGGATCGCAGGCCCCTTGCGCCCAGTTTGTACTCCAAGGCCTTGTCCACAATGAGGTCGAGCACCTTCTTGTCGAAGGTGAGCTTCACCTTGTCCATGTCGAACAATTTGACGTACTGCTTGATCAGCGCGTTCTTCGGCTCGGTAAGGATGCGTCGCAGACTTTCACGGTCCAGGGGATCCAGATAGGTGAGTACCGGGAAGCGGCCGATGAGCTCCGGAATGAGGCCATAGGTGCGCAGGTCGGTAGGGCTCACATACTGGAGCAGGTTCTCGTCGTTCACCCGTTGCTCCTTGCTGGCGCTGTATCCCACGGCGCTGCTCTTCACGCGACGCGCGATCATCTTCTGGATGCCATCGAAGGCGCCGCCACAGATGAAGAGGATGTTCCGCGTATCCACCTGGATCAGCTTCTGTTCGGGATGCTTGCGCCCGCCTTGGGGTGGCACGCTCACGGTGCTTCCCTCGAGCAGTTTCAACAGCGCCTGTTGCACCCCTTCCCCGCTCACGTCACGGGTGATGCTCGGGGTGTCGCTCTTGCGGCTGATCTTGTCGATCTCGTCGATGAAGACGATGCCTCGTTCCGCCTTCGTCACATCATAGTCCGCCGCCTGGAGCAATCGGCTGAGGATGCTCTCCACGTCCTCCCCCACATAACCCGCCTCCGTGAGCACCGTGGCATCGGCGATGGCGAAGGGGACGTTGAGCATGCGGGCGATGGTCTTGGCCAGCAGGGTCTTGCCGCTGCCGGTCTCTCCGACCAGGATGATGTTGCTCTTCTCGATCTCCACATCATCCGCGGCCGATGGCTTCTGGAGCAGGCGTTTGTAGTGGTTGTACACCGCCACGCTCAGCACCTTCTTCGCGTCATCCTGTCCGATCACATATTCATCGAGGTGTCGCTTGATGTCTGCGGGACGCTGGATGATGAGGCTGCCCTCCATCTCCGTCCGGGTGCGCTGGTTCAGCTCTTCGGAGATGATGTTCTGCGCCTGGGTGATGCAGCTGTCACAGATGTGCCCGGTGATGCCGGCGATCAGCACATTCGTGTCCTGTTTGTCCCGTCCACAAAAGGAACACTTGATCTCTTTCTTATCCATGGGCTTGTGTGCTGCGCAGAGGCCAGGCGTGCGCAAAGTCCTGCAAGATATGCCGAAGGCCGGATGGTCGTCCACCCGGCCTTCGTTGATCACTGAAAATCAGCTTGTTCTGACGGACTCCTACTTGGTGTTCCGAAGCAGCACCTCGTCGATCATGCCATAGGCCTTCGCCTCCTCCGCGATCATCCAGTAATCCCGATCGCTGTCCTTCTCCACCTTTTCGAAGGCCTGGCCACTATGCGTGGCGATGATATCGTACAGTTCCTTCTTGAGCTTCACGATCTCCCGGACGGTGATCTCCATGTCGATGGCCTGGCCTTCCGCGCCGCCGAGGGGCTGGTGGATCATGACCCGGGCATGCTTGAGCGCACTACGCTTCCCTTTTGACCCCGCACAGAGCAGCACGGCACCCATGCTCGCGGCCATACCGGTGCAAATGGTGGCGACATCGCAGTTGATATACTGCATGGTATCATAGATCCCCAGACCCGCGTAGACACTACCCCCGGGGCTGTTCATGTAGATCTGAATGTCCTTCTTGGCGTCCACGCTCTCCAGGAACAGGAGCTGGGCCTGGATGATGTTGGCCACCTGGTCGTTGATCCCCGTTCCAAGGAAGATGATGCGGTCCATCATCAGGCGGCTAAATACGTCCATGGCCTGCACATTCAATTGTCGCTCCTCCAAGATATACGGAGTGAGGGACGATCGGACGGCGGATGTGGTGTAGCTGTGCAGCGTGTTGCTGCTGATCCCGCGGTGTTTGACCGCGTACTTCTCGAACTCGTCTTTGGGGAACATGCGGTGCTGGTTACTAGGGTAAAGGACGGCTGTGCGCGCAATTGTTTCAAGCCGTGCGCGCCAAGGTTACGAACGCATCGAAGCTCAATTTCTCCTCCTTCGGGCTCAGAAGGGCCTTGAAGTGGGTGTTCAACTTCTGCTCGACGATGGTATTGCGGATCCGACCGATCTGTTCGCGATCGCCCAGCATGCGGGCCACCATCTGCTGCAATTGCTCCCCTTCAGGGGCCGGCATGCCGTACTGGGCGAACTGGTCAGCCATGTAGCGCTTGGCGAACGCGTCCAACTCCTCGCCCTTCGCCTCCAAGCCGTACTTCTCGATCACGCGCTCCTCCAACAGTTGACGCTTGAGGCCGGCCGCATACTCCGTGTAGCTCTCCTCGATCTGTTCCGGGGTCGCAGGGTTCTCACTGGTCTCGCGGATCCAACGCTTCAAGAAGCTGTCGGGCAGTTCAAAGCTGGTGTTCTCCATGAGCTTCTTCATCACCTGGCGCTTGAAGATGCGGTCGCTATCCCTGCGGAACATGTTCTCCAGGCCTTCCTGCACCTTGGCGCGGAACCCGGCCTCATCCGTAACAGCATCCTTGCCGTAGACCCGGTCATACAGCTCCTGACCCAGCTCCACGGGCACCATGCGCTTGATCTCCGCGATGCGGAAGAGGAAGTTACCCTCCAAGTGATGCACACGCTCATGGTCCACTCCGAGCATGCGGGCCAGGTCGTCGTGGTCCTTGCTCACCTTGTGTGGGTCGAGCACGACCTCCTCTCCCACCTTCTTCCCGGTCAAGGCGCCCTTGCTTGCCTCGTCCTCGATGAACTCGAGGCTCATGGAGGTCCGGTTCATGATGCCGCCCTCCTTGATGGAGCCATCATCATTGAGCTCGATCATATCCCCGAGCAGCATGTCCTTGTCACCGCTCACCTCGGCATCCTCCACCGCGCCGAACCGACGCCGCATGTCCGATACCTCGCGTTCCACCAGTTCGGCGTTCACGTCCACCACCGGATAGGTCACACCGAGCTTCTCGTTGAGATCGAACTCGATGGTGGGCGCCAGGCCCAGTTCGTAGGCGAAGCTCAACTCGCCTGGTTCGTCCCAGTTGTTCGAGACCCCGCTCTCCACCTTCGGCAAGGGCTGGCCGAGCACGCGGATCGCGTTGGTCTGCAGATACTCCCGCAGGTTGGCGTCGATCAGTCGCTCCACCTCGTTCACCAGCACCGCACGTCCCACCCGCTTCTTGATGAGGCTCATGGGGACCTGTCCGGGACGGAATCCGGGCAACACCGCGTTCTTCCGTTGTTCTTTCAGGGCCTTCTCCACGCCGGGATTGTAGTCCGCAGGGGTCAAGGTCACGTTCAGGGTGGCGGTCAGGTTCCCGGTCTCTTGGCGCTCGATGTTCATGGGTCGGTCGATGGTCTCGTTGGCAATGTGCGTTCTTACAAGCGGCGGGCCGTTGGCGCTTCCGGTCTATTTGGCCTGACAGGGACTGACAGCCTATGGGAAGGGGTCCGATAACGGTCCTTTCGCTGTACGGACGGGGGGACTCGAACCCCCACACCTTGCGGTACCAGATCCTAAGTCTGGCGCGTCTACCAATTCCGCCACGTCCGTGGGCACCTCCATCGGAGAGGCTCCGTCGGAAGGGCCGCAAAGATAACAGGTGCATAGGCTCGCCGGGGGCGTCGCGAACCTGCATGTACCTTCGCCCTCCTGTCCGCCCCATGAAGACCCTGGACCCCGCCCACCTGCCGATCCCCGAGCTGCACGGCTACCTCGTGGGGGCCATAGGTCCGCGCCCGGTGGCCTTCGCCAGCACGATCGACGCGCAAGGCAGGCCGAACCTGAGCCCCTTCAGCTTCTTCAACGTGTTCGGGGCCAACCCGCCGCTGTTGATCTTCAGCCCGGCGCGCCGTGGACGCGACAACACGACGAAGCACAGCTATCACAATGTGAAGGCCGTGCCTGAAGTGGTGATCAACGTGGTGACCTATTCCATGGTGCACCAGGCCTCGTTGGCCAGCACGGAGTTCGAAGAAGGGGTGAACGAGTTCGTGAAGGCGGGATTCACACCGGTACCATCGATGAGGGTGAAGCCGTTCCGGGTGAAGGAGAGTCCCGTCCAATTCGAATGCGTGGTGAAGCAGGTGATCGAGACGGGGACCGGTGGAGGTGCCGGGAACCTGGTCATCTGTGAAGTGGTGATGATCCACGTGAACGAGGAGGTGCTCGATGCCAACGGGAAGATCGACCAACGCAAGATCGACCTCGTGGGGCGCATGGGCGGTCACTTCTACGCACGGGCACACGGGGATGCGCTCTTCGAACTACCACAGCCGAACATGAACATCGGGGTAGGTGTGGACGCGCTCCCAGCCGAGGCCAGGAACAGTCCCATCCTCACGGGAAGCGACCTTGGTAAGCTCGGTGTGGCGCTCACCGTACCCGATGAGACCGCTGTGAACGAATACAAGCTGACCGAACTCAGCGACCTTTTCATCGCCCACCAGGACGAACCGGAAGCCCTGCTCCGTTCGCTTCACCAACATGCCCACGCACTCCTTGCCGATGGCAAGGTGGAGGACGCATGGAAGACCCTGCTGGCCCATAACGCACGCTAACCAACAAGCAGGTCCGCAAGAACGCGGACGATAGACCATGGCACAAGTAACGATCTCAGGCACCATCAAGGTGGTCGGCAAGACCCAGGACGTGAGCGACAAGTTCCGCAAGCGCGAACTCGTGGTGACCGAACCGAGCGGCCAACGTCCGCAGCACATCCCCGTCGAATTCACGCAGGACCGCTGCGGACTGCTCGATGGCTATAACCCGGGTGACGAGGTGACCGTGACCTGTTATGTGAACGGTCGCGAATGGACCGGTCGGGATGGTGTGACGAAGTACTTCCTCAGTCTGAGCGGCAACCGCATCGAGAAAGCCGTTGGAGGTGCCAAGGAACAGGGTGGATACCAGACCGCGCCGCCTCCTTCCGTCGCGGACATGCCTGCCGGCGGCGACGAGGACGACCTACCCTTCTGATCACGGGTCCCGAACGCCCTCATGTAGGTCTGCCCTTCCAGCGCGGGCGGTGGACAAGCGCTGCCACCGCGATCACCGGGGAATAGATGGTGAAGAGCAGATAGCAGAGCGCGGTGACCACGGGCCAGGTGCGCGCATGGAAGCTGCGGCGAACCGCCGTGGTCAGGTTCACGGCTGGAAGGATCCACAGCAGCCAGGCCAGAAGCATGAATGCCAGCACCTCGACGCCATCCGTGGCGAGCACATCCCGAAGGTCGAGGCGAAGTGTCGCCCAGAGCATGGCCCAAGGCAGCAAAAGGACGAGCAACCCGAGCCAGGGCCAGGTGCCACGCACCCCGCGCATCTTCCCTGCCCAGCGCAGGCGTTGTGCGAGGAAGCCCTGCCAGGTACCCTCGGCTTCCACCGTGACCACGACGTCCGGGTGGAAGTAGCCCCCAATCCTTTTCCCCGCCTTCTGCATACGCTGCACCAGGAAGACATCATCACCGCTCGCATAAGTGTCGCCCACATAGCCGTCGATATCCACGAATGCCTGCCGACGGAAGGCCAGATTGGCGCCCGATGCCAGCGATGGCCATCCGGTCAATGCCGCTCCCACGGCCATGCCGGTCAAGCCGGCCTGTTCCTCCTCCTGCAAGCGACCCAGGGCTCCGGTCCCGATGGTGCGTACAGGCAGGATCAGCAGGTCGACCTGCTGCGCTTCCATGGCTGCGACGACCATCCGCGATCGCATCGGACCGACACGGGCATCGGCATCGGTGAGCAGGATCGTGGAATGCCTCGCAGCCTGGACCCCTGTGGTGATCGCGGCCTTCTTTCCGATGCCGGCGCTCCGTAGCACGCGCAGCTCAGACCATCGCGCACTCATGGACCTCACCGTCGCATCCGTGCCATCCGTGCTCTGGTCGTCCACCACGATGACCTCGATCCGTTCCTTGTCCAGGTCCTGTGCATGCAGGTCCTGTAGGAGCGGGATGATGGTTGAAGCTGCATCCCGGGCAGGGATGATCACGGACACCGAGCCGGTCGGGGATCCGGTCACCGATCGGACCTCGGTCCGCAACCGGTCGCGCCAGGCGTTCAGGACGATCCCGAGCGTCAAAGCCACCGCGAACAGTGTGAATGCGATGAGCAGTTGGGTGGTCATTCCTCCTTGTTCCTGATCCGGATGCGGGCAACGAGCAGGACCACACTACCAACGCAGGCTGGCAGGGCCACATTGATCAACCACAGGCAGGTGGTCGCGAGCAGGATCGATGTGACCGCACCGCCCAGAGGCGACAGCACCGCCACGGCAACGGACCCGCGCACGCCCAGCTCGGTGAGCATCACGGATGGGATCAGCGTGGTGATGAGGTAGATCAAGGGTACGCCGGGCAACGCGTCGGAAAGGTCGACCTCAGCGGTGAACAGGTGCAACAAGAGGATGAACTGCGATGTGAAGAGCGCGTAACGGACCCCGCTCAAGAACAGCACGGACCAAAGCCGGTCATTCCGGAAACGCACGAGGATGGCCGATGCTCGTTCGAACCTGTGCAGGAAGGGCAGCAACAGCAGATGCTGTCGGAGCATGCCGGGGAACAGGTACCAGAGCAGACCAACCGCGGTGGCGAAGGCCGTAAGGCTTGCCAGTGCCCAGGAGAACCAACCGCCCGGCCAGGGCAGGGGCCTATCTGCCAATGTGAGCACCAACAAGCCAAGGCCACCGAAGGTGAGGGTCACCACGAACTGCGCGATGCTGCCCAGGGTCGTTGCAAAGCCACCGGCTATCCGATGCTCCGGCTCCAGGAAGAGCACCCTGCCGATGAACTCGCCTGTCCGGTTGATGCTCACGAAACCCACACTCGTTCCGGCGATGGTGGCCGCGAAGGCACGCCAGGGAGGCACCCGTTCCACATCACGGACCAGGAAGCGCCACTTGACCGATTCCACCCACCAGTTCGCCATCATGAGCAGAACCACCAGGAGCAGTCCACTCCAGTTCAGCTTCAAGAGCTCCATCGAACGATGCCCTTCCAACGCAGCGATACCTTTGGGACCGGTCAGCGCCCTGTACAGGAAAAGGCAGGCCAGGAGGAAGATCACCCAGCGGAAGACCATGAGCAAGGAGCGGCGCGCGGACATCGTTCGGCCTGGAGCAGAGGCCTCGGCCAAAAGTAGGCCCGAGGTCCCCGCCGAAAAGGTCATTGGCGAGCGCATCATCCTCGGCATCGATCCGGGTACGACGGTGATGGGCTTCGGGGTGCTGGCCGTGGAAGGCCGTGAGCTCCGACTGATCGAAGCAGGCGCCATCCACTTCGACCCATCGGATGACCACACGCTCAAGTTGCGTGCGATCTTCCGCAGCACCCTGGAGATCATCGAACGGCACCTGCCCGATGAGCTCGCCATCGAAGCACAATTCTTCGGCAAGAACGTGCAGAGCATGTTGAAGTTGGGAAGGGCCCAGGGCGTGGCCATCGCCGCGGCCCTTCACCGTGACATCAGCGTGATGGAATACGCACCGAAGCGGGTGAAGCAGAGCATCACAGGCAACGGCAATGCGGCCAAGGAACAGGTGGCGGCCATGCTGCTGAGCATCCTGCACATCGCGGACCTGCCGAGCAGCACCGATGCCACCGACGCCGTGGCCGTGGCCGTGTGCCACCATTTCGCCAGCCAGGGCCGGGGATCGGGAGCAAGTGTGAAGCGCGCTTCCGGCAAGGACTGGTCCGCCTTCATCCGGAACAACCCGGACCGGATACGTTGATCAGGCGTTGCGTATACGCTCCGCCAGGGCAGCGAACTCCTCCGTCGTGAACTTCGCACGCGGCTTGGTGAAGTCCATGTCGCCTAGGGTATCGATCGGCACCAGATGGATGTGCGCGTGCGGCACCTCGAGCCCGATCACGCTGACCCCAATGCGCGTGCAGGGGACCACTGCCTTGATCTTCCGCGCGACCTCCTTGGCGAAGACCATGATGCCACCGAGCTCCTCTCCTTCCAGTTCGAACAGATGGTCCACCTCTCGCTTGGGCACGACCAGGGCGTGACCTTCGCGCAAAGGGCTGATGTCGAGGAAGGCGAAGTAGCGATCATCCTCGGCCAGCTTGTGGCCGGGGATCTCGCCGTTGATGATGCGTGTGAAGATGCTGGCCATGGTCAACGGGTGATCTCGAGCACTTCGAAGCGCGTCGTGCCGGCCGGGGTGGTCACTTCCGCCACCTCACCTACCGCCCGGCCCAGCAATCCTTTCCCGATGGGCGAGCTCACACTGATCTTGCCGCTCTTGATGTCGGCCTCGCTCTCAGCAACGAGCGTGAAGGCGCGCTCAGTACCGCTGCCCACCTGCTTCACCCGCACGGTGGAATGGATGTAGGCCTTGCTGGTGTCCAGCTGGGAGGCATCGATGATACGCGCGCTGGCCACCACCTCTTCGAGCTTCGCGATGCGCGCCTCCAGCAAGCCCTGGTCCTCTTTGGCCGCGTGGTATTCGGCGTTCTCGCTCAGATCACCCTTGTCCCGTGCATCGGCGATCTGCTGGCTGATGTGCGGACGTTCCACGGTGCGCAGGTGATGCAGTTCCTCCTGCAACTTGCGCAAGCCTTCTTCGGTGTAATAGGCCGGTGTGCTCATGGCCAGTGCGTGCTTGGGGTGGAAAGAATGAAAGAGGACCCCGCAAGGTCCTCTTTCCAAAGATAATGGCTCGTTCTAGAGACTGATCCGAACGCCGATGCTGTGGATGCCCGCGAAAGGGTTCGTTGTCCGGTACGAGTAGTCGACGGCGATGGCCGACTTCTTCTCCTCACCGAAGGGGAAGTCCACACTGAGGCCTGCGGTCGGCCCGGTGAGCACGGTGGAGCGCTCCTCTTCCGAGGTGATCCCGTCCTCGTACATGTACCCGCCGCGCAGGTGCACCATCCGGTTGAAGCCGTACTCCACACCCACCATCGCCTGATCCTTGGTGAAGGAATTGGACGTGAAGTTGCCCGCGAAGGTCACCCGGTGCCGCTCGTTGAGGTGCAGGTCGTACGCCGCGCCGATGTTCAGCAGGGAAGGGATCTCGAACTGGGCCGACCGCTGCTCGAGGGTGAGCTGGTCGCTGCCCGAGACGAGAAGACCCTGCACGGACAGACCATCACCGGAGAAGGCCATGGCCGGACCGACGTTCTTCAGCGCGATGCCGAAGTGGATGTTGTCCTTCTCACCTGTGACATACTGGATACCGGCATCGAAGCACATGCCCTGCGCCCTGACGTTGGCGATGCTCTCGGAGACCATGCGGATGAGGATGCCGCCGTGGATGCTGTTCGAGAAGCTCTTGGCATAGGAGAAGCCGATGTTGGCGAAGGAGGGTCGGAACGTACCCAATCCACCTGCGGGGTTGTCCACCGTGGTGATCTCCAGATCGCCGAAGCCCATGGTGGTGGCCGAGATACCCAGGACACCCGAAGAGCCCAGCTTCTGGCCGAAGCCAACGCTGTTGATCGTGGTGCCGGAGCCGCTCAGCCACTTCGTATTGGTGAAAAGGATCTCGGTCTTCGCCGTATGGGCAAGACCTGCGATGTTGCCGTACATGGCTTCAGCCCCGCGCACGGAGGCGGAGTTCGCCAATGCCCATCCTGAGGACCGGGCCCAGGGATTGATGAGCAGCTGGGCGGCGCCGGCAGAGCCTGCACGGTCGGGGTTGCCCGCCCAAACGGTGGTCGTGCACAGGGCCACTGCCACTACCATCCCTGCGGTCCGTCGTTGCATCGTTCGCATCGTGTACATCCGTATTGTAAGAGCTGGGACTTAGAAATTCTGGAGGTCAAGCGGCCTCATGGCACCGAACCACTTCAACACCTTCTCTCCCACGTCGGGCACATCCACATGGCAGAGGTACATGCCGCCGGCGATCGGGATGTTCGTCGTGTTCTTCAGGTCCCAATCCAGATAGGTGAGCTCATTGTCCTTGCGGAACTTGCGCACCAGGGTGCCGTTCACCGCATAGATCGAGATGGTGCAACGCTGGGGCAGGTTGATGAACTTCACGCGGTTATCGATCCGTGAGGTCTCGTAGCCGCTGAACGCATAGTAAGGGTTCGGCACAACGTTGATCAGGTCCAGCGCGCTCTCCGCCGTAGTCTGGTCGTTGTTCACGGTCTCCAGCCCGCTCGTGGAGAACTTGTAGAGCGGCAGGCCGTTGTTGCGATCGGTGGCGATGTCACCCGGACCACCGGTGTAATTGATGTAACGCTCGTAAGGCTTCTTCACATCCAGCGTGATCCGCACGTCGGTGGCCAGGAGTTCCGCGTCCGGCAGCAACATGGCGCTACCTACCCAACCGATGGACTTGAGCAGCTTCAAGCGCGACGCGGAGTTGTTCTGGTCCTGCCCCAGGCTGCGGATGAACGCCCCACCATCATAGGCGGGCATTTCCGTCGCGTTGTTCAACAGTCGGCGCTCGTTCTTGAAGACATAGATCCAGTGGGACCCACCGAAATAGGCTCCCGCACCATTGAACAATTGGCTGTTCGGGTTCCAGATCATATCCCTTCCGATCCCACCGCCCCAGAAACTGTTCTCCCCATAGCCGATGTTCAATCGCTCACCGGTCTCCAGGTCGATCACGTATCCGGGGAACCATCCCATGCCCGTTGTGCTCACCGAGTCGCCTTCCACGGCATTGTATCCCGCCATGGTGGAGTTCCGACCGTTCTTGTCGATGCTGGGTGCGATACGCAAGGCCATGCGACGGGCGCCGCCTTGGGCTTGGGCGGTATTCGCCTCCTGCTCGAACACCGGAGCACGTGACCAAAGGTCCTTGTTCGCGGTGATCACCACCTGAATGCTCGGGGTGCGACGGATGAGAGCGAAGGACATCGATGGATGGGGGTTGTTGGCCTCGGAGTCGGAGGAGACACCCGGTTGGAACGGTGCATGGCCGACCAGGGCCCACGGTGCCCAGGTACCACCGAGAAGGTCCTCCCACAGCTCATCCGGATCGGTGCTCCGATCCGCCCAGAGCGGCGATTCCGGACTGCTGTACACGCCGGAACGGATCCAGTTGGTCACCACATCGGCCTCACCATCATTGATGCCGGTGAGCCAGGCCTTGGAGGGGTCAGCGAACTGGATGCGTCCCTCACCCGCCGGTACGGCGAAATCTCCGCTGTACAGCGTCTGGTTGATCGTCACGCTGATCCCCCACTCCGGGATCACCTGCTCGTACGGCATGTCGATGATGCGCTCACTGGTCACGGTATCCCTTGAGGCCAGGTCCACGATGAACCAGTTCGCGTCATTCAGGTTACCTGGTGTGATCGTGTCGTCCTTCATCCAGATCTCGAAATCGGCCAGGGGCACCTTGAGCGGATCGATCACCTTGACGACCACCGGACCGGCGCCGCGCTCGTAAGTGAACTCCTGCTTCCGGAAGCCCGGTGCAGTGGCGATGGCCGTGTTCTCCGACCACTTCATGGAGAGGGCATTGCCACCGTTGCCCTGGCCCTCCAGTCGGGTGATCTCGAAGGTGTCACCATAATCCGCATTCGCGATGGTCCCACCCGAGGTAGGATCCGGGCGGTGCGGAATACCCACGTAGCGCCGGATGCTCCCGAAGGCGGCCTTCCGGCTCTCGACGTAGGGGAAGGCCTGACCGCTTTGGGTGGACTGGTCGTACGGCGTGTAGTTGTTGTAGCCGTAGGCGATCGCCATGTAATAGTAGGACTTGAAGTTCACGAGGCGCGTGTCCCCTTGTGCGAACTTGTCCTCGGTCACACGTACCGAGCTCGCGATGCCCGCGTTCGCGCCGTTGACCATTTCGGTCGGAACAGGTGCGTTCACCAGCTCATTGAACGGGTAATTGATGATCTGTGCCACCCCATCCTCGATATCGCCCTGATAGACCAAGCGGGCAAGTTCGATGTTCCCCAGGTCGGCCACGCTCACATCAGCGTTCTTCAGCTGGTAGAGCTTGTAGCCCTGGAAGCGGTAGTAGCGGTCGTACAATTCCCCGTCAGGGCCGGATTCCGGGATGATCGGATCAAGCTCCTCGTAGCTCAAGGGCGGCAGGTCGATCGGAAGCTGGCGGTTGTTGTTGCTACCCTCGGGATTGGTCATGAAGATGATCAGCTCACGATCCAGCTCCACGATCTCCAGGTCCGGCGCATCCGGGCCATCCAGGATCTTGAAGCAGTTATCGAAGAGCGCCTGTGCCTTGTCATCCGCCGTACGCAAGGTGGCCACGCTGGCGGTGGCGCCGCCGGTGGTGGCACGTGCCCAGGCCACACCCAGGGTGATGTTGTTGTACGCACCGGGTTCCAAGGTGAACGGACCGGCACTCTGAACGAAGCGACGATCGATCGGTTGTTGCAGGGTCTCGCGCCAGTCAGGCTGCGGCACACAGTTCGTACCCCAACCAACGGGATCGCTGCTCCAGGGGAACATGTAGCGCGTATGGATCGCACCCGGGCTCTCGTCGTAGCCCGTTCCTCCGTAGCTCATCTGTACACCGTTCTTCCAGATGCCCTTGAGGTAGTTGTAGAAGTGGCCCTGCTGACCGGGGTCGGTCACGGCGAAAGCACCTTCCCGGTTCCAGAAGAGGAAGGCCCGCATACCGAAGCGCTCGTTGTCCGGGAATCCGTCCCCATAACCGATGCCGAGGCCTTTATACGGGATGCCATGCTGCTGCTGGGCAACGACGCAATCCAGGTACTCCAGGCTGCTCTGCGGGCCGGGGTTGTCCATGCCGTCCGCATCCTGATAGGGGCCCTCGAAGAAGTCCACCCCAACGGCGGGCGGTTGCAGTCCATAGCCTGGCACCCCATTGCAGTCCTCGTCGTTCTCGTCCCAGTTGTACGCGAAGCCGAAACCACGCTGGACGTCGCAGCCTACGAAGTCATCATTCGAACATCCGAGGTCAGGGTCGATGAAGTGACCGAAGTAGGTCTCGTTCAGGGTCTGCTGGCCCTGGTTGATCACCGTGAAGTTGTAGAAGGTCATGTTGTTGACCTCATTGTTCGAACTGAAGGCGAAAGCCTGGGCCCGGACCTCCAGTCCGATCGCCTGACCACCGAAGGATTCGGTGTGCACATCACCCCGGTCGTTGAAGATCCAGAAGATGTTGTAGTCACCGAAGAGGTTCACCGGATCCTCGCGCTGACGGCTCTTGCACTGCTCCACCGTTTCGTCAAATCCGTAGTCGGGGTAATCGCCGGAGAAGGGGTCGTACACCCCATCCCCATCAGCATCCACGAAGGGTGCGATGTAGAGGTCCTGACCCTGGTCGATGGACCCTTCAGCAGGCCAGGTCACGAAGGCGCTGGGAACCGAATAACCGTCCGGGAAGAGCTCCTCCACATCGCAGTCCGGATCATCCAGGCACTGACGGTACTGAATGAAGGTCTCGGCCTGGGCACGTTCGGTGATCCAGAAACGGTCATAGGCCAGGCAGGTCTCCGCCTCGACCGATGCGTTCTGGTTGTTCAGCGGACCAGGCCAGAAGTCGTTGCCCTGTGCGCGGAAGAGGACCGCCGCCAACTTCAACTGATTGTCCGTGGAGATACCACCCATCCACAGGCCACCGGCGAAGATGGCGCTGGGGTTGCTGAAGGGTGCCGCGGGTGCCGCGCTCTTCGGGACCTCGTAGCCTGACAGCGAGTTGCCGCCACGCCGCTGCCACATGTTGCCGCCGTTCTCGATGATCGCGCGCACGTTGTTGTACTCAAGCGTCGTGCGGTCCGATGCCGGGACGCAAGCCGCCGCTTTGGGGCGCATGGTCTGTACACCACTCGGAGCGGCAGGCGGATTCCAACCGAAGGACGGTAGTGCCGTGGCCACAAGGAGCACCGGAACGACGATCCGGGCCAGCTGGGTTCTCGTGGAAGCTTTCATGGTCATGCGTTTTCCTGTCACGTCAGAAGTTGAATCGCACACCCAGACGGATGGTGCGCGGTGCCCCGTAGTTGAACGGGTTGTTCACCTTGAGGGCATAGAGGTCCCGGTACGACTGCGGATCGACCTGACCGTTGATCACGGACTGGGTCTGGGCCGAAGCCAGGTAACCGTCGTTGTTCGGTGAACCGGTGAAGCGATAGGCACCGGTAATGTTCTCGGTGTTGAACACATTGGTGATCAACAGATAGATATTGAGGTCAGCGCTCTTGGCCTTCTCACCCTCCTTGCCACCGAAGGACAGCGGGATGTCGCGGTCGATCTGCATGTCGGTGGTGAACTGCCAGGGGAGGCGGGAACCGTTCAAGGTGCCCTCCAACGCGCGGCTGCCGGTGCCTGCGCCTTCGTTGTAAACGATGCTGCTGCGGCTGTAGGGTGTGCCACTGCCGAGGATGCTCACCACGTTCACACCGGTGCGGCTCAGGATCGGTTTCCCGAACAGCATCGGACCGTTGTAGTCCTTTCCCCCGCCGTAGCGGAAGTCGAAGGTGGTCTGGAAGCGGTGACGTTGATCGAAGTTCAGTGGTGCGATGTTCCGCAGGTTGGGCTGGCCGCTGTTGATCAGGTTGATGCCGGTGGTAGGCCCGGAGCCCGTCCCATCCGCGAACTGCAGGGTGTAGGAGGCGCGCATCCAAACGTTGCCGGTCTGGCGCAGATCAAATGTGGTGGTGAAGCCCTTCACCGTACCGAAGTCGAAATTGTCGTAGGTGCGGTAGGTCCTGGGATAAGCATTGACGATGTTGCGGATCTGGATCTGATCGCGCAATTCGCGGTAGTAGGCGGCGATCTTCAGCGAGGAGGACTTGGACAGGACCTGCTGGAAGCCGAGTTCGTAATCGATGGTCTTGGTGGGCTTCAGGTCCGGGTTGTTCACGATGTCGCCCGTCAGGCCGAGGTAGGTCATCGTGACCAGGTCCAGACGGCTCTGCACCGCGTTGGGACGCTGCGTCAGCACATCGTAATGCGCGAAGAAGACGGCCTCATCGCTGATCGGGAAGGAGAAGGCCACGCGCGGCATCACGTTCACCGCCGGTGTGTAATCCTTGAAGCCGTTCTGGCGCAGATCCGAACCGGAGATCTCCTGGGGCTTGTCGCCATCAACCAGGTATGGCTTGATCTCGCCCGCCTCCAACACGGAGTTCCCATCGCTCAACTCCACCCCTTGCGGGTTGTACCAAGTGTCGCCATTGCGATACCCATTGATCTTGTTGGGGTCCGTGGTGTTGTCCACGTACACCACGAAGTCATCCCCGATGTTGGAGGGACGGCTGTTCAAGGCTTCCTGGATATTGGCATGCGGCACCGAGGATCCAGCGGTGTAGGCTTCCTGGAAGAGGTACTTGTCCTTCAGGACGGGCTGGTTGGCATCATAGCGGTCCACCCGGACACCCACGTTGAAGATGATATCATCGAAGGTGAACTTGTCCATGAGGTAGCCGGCCATGTAGATCGGCTCGAACGGTGCCTGAAGGCGGGTGTACTGGTCCTTGTCGTTCTTTCCGGTGAAGTACTCGGCGAAGCTCGGCTTGCTCGTGAGCTTGTTGCCCAAGTGATCGTAGCCTACGTAGGAGACGAGGCTGTTCCCGGAATTGATCAGTTCATCAGCTGAGAACAGGTCAAGGGAAAGCACCTCGGGATCCAGGGCATCCAATTGGATGAAATCCCCTCCATCCGGGTCAAGACCCAGGGAGGTCCTCAGATTCCGGTCGAAATTGGTCTGACCATCCCCCGAGCTGATCCTGCGCGTGAGGGCATATGGGAAGGTGGCATCCGGAAGACCGTTGAAACCACCATCGATGATCTGCGTGGGATTGTCATAATCCCAGATCAGGTGTGTGTTCACCATACCGCGTCCTCTGGTCCAGAGTCCGATCGGGGCCAGGTCATAGCGACGTTGCGACAGTTGCTCGTACTCCACCCCCAATGCGACAGCGTGGTCCCCGATGTCCGCGCTGCCGAAGGCTGAGAAGCGGATCTGGTCGTTCAGTCGTTTCCGGAACTCCGCACCATTCGGGTCATCGATGAATCCGATGCTGTTCCACAGGTCGTAGATCACCCGCGGACGCTGACCATTCCACAATACACCGCGGTTCTGGGTCTCCACCAGGTTCCGACGGAATCCGGTGTACGTCCCATCATCGAATCCGAACAGCAGCGCGCCCGGGAAGTTCTCCTGGGGCATGTTGTTGAAGTAGAAGGTATTGATGGAGGCCAGATCCGGGTTCTGCGTGCCCGGGGTGAAGATGACCAGGGTGTCCTGCGCACCGAGCTGGGTGAGGTATTGCGGGTTCAGGTTCGGGGCGAACTCGAACTGTGGGGCTTGGAGGGTCTGGAATTTCCCGACGTATCCGTAATCCCAGAAACGATCCTCATGCACGAAATCCTCCACCTGGCTCTTGTACTGCGAATAATCCAATTGCAGGGTGTAGTAGGCGTTCTGGATGGTGCTCCGCTTCTCCTCCTCAGCCGACCGGTTGATGAATCGCTGCGTGAACTTCACGAAGCCCCTCCACGTGTTCTCCTTGATCCGGTAGTTGTTCTCCGCATTGAGCAGGGAGTTGTCCCGGTTCCAGTCCTGCCGGTTGCTGAAGTCAATGGAACCGCCCACCGTGAGGTTGATCGTAGGGGTCGTGGTGATGTCGATCTTTCCGGAGCCCAGGTAGCTCACCTGCCCGGCGCTCTGGCGGGTCTTCAACTCCTCGATGTCCGAGGTCCGCAGGTACTCGCTGGAGTATGCGAGGATGAAGTCATTCGCTCCGTTGGGCCGCAACTGTGCGGGGGTGGAGAGCAGGCGATCCCGCACCTCGGGACGCACACGCAGGTCACCGAGGTAGGAAGGGGAACCATCCACCACATTGGTGTACTGGCCCGAAACGAAGAAGCCGATCAGCGGTTTGGTCTTGTTGCCCAGGCTATCCTTCTTGAACAGGATGGGACCGCTCAAGCTGGCCTCCACCTGGTTGAACGCATACTTGTCAAGGCCCACGATGTCGGTGATGTCGCTACCCACCTTGTATCCGGACGTGAGGTAATCGAAGCCTCCGAAGAAATTGCGGCTGGGACCCCGGGTGGTGATGTTGATCAGCCCCCCGGTCACGTCACCGAAGTTGGCCGGCACACCACCGGTGATCACCTGAACCTCCTCGATCGCGCTCTTGGGCAGTCCGGTGCCCGCTCCTGCCGGCACCTTCACACCGTCGATATAGTAGTAGGTGTTCTCCGTACGGGAACCACGGATGCTCACCCCACCGCCGGTGCCCGCATCGCTGGCGCCCGCCACGGTGGTGGCGATGGAGTTGGCGGAACGGCCCGGCATCTTGGCGATCTGATCGCGTGTGACCGTTCCACCGGATGCCCCGCCATCCTTGTCGATCAGTGGCACGACATACTGCACCACCTCGAACTCCTTCAGTTCCACCCCCTGGCTCAGCCCGATGTCCAGAAAGGTGATCTTACCATTGGTGATCACCACCCCCACCTGCTTGTATGGCTGATAACCAACATAACTCACCACGACGTCGTAGTTGCCCGGGTCCAAAGGCTTGATGAAGTAGCCACCATCGAAGTCGGTGGCGCCTCCGGAGACCTGGGTCCCGTTCCGTTCCACGACCACGTTCACGAACGGAAGTGGTTCGTTCGACTTCTTGTCCTTGATGGTTCCTTTCAGGCTACCATAACCCGTC
>JAKQEI010000181.1 GCA_029573495.1 Bacteroidota bacterium | reverse complement strand
CGCCAACGGGCACCGTCTTGTGCCTGACCGACAGGGTGTGGACGTACGAGTCGAACGCCTTGATCGAAGTCGGAGGCACCGACAGGATCCAGATCGGAGTTTCCTCTTCCAGGTTGTCGATGGCCGACGCCGGCATCAGGGCGAGCAGGCGGGTGTTCTTGCACGCCTTGCCCCTGCCGTTGGCCGCAGAGCCGAACTGGTTATTGGGGCAGGACGAGCAGGTCTCGGCCTGCTTGTTCGGGCTGTTGGGGCTAGGGACGAGCAGCGAGGGCTCGGGACCGATCGCGAAGCAGCCCGGAGGCTGAGGGTTGTCACGGTCGAACGGGGCGTCGTAGAACAGGTTGCTGGACACGAAGTCGACGATCACGACTTCGAGGGTTTCGCCTTCCATCCCGTCGGGGGTGATGAACGCACGGTTGGCGTTGAAGCGGATGCGGTCACCGGTGGGCGCGGCAATGCGCTTCGCGATTTCCGATGCCTCCTTGGCGAGCTGCTCCTCGTAGTTGACGGGCAGGTTGGGTTTTGCGCGGGTAGTTGCCATTTTTGATTCTCTCCTAGATAGAACGGATGTTCAGCTTGCGCTGGGTGAACGGGATCACTCCCGGAATCTTGCCTTTGGTCTCCAGCAGCTCGCGGCAGCCGGTGACCGACGGACGACGTTCCAACAAGTGGTAGTACTTGTGTCGGTGGATGTACGCGTAGAAGGCGTCCCAGTCTTCAACCGAGGGTTTCACGGAGGTGGTGATGGAGACCGTCGCGGCCCTTCCGCTCGCCTTCGTCACCCCTTCATTATCCATCTGGATGATGAGCTGGTTCTCTAGCTCGTTCATCTGCTCCGACAGCTGCTTGATTTGCTCCTCGAGTGCGCGCTTCTGCTCCCGAAGGGCATGCAGCCGGTCTATTTTAACACCAATTGTGCTCATGTGATATACCTCCTGATCAGGTTTTCCAGCACTTAGGGCACGGCGTCTTGGAGACGAAGAACCCCTGCCGGGTGGTGATGAATCCCTTGCCGCCACAGTCCGGGCAGACCCGGTTCTGGAGGGCTGCGTAGGCGTCCTGCACGGCTTGGAACGCTTCGGACGAGCCGCCGCGATCCGGGTGGTGCTTCATGGCCGCCCGGCGATAGGCGGCCCGAATCTCGTCGTCGGTAGCATCGGGACTAAGCCCGAGGACTTCGTATGGTGTGCTCATGTCATGGTCACTTGCTGTAGGTCACATCCCAACCGCCCTCGGCTGCCAGCGGTAGTCCGTCGGCCCATTCCGGGGCGGTGGACATGATATGGATCATATCTCGCAGGCAGCGATCGGCGTCCTTCTTTGGACACACGACCACGATTTCGTCGTGGGTCATCGTAACGATTCGGTACTTCTTGGAGATCTCCAGCATCTGCTCCGCGATGATGCAGCGAGCCAGCGCCTGTACCACGTTCTCGGTAAGCAGCCCGCCGTAGATCTTGGTGCGCCCGTTCCGGGTGAGGTATGTAGCCTCGTGCACCACGAGGTCGTCGTGGTGCACTTCAGCCTCGCCGTGCAGACCGTAGTACTGCAGGAACAGCCCGTTGGGGAGCTGGATGTAACCCTTGCCGTAGGTCAGCGGACCGAACTCGCCGCGCGCACCGGTAATCATGCTGGCGATGATGCCGTCCATGGTCTTCCAGAGCTGGCGGATCTTGTAGTTGCGCGAACGGTAGAGGTTTACGGCGGCTTTGCACTGTTCATCCGTCA
>JAKQEI010000173.1 GCA_029573495.1 Bacteroidota bacterium | reverse complement strand
GGCGTGCATCAGGCCCATTCCATCGGGATGCACGCGGTGAAGGAGGCCAACAAGCGTGGAAGTCTTCGGACGCGTCATGGACTCACCGTGGCGGACTTCGATCTGTGGAAGGCGCGCGGCAAGGCTGGTGAACCGAAGCTCCCCGGACCGGATGATCCGCATAGCTACGATCACGTGATGGTGATCGTACGGAACAGCGGTCTCGGCCACGGTCAGGGCAGCACGGACAGTGGTTCGCCGGGTGAACTGTACGGCTTCCGCAGCGACACACAGTCCCGTTTCGGGGCGATGAACGACCTGCCCTTCGAGATCCTGAAGCATGAGTTCAACCACCTGCTGATCGGAGGCAACAACTTCCACAGCGGTGGCGGGAACGCGGCCCAGTTCGAGAGCACCTTCCTGCCCTTGCAGGGTGGCTGGAGCATGATGGGCGCGAGCGGAAGCAGCTTGCTCACTTGCAGTGCCTGGGACCGAGACCGCATGGGCTGGAAGCCCGATGGCGCCATTCATCGGATACGTGCGCGCGACCTGTCGAGCAAGGAGGTGAACGCGGACCTGGACCCCCTGGCGGGTGACACCGGTGTATACCTCCTTCGCGACTTCGTGACCACCGGCGATGCCCTGCGCATCCGGATGCCCTTCATCCCGGAGGATCGCGCACAGCAATGGCTCTGGGTCGAGAACCATCAAGGACGTGAGCGGAACGGCAGTCCGACCGACCGCTTCCATTGGGAGGGGATCAACCCCTGTGTTACGAGCGTGGTGGAACCCGGCCTCTTCATGACCATGCAGGTGGGACGGGAGGAACGCATCGGACCGTCCATCTTCAATGGTGCGGCCGACTACCTGCGACCCGTACTGGCGAACGGCAACTTCGATCTCCACCTGCGAGGCGATACCCTTCACAACAGCTGCCCGTTCGGTACCAACTCGCTCTACTTCGTACGCGATCCGGACCTGGCGAACCCCTTCACTGGAAGCCACGAACAGGAACTGCCCGTGTACGACCGTGACCACAACGGATCCGTGCAGCGCGCGGAACATTGGGTGCCCGGTGTGCGCTCGGAGCAAGGTGGACCAGACAAGGACCTCATCCTCTTCGGCAGGCCTGAGCACGCCTTCCGGATGAACGGCGTTCGCAGCCTGGGAATGTGCACCAACCCCTCCAGTGCGAACATGATGACCTTGTTCAGCACCAACGCACGGACCTCCTTCGGGCTTAATGCGCCGAACGTGCGCACCATCCACCTCAACGGCATCCGGGTGGACCTGCTGGAAATGCGGGCCAACGGGGATGCCGTGGTGCGGGTGAGCACCAACGATACGCGTATGACAAGCGATCAACGATGGTGCGCCGACAGCATCAGCCTGCCTCCATTGCGCGGTGTGGACGGACATTCACTGACCATCGCCAGCGGCCACCACCTACTGCTGGATCGCTCCCGCACACCCACGCGCATGAGCCCGGCCGACTCCAGTGCCGGCGGCCCTTGGTTCAGTGGCCCGACGCGCTTTACCGTGGAGGCCAGCGCTTCGGTGCTGGTGGAGGACCGCGCGACCTTGGAGCTGAAGCACAACAGCACGATCCATCTGATGCCCGGAAGCCGACTGATGCTCGCGCGCAAGGCCCGGTTGTGCATCCAGGAGGGATCGCACATCGTCGTTCATGGTGATGCCAGACTGGATGGGCGCGCGAAGCAGTTCCGCAAGGCTCGTCGCCAGGGGCGTATCATCGCCGCTCAATAGGCGCGTACGTTCTTGCCTTCGCGATAGTTGATGAAAGCCCGGTTGACCACACGGTTCCCTCCAGGCGTCGGATAGTCTCCTGTGAAGTACCAATCGCCCTTATGGTCGGGGCAGGCGGCATGCAGACCTTCGATGCTCTGGTAGACCAACCGGACCTCAACGCCCAGATCGGCAGGAGTGAGCAGCTCGGCGATCTTGTCGCTTATGCGCTCGGCGGTGAATGGTCGGTATATGTCCTTCACCACGTTCTCCTGTTCGGCGAGGGGCCTGTCGACCATGGCGACGGCACGGTCATACACATCGTCGATGATGTTCTCCTGCTTGGTCTCCTTCAGCAGGGCGATGGCCGCCCGGAAGGCCGCGAGGTCACCCATCTTGGCCATGTCGATGCCGTAGCAGTCCGGGTAGCGGATCTGAGGCGCACTGCTGACCACCACGATGCGTTTGGGTTCCAGGCGTGCCAGCATCTTAAGGATGCTCTGTTCCAACGTGGTGCCGCGTACGATGCTGTCATCGATCACGACCAGGTTGTCCTGGCCGGAGCGCACGGTGCCGTAGGTGATGTCATAGACATGCGCCACCAGGTCGTCCCTGGCATCGTCAGCGGTGATGAAGGTGCGCAACTTGGCGTCCTTGATGGCCACCTTCTCCAGGCGAGGCCGTAAGGCGAGGATCCGGCGCAGGACCTCAGGATCCGGCTTCTGTGCAAGCTCGAGTATGCGGCGCTCCTTGATCGCGTTCATCTCATCCTCCACCCCTTTCAACATGCCGTAGAAGGCCACTTCGGCGGTGTTCGGTATGAAGCTGAACACGGTATTCTCCAGATCATGGTCCACCGCCTCCAGGATGGCCGGCGTAAGCGTGCGACCCAGTTCGAGCCGTTCCCGGTACACGTCGCGATCGCTGCCGCGGCTGAAATAGATCCGTTCGAAGCTGCACGCCCGCTTCTCCAGCGGTTCGCGGACCTTCTCCTCACTGTATCGACCATCCTTCCTGATAATGAGCGCGTGTCCCGGGGTGAGCTCGTTCACGTCCTCCGTGCGCAGACCGAAGGCTGTCTGGATCGCCGGGCGTTCGCTGGCCACCACCACCACCTCATCGTCCGCATACCAGAAAGCAGGCCTGATCCCTGCCGGGTCCCGAAGTACGAAGGCATCGCCATGGCCCATCATGCCGGCGAGCGCATAGCCCCCATCGAAGTCGAGCGCACTATTGACCAGGATCTGGCGCACATCGAGCTTCTCGGCGATGACCTGCGTGATCTGCTTCTCGGTGTAGCCCAACTGCCGGTGCACCTGCGCGATGCGATCGTTCTCCACATCCAGGAAGTGACCGATCTTCTCCAACACGGTCATGGTGTCGGAGCGCTCCTTGGGGTGCTGTCCGATGGAGACGAGCAGGTCGAAGAGCTCGTCCACATTGGTCATGTTGAAGTTGCCCGCGACCACCAGGTTGCGCGTCATCCAGTTGTTCAAGCGGCGGCGCGGGTGGCAATTCTCCTCCCCGTCCTTTCCGAAGGTGGCGTAGCGCAGGTGCCCAAGTAGTACCTCCCCCATGAAGGGCATGTGCTGCTTGAGCAGGATCGCATCGCCGCTTGCGCCAGGCGCCACTCGCACGGCCTCGTCGTAGCCTTTGTGGACACGCTCGAAGATCTTCTGGATGGCCTGCTTGTCAGTGGAGCGGCTCCTGTCGATGTAGTTGGTCCCGGGCGCGGGATCCAGCTTGATCACACCCACGCCGGCACCGTCCTGCCCCCGGTTGTGCTGCTTCTCCATGAGCAGGTAGAGCTTGTTGAGCCCGTACAAGGGGGTGCCGTAACGTTCGCGGTAATGGTCCAGGGGCTTCCGCAGGCGGATAAGGGCGATCCCGCATTCGTGCTTGATGGCGTCGCTCAAGACGTTCCGTGCCGGGAGCCGAAGCTTGGGGGCCGGTGTGGCTTCCCGCTGCTCCAGGCGCCGCAAAGGTACGGACCGCTCCGGTGGTCGATCAGCCCGGTCGACCAGCGTTAAGCAACCTTTCCGGCGAATGGCCTGTCTTTCCGGGGTAACTTGCCGGAAGAAGGCCCTGGCCGTGCGTTCCATCAGCATCCTCCTCCTCTGGGCGACCGCCCTGCTCGCCAGGGCCGGGACTCCTGTGGCCGCGTTCACGGAGAACCGGGGCCAATGGCCCGATCAGGTCCTTTACCGGGTGCTGTTGCCGAACGGTGCCCTTTTCGTGGAACGATCGGCCTTCACCTACGTGCTGGAGTCCGGAGGTGAGGCGCACCACCACGGTACAGCACAGGCCGATCACGGGGACGAACCGTTGCGGCGGCATGCTTTCCGGGTTCATTTCGAAGGTGGGACCGCGCAAGCCTGGGAGGGATCGACGAAGGCCCCGCACTACGAGAACTTCTTCATCGGGAATGATCCCGATCGATGGGGCACGGGATGTGCGGTATATGGGGCTGTGACCCTTCGTCAGGTATGGCCCGGCATCGACCTGAAGTTGGATGGACGCACGGGCTTGAAGTATGAGTTCGTACTCGCGCCCGAGGTCGATCCGGGATCCGTGAAGCTGCGCTTTGAAGGACAGGACGGCCTCGCTGTGGTGGATGAACGCCTGATGGTCCGGACCACGGCGGGTGAGGTGATCGAGGAGGAACCCATCTCCTTCCAGGGTGATGATCTCCTTCGTTCGAACATTCCCACGCGTTTCGCCGTGGAGGGGGACCGTGTGGCGTTCGAGGTGGGACCATATGATGTCACACGCTCGTTGACGATCGACCCTGTCCTATCGTTCGCGAGCTATAGCGGGAGTTCCGGGAACAACTTCGGCTTCACCGCGACCTACGATGGCGATGGACACCTTTACGGCGCCGGTATCGTGTTCGCCCCGGGCTATCCGGCCACGCTCGGTGTGCTGGACGACAGCTACAACGGACCGGTCGGATCGATCACGCCTTCAGTGGATGTCGGTGTGAGCAAGTGGAGCACCGATGGGTCGTCGTTGGTCTGGAGCACGTATCTGGGCGGATTGCGCAGTGAGGCGCCTCACAGCATGGTGGTGAACGACGATGATGAACTGTACATCTTCGGGCACACCGGCTCCAACAACTTCCCGACCACGGCCGGATGCTTCGATGCCACGTTCGACGGCGGTCCGAACCTGGAATACGCAGTGGGGTACGGCTACAGCCAGCCTTTTGGCACGGACATCTTCGTGGCGCACCTCAGCGCCGATGCCACCGCTCTGATCGGCAGCACCTACATCGGGGGAACGGACAACGACGGGGTGAACAACGATGAAGCGCTTGCCCACAACTACGGCGATTCCTTCCGTGGCGAGATCATCGTGGATGGGAACGGCAACCCGATCGTGGCCAGCACCTCGGCCAGCGCCGACCTGCCGACCGTGAACGCTTCCCAACCTGCGCATGGTGGAGGCGTGTACGACGGATATTGTTTCCGCATGGATCCGAATTTGTCCACTCTGGAATGGGCCTCATACATCGGCGGCACAGGGGCGGATGCGGCCTATGGCACCCAGGTGGACAGCAACGGGGAGATCTTCGTAACGGGCGGCACCACCAGTATCGACCTGCCCATGTCCGGTGCTCCGTTCCGTCCGGACCATGGAGGAGGCATCGATGGCTACCTCATGCGTTATGCACCCAACGGTGCCGCGCTCAGTTCGACCTTCATCGGCACGGCGGGGTATGACCAGTGCTATTTCGTGCAGCTTGATACGGACGACCAGGTCTATGTGGTCGGTCAATCAGATGGCGGGTATCCAGTGAGCCCTGGCCGCTATCAGGTGTCAGGCAGTTCGCAGTTCATTCATAAGCTCTCCCACGATCTGGACGCCTCCGTCTGGAGCACCGTGTTCGGCAATGGGAACAGCACGCAGTTCCTTTCACCCACAGCGTTCCTGGTGAGCAATTGCGGCCAGATCTACTTCAGCGGATGGGGCGGATCCACCAACTCCTTTGCCGGGAATTCCGCGAGCACCACACTTGGCATGGCTGTTACTCCGGACGCATTCCAGCCCGCAACGGATGGCGACGACTTCTACCTGATGGTGCTGGAGCCTGAGGCTGTTGGCTTGAACTACGCGACCTTCTTCGGAGGAGGAACGAGTCCCGAGCACGTGGACGGAGGTACCAGCCGGTTCGATAAGAACGGGACGATCTACCAGGCGGTCTGCGCCGGCTGCCAGAACAACGACGACTTCCCAACCACCCCGGGCGCATGGAGCAACAACAACGGGTCCACTGGTTGCAACCTCGGGGTGATCAAGTTCGACCTGGTGGCCACCGTGGCGATCGTCGATGTGGTGGGGCCAAGCACCGTGTGCGCCCCGGTGGACGTGCAATTCACCAACAACAGCATCGGTGGGGACACCTATGATTGGCAGTTCGGGGATGGCACCGTGAGCAGTGAGCCCGCACCATCACACGCGTACACCGAACCCGGCGAATACACGATCTCCCTCCGCGTGAGCGACAGTGGTGGCTGCGCACGTCCGGATTCCACCACGCTGGTCGTGACGGTGATCATGGACCCTCCGGTGGAGCTGCCACCTCAGGATCCGATCTGCCCGGGCGGCAGCGTTCAGGTCATTGTGCCCACGGGCGTGGCGTGGTCATGGTCGCCGACCAACGGTGTCAGTGACCCCAGTGCGAGCGACCCGACCTTCTCGCCGACCATCTCAACGCTCTATACGGTGACCGTGACCGGTGAATGTGGTGAGACCACGGCTGACGTGCAGATCGATCTCTTCGAACCGATCGGGTCCGCAGGACCTGATCGGCTCATTTGTGCCGGGGAGATCGCCACCCTGGATGGCTCAGGCGGAGGAAGCTACCAATGGGCTCCGGCGCAGACGTTGAGCGATCCGACCGCTGAGGACCCCACCACAAGCCCCTTGGACAGCACCGCATATTCCGTCGTGATCATCACCCCGGACGGATGTGAGGTGCTGGACACCGTGGTGGTCCGGGTGGATGCCGGTCTTCCGTTGCCCTCCTTGTCGGATACCATCATCTGCACCGGTGGAGAGGTCCGGCTGTCAGCACCATCAGGAAGACAACACCTCTGGCTGGCCGGGACCGGCGTCATCGGTTCCACGGACATCGAACAGCTCATCGTCCCTGAAACCGCGGAGTGGTTCGTGGTGCAGGTGAGCAATGCATGCGGTTCCTTGTTCGATTCCGCCTTCGTTGACATCCGGGAGCCGGTGGCCATGGCCTGGCCGGACAGCCTTGTATGCAGCGGGGAGGAAGTGCCGCTCTTCGCCTCCGAAGGCGTGAGCCATGTATGGAGCCCGGCAACAGGGCTCAACTCGAACACAGGGGATAGCACCATCGCCACGGTGTATGGTGCGATCACTTACACGGTGACCATCACGGATGAGATCGGTTGTGTGGCGCAAGCACAGGTACATCTGGACACACATCCCGTGCATCCTGTCACCGCATACTGGGAACAGGTGATCGAACTGGGAGAGACCGCTCAGTTGAGCGCCGTGGGTGAGGGAAGCTTCGTGTGGTCACCGGCCAGCACGCTCAACGACAGCCTATCGGCCGCGCCCATCGCCGAGCCGCAACAGAGCACCACCTACACCGTGACGATGACGGACCAGAACGGGTGCAGGACCACGGATGAAGTGACGATCCTTGTACCAGGCCGGCTCTTCGTGCCGAACACCTTCACACCGAACGGAGATGGTTACAATGACGTGTTCGGGGCATGGGGTGTGGATATCGTGGAGATCGAGCTGGATGTCTATGACCGCTGGGGCAAATTGATCTGGACCACGGCGGACATGAGCACCCGGTGGGATGGTCGTTACGGTGGTCAGGACGCACCGATCGATACCTACGTTTGGAAGGTGCGTGCGAAGGAGATCGCGGGGGGTGTGCAGGAGCGCGTAGGGCACGTGAACCTGGTGCGGTGACCGGTCAGCTCCGCCCGAACCGTTCCGCATTCATGCCCAGCCACTGCAAGGCCGCGCCTCCAAGCAGCAGCTGCTTCGTGGCATCATCATAGGGCATGCTCTTGATCAGCTCGCCTGGAACCAGCTCTCCGAGCGGATAAGGATAGTCGGTGCCCAGGGCGACGCGATGCGCACCCATCTGGTCAACCACGAGGCGCAACATGGCAGGATCGTGTACGAGCGCATCGATCCAGAAGCGCCCGAGGTAGTCGCGCGGGTTCACCGGGTTATCCACGGCACATAGGTCGGGTCGCACGTTGAAGCCATGCTCGATCCGACCCAGGGTGGCCGGGAAGGAGCCCCCACCATGAGCGAAGGCCACGCGCAGCTTCGGCAATCGCTCGAGCAGCCCGCTGAAGATCATGGAGGTGATCGCGGTCGTCGTTTCCACCGGCATGCCCACCAACCAGGGCATCCAATACTTGTCAAAGCGGTCCGCCCCCATCATGTCCCACGGATGCACGAAGACCGCCATGCCCAGTTCCTCGCAGGCCTGGAAGACCGTGAATAGACGGGGTTCACCGAGGTTGGTGCCGTTGATGTGCGTACCGACCTGGACACCGGCCAGCCCGATCCGTTCGCAGCGCTCAAGCTCCTTGATGGCGAGCTCGGGTTCCTGCATGGGCAGGGTTCCCAATCCCACGAAGCGCGTGGGCCATTGATGCACGATGCCCGCGATGTGGTCATTGAGGAACATGGATAGGTCCAGCGTGTCGTGCGGCTTCGCCCAATAGCTGAACATGACCGGCACGGTGCTGAGCACCTGGACATCCACATGGTGCGCATCGCATTCGCTGAGGCGCACGTGTGGATCCCAATTGTTGGCCTGGATCTCCCGGAAGAACTTGTCGTCCACCATCATCCGGGCGCAGCCCGGCTTGTGATGATCAAGATGGATGAAGCCCCTGTAACCGTAACGCCTGCCGAAGTCCGGGATGTGCTCCGGAAGGATGTGCGTATGGATGTCGATCGTGAGCGGCGCGGCCATGTGGGTGCGTCAGACGAAGCGCGGATCGACGGCCATCACATGACCACAACTGGAACAGGTGCGCTTGGCCTCATCACCGTAGAAGTCGCGGAAGCGCGGCAGGAAGTCCTTCTCGATGTTGTGCAGGACGAACTTGTACTCGTGCAGCAGGTTGTTGCACTCCTCGCAATACCATTGCAGGCCATCCTCCATCTCCCGGTCATCGCGCTTCACCTCGATCACGAGCCCCACCGTGCCTGGGCCACGGCGCGGCTGGTGCGGCACCCGGCCCGGCAGCAGGAACATCTCTCCTTCCTTGATGGGGATGGTCACCGCCCTGCCATCCTCCTGGATACCCACTTCAATGTCGCCCTCCAACTGGTAGAAGAGCTCCTCGGTCTCGTTCCAGTGATAATCCTTGCGCGCGTTCGGGCCGCCCACGATCATCACGATGTAGTCCCCGGCATCGGCGTAGAGGTTCTTGTTCCCGACGGGCGGCTTCAGCAGGTCGCGGTTGTCGGCGATCCACTGCTTCAGGTTGAAGGGTCTGCGGATGGGCATCGGTGCAGGTGTTTCGCCCCGAAGGTAACCCGTCACCGGAAGTAGCCCTTGTTCAACGCTTGCCGGCCCGACCGGACATCAGCAGCAGGGCGCCGTTGGTACGCATCATGTCAGCTGTGTACTCGTGGTCCTGCACAAAGGCCTTGGCACCACGGTCGTAACGGATGATGGCGAATGGGAAGTCGAGCTCATCGGTGTCGGCACCATCATACTTCGATGCGGGCAGCATGGTCATGGCCATGTCGATCGGTGCGATGTCCACCAGGTCCTTGGGCAGGTTCCCCCGCGTATCCACGAGCACCCGCTTGGGCAGGTAACCCTCCTTGCGGAACTCGATGGCGAATTCCTCCTGCAGCCCCAGCTCCATGCCGAAGCGACCACTGCGGTCCGTGACCTGTTCACCAAGGATCTCGTTGCCCTTGAAGATGATCACTTTGCAGCCTTCCATCTTCTTGTCAGCCTCCATCACGCGTCCGGAGACAGGAAGGGTGAGCACCAGGTCCTGGGTCTGTCCCGGGGTCGGCAGGCCGGCCAGGGAGAGCAGGCCGGTCATGGTCAATAGGATGTTCTTCATGACGGGTATTCGACCCGTCATACGCACCCTGCCGCCCGATGGTTCGGGTCACTCCAGGACCATGCGCATCAACGCCTGTCCATCCTCTGAAAGGATGCGTACCAGATACACACCGCGTGCTATGCTCTGGGGGAGCTCAACGGACAGGGGTGCATTCGAAGGCAGGTTGAGACGTTCCTCATGGACCCTGCGCCCGTCAAGGCCGATCACCTGAAGAACGGCTGGTCCGGCAGGTCCGGCACCCTGCACCATGAAGCGCCCACCATTCGGGCTGGGCCACAACATGAACGCATCCTCCCGGTGTTCTGTGACACCGGTGCACACCTCCACGCTCACCGGTGCACCGGTGACATCAAGCGCCGCACAGATGGTCCCACCGGCCTGGATCAATTGGGAAGCGACATCGAACGCACTGGTGACCCCGAACACGACCCCGCCAAGATCCAAGGTGTTCGGGTCGTACACCAGCGTGTGGATCGTGTACTGCCCGACAGCCGTGACGACGAACGCCGGTGTGAAGGACCCCTGGCTGATGACCAGGTCCTCGCCCGTGGTGAGCAGGTACAGCACCTCGTACCCGGTCGGAGCGACAAAGTCCCCACCGGGAGTGGCGTTCATGGTGGCGGAGCCATCCACCAGGCAGATCGAGCTCATGTTCGCCTCCAGGCTACCTGCATCCGCTACACAGGACGGACACTCCTCGACCACGACCGTGGCACCTGCAAGATCGAGCGAGGCGCAGATGCTGCCTCCTCCCTGAACGAGCAGCCCGTTGATCGATGACAGGGTGGTCACACCGAACACCAATCCGTTCAGGTCGAGCGTGCCGTCATACACCAGCGTGTGCAGCGTATAGGTCCCCGGCGCGGACACCTGGAACGAGGGGGTCAAGGCGCCTTGGACGATCACCCCATCCGGGCTCGTGGTCAGCAAGTGGATCATTTGGTACCCACCGGGCACCACGGCATCTCCGTTCAGGGTGGCGGTAAGCCCCGCCACACCGTTCATGAGACAGACGTTCGATGCTGCCGCTGACAGCGTACCGGCGTTCTCCTCACACACGATGGTGAGCACCTCCTCCAGGCAAATGAAGAAACTGGTGGTGACGGGACTGCCAGCATACCAGTCGCACACCCGCACATGGTAGGTCTCTCCGATGGTCAGTCCCGTCAACTCCGCAACGGTCTGCACACCAAAATCGGCACCGACCGCACAGGTGACGCTCGTCAGCGCATCACATCCGCCTGTGAACACCTCCACATGCGCATTGAACTGTGCGCTTGGTGCCACCGTTAGGTCGTAGGACGTGGACGTTGCTTCGAAGACATACCAAACGCCATCGGCCACATCCCCATTGCCGCATCCTATCCCGTTGTTGCCAGCGGCCGTGGCGAAGGCCACGTTCCCCGAAACGGGTGTGCACTCCGCACCTGCCGGGAGCGTGATGGCTCCGGAGCAGTCCGCATTTGCCGGCGCTGAACTGCTGCATGCCGTGGCCGTGAAGGTGAGCGAGTAGGGTCCGGTGGAACCAGTGCCCTGGCGAACCGGGTAGTAGTAGGTACCGGCCGGCAGGTCGGGGAACAGGACCGTGAAATTCCCGTCGCCACAAGCCTCTGGATCGATGTTGGACGATGAATTGAACACGAAGTTGGTCAGTGGGCACCCTACCGCAAGGGTGATCAATGCGTTCGTGAAGGCGGGCGTAGTGCCGCAATAGCCCACGGACACGTTCGCACAACTGGTCGTCGTGAACGCTTCCCATACCACCGGCACACCGAAGACGGGGTCGAGTGCGGCCCCGGTATTATCACCGGCCACGATGATCGGCACATCCAGGACCAGGTCGTTGACCACAGCTCCGCTGCAGATGGCATTGGGCGCACCGCCTCCTGACTGGGCGCTCATGGGCTGTTCCGCGAGGACCGCCAGCAAGGGCAGCCATACGCTCAGGACTTGAATGATCGGAGCGTACCGCTCGTTCTTGGGCTGCATGTGTTCGGCGTTCAGGTTGATCGCGGGCAAATATGACGTGGGCGCCGACCTGCGCCGACCGACAGGCACGGGGCATTATCCACGATCCCGAACGCACATCCGGCAGGTGGCCAGCGGATGTGTCCTATCGGAAGAGTATACGCTGCACAACAGGTGCATCGCCCACCGAGAGCACACGGACCATGTACGCGCCGGGCGTCACGCCGTCGGTGATCACGTGGATGACCTCACCGGATCGCACCACCCCGTTCTGTTCGAACAGCACGCGACCGTCCGTACCGATCAACTGGACCATCATGGGACCATCGGTGGCGCTCCGCAAGAAGAACGCACCCTCGTTCGGGTTCGGCCAGATGCTCCAACCGATCGCGCTCCCTTCCTCGAGACCGCTGCACACCTCCACCCGCATCTCCACGGCGTTCTGCGCCATATCCAAGCATTGGCCGGTCGTGGTGATGGCCATCAGCGGATCGCCTACTGCCACTCCCTGCAAAGAACCATCGTGCGAGATCCCGTGCACCAGGTAGGTGCCCAGCATGAGCCCGTTGAAGTCGAGCGCGTTGCCCGCAATGACCGCCACGATCAAGCTATCCATGTCAGTGACCACGAAGGTGTAATTGACCGGTGCGGTGCTGCTGGTCGCGAACTCGATCAGATCCGGGAGGGCATCCTGGCATACGTTCAAGATGGTCTGACCGTTCCAGGTGGACACCGAACCACCATCGCAGATCGTGGAGGTGACCGCGCCGGTGATGCACATGGTGAACTGCCCGGGTTGTCCAGCTCCCAGTTCGGAGAAGATCCGGATGAGCAGGGTCGTGTTCGGTTCGGTGTCCAGGTCGACCGGTGCGGCCGGCTGAACCTCGCAAAGGAGTTCCGTTCCATCGCATGCATCCTGCACGGCGATGCCCCATGATGTCATGGTCCCGGGGTCGAAGAGGATGGTGATGCCCGTGTTCTGCCCGCTGTTGAAGACGTACCACACATCGGCAAAGGTGGATCCGGGATCACCGCACGAAGGCGCCGTGGCATCGCCCTGGGTCGCATAGGTATTGTCCCCTTGGATGATGCCTCCCGAACAGGACTCCAGCAGCTGCACGGTCACGAATTCCGGATTCGTGCAGTCATCATTGGCCGGACTGCAATCGATCACATGCAGATCCATCCCGGACAGGTCGAACAGGGCGCAGATGTTCCCACCACCCTGCACCAGAAGATCATTCAGGGCATCGATCGTGGTGATGGTGTCCAAGGCGACAGCGAGGTCCAGGGTGATGGTATCCAGGACCAGGGCATGCAGTGTATAGGTGCCGATCGCCGATAGTTCCGTCGTCGTGAGGGACGTTGTGTCCATGATCAACCCTTCTGCATCAGCTATGAGGTACTGCACAACGTACCCTTCCGGAACGTCGGGATCCGTCATCGACCACTCGAACTCGACTCCCTGGGAGCTGTAACACAGCGTATCCTCGATGAGGCTTATCACGCCCAGTGATCCCGGACAACAGACGACCACCTCCACGAGGACCCCACCGATATCCAGCGCGCCACAATGCGATCCACCCGTACCGAGGAACTCACCAGCGACGTCAGCGAGCGTGGTCGTGTCAAGCACAATGGCCTCTATGTCGAAAGTGACCGATGAGAATACGAGCGTATGGATCCGGTAGGCCCCAGGAGCCATCACCTCGAAAGAAGCTGCAGTGGCCGTGTCCCGGACAACCCCGTCAGCAGCCGTGCTCAGCAGATGAAGGACCGAATAACCGGCAGGCACCACGGCATCCCCGACGGGTGAGGCGGCGATGTTCACCACAGGTTCCTCCCAGCATACAGAAGGTTCCAACGCTGTCAGGCTTCCCGCGTTGGCGGTGCAACAGCTCTCCACCGTGAATCCGGCACCGGTGATGTCCAGACTCGCGCAGACCGTCCCCCCACCCTGTATGAACAGTTCGTTCAATGACCCGATCGTGCTACTTCCCTCCTGGATCATCGCAGGATCGAAGGTCGCTGGGTCATAGACCAGGGTGCGCATGGAGAAACCGCCCACGCCCGGCGCGATGAACGTTGGCTGGTCGTTCTGGTCCAGAACGACTTCAGAAGAGGATGTCAGTAGAAAAAGGGTCGTGGATCCGGGGGGAACGATGGCATTCCCGGAAGGAGTGGCGGAAAGGAGGGTCTCCGCCCCCGCGTAGCAGACATTCGCCAGATCGGGCACGAGGTTACCCGCCGCCGCTTCGCAGGTCGTGCCGGCGATGGCCACCACACAGATATCGAAGGTGCTTGAGCGAGGCGCACCGGCGTACCAGTCCGCGACCCGCAGCAGGTAGGTATTGCCCACGGTCAGACCCGTAGCGGACAGGGTGGTGGAGGTGCCGAAATTCTGCCCGATCGCACACGCCAGCAAGGACTGGCCGGTGCAGCTCCCGCTGATCAAGCTCAAATGCACATTGAACTCCGTGCTGGGCTGAACGGTGATGTCGTGAGAGGAACTCGTCGCCACGAACGAGTACCAAACCCCATCGGAAACATCCCCATTTCCACATGCCGTACCCGTTGGGCCCACCGTCGTGGCATGCTCCACCGTGCCGCTCGTGAACACGCACTCCTCCGAAGGGGTCAAGGTGATCGCATCCGCGCAGAGCGCGTTGGTCGGAGGCGTGCCGGCGCATGGGGATGCGGTGAAGACCAGGGTGTAGTCGCCGCTGCTACCCGGCGCCTCGAGAACGGGATAGTAGTACGTACCGGGAGGCAAGGATGGGAAGAGGATGGCGAAATTGCCATCGCCACATTCGTTGGGAATGATGTTGGAGCCGCTATTGAAGACCAGGTTGGTGATCGGACAACCGGTGACCAAGTACACCAACCCTCCAAGGAAGTCAGGGTCGGTCCCGCAGTAGCTGACCATCAGGTCCGCGCAAGCCGGTATGGTGAACCCCTCCCAGACCAGATTGGCCTGGAAGACCGGATCGGTCGGAGCGTTCTCATTGTTGCCCATCACGATGCTTGGGGTGCCCATCTGCAAAGCCACCACACCCGCTCCGCTGCATGTGCCATTGGGGGGCGCGCCGCCCAGCCACAAGGGTGTGGCTTGTTGCTCGATCATGGGCAGGGTCACGCTCTGGGCTTGTGATACCCCAGCCAGGGCGGTCAGGAATAGAGGGAACAGCAACTGCTTGAAGTCGGTCATCGGGTTCATCGGAAATGACAGGAGCACATAGGACGGTACAAAGTTCCGACGTCACAAGGGGGTGATCCGGTGGTTCGGGAACATGATTTTCCACGATCGCGCTGGAATGCTTGTGCATCCAAGAGTTCGGCGCAGGGGATAATTTTAGCCCCACATGGCTATCGGAACCCTCACCGGACAGAACGCACTTGTCTGCGGCGGAACACAAGGCATCGGACGGGCGGTGGCCCATGAGCTGGCCCGGCTTGGCGCAACAGTGACCATTCTTGCTCGTGACCCGCGAGCGCTCGACGAGGTCCGATCCTCCCTTCCGGTCCCGGCAGGTCAGGTCCACCAGGCGCTGCCATGTGATATGGCGGACACGGTGACGCTGGGCGCTGCCATGGCCGGGCTGGTCTCCGAACGACCCATCGACATCCTTGTCAATAACACCGGTGGGCCATCACCCGGACCAGCGCACGAGGCGGAAGCCGCCGCCTTCCTCGCGGCGTTCACCCAGCATCTCATCGGCTTCCAGACGATCGTTCGCGCGGTGGTGCCCGGCATGAAGGTGCGTGGACACGGACGGATCATCAACGTCATCAGCACCAGCGTGAAGCAACCACTGCCAAACCTGGGGGTGAGCAACACGATCCGTGGTGCCGTGGCGAATTGGGGCAAGACCCTCGCCAATGAGCTCGGGCCTTTCCACATCACGGTGAACAACGTGCTACCCGGTGCCACCTCCACTGACCGGCTGAAGGCGATCATCCAGGCCAAGGCCTCAAGGACCGGCTCATCCGAGGATGAAGTGCGCACGGAAATGCTCGCGGAGATCCCCTTGCGCCGGTTCGCCGAACCCGCCGAGATCGCGGCCGCCGTGGCCTTCCTCGTCGGACCCTCCGCCGCTTACATCAATGGCATCAACCTGCCGGTCGACGGTGGGCGTACCTCCTGCCTGTAAGGTCGCGCGCATGCCGAAAATGGCTCATCCCTTCGATGGCCCCGCATCAGCGATGAGACGGAAGCCCTTGCCATGCACGTTGATGATCTCCACCTTGGGATCCTCACGCAGGTACTTGCGCAACTTGGCGATGTAAACGTCCATGCTGCGTCCGTTGAAATAGCTGTCATCACCCCATACCGCGATCAATGCGGATGATCGATCGAGCACCTCGTTGCGGTTCATGCACAACAAGCGGAGCAGCTCGTTCTCCTTGGTGGTGAGCTTGCGTTCCGCACCGGGGGTCTGCAGCACCTGCTTGCGGGGCTGGAAGCGACTGTCCCCGATCACATACTCCTCCGGTTCGGGGGCCTTCGGTTCCACTCCCTTGGAACGGCGGAGCACCGCGTTCACCCGAAGGAGGAGCTCCTCCATGCTGAAGGGCTTGGTCATGTAGTCGTCCGCCCCGCTCTGGAATCCCTGGATGGCATCCTGCTTCATCGCCTTGGCCGAGAGGAACATGATGGGGGTGGTCAGGTCCCGTTCCCGGATCTCCTTCGTGAGCGTGAAGCCGTCCTTGTACGGCATCATCACATCGAGAATGATGAGGTCGTAGCCACCCTTGTCATAGGCAGCCTTGCCCTCGCGACCATCGTGGCGGAGATCCGCATCGTAACCCTTGGCACGCAGGTACTCCACCAGGAGCGTGCCGAGGTTCTGATCATCCTCTATCACCAACAGCTTGTGTGGCGCTGCCATGTTCGAATGGAATGAAGATATGGAAGGTACTGCCTCGACCCGGTGCGCTCTCGAGCCGGATGCGCCCACCATGGCGCTCGACCACGGTGCGCACGTAGCTAAGGCCCAGCCCGAAGCCTTTCGCGTTGTGCAGGTTGCCGGTGGGTACGCGGTAGAGCCGGTCGAAGATCTTGCGCTGTTCCGAGGCGGAGATCCCGATGCCGTTGTCGGTCACGCTCACGGTGATGCCTTCATCGTTGCTCACCGTGGCGATGCGGATGCGCGGCTCCTGGTCCGTGTACTTGACCGCATTGTCAATGAGGTTGTAGAGCAGGTTGGTCAGGTGGATGCGATCACCGTTCACATGGTGGATCTCCGCCTTCAGGTCCAGCTCGATATGGCCATTGCGGCGTGAGACCTGCATGCTGCTGCTTCGAATGACATCCTGGATCAGCGCGTGGACATCGAGCCCCACACGTTTCAACACCATGTGGCCGCTCTCCAGCACCGCACTTTGCAGCACGTTCTCCACCAGTGAACCGAGCCGCTTGTTCTCGTCGCGGATCATGGCCACGAAGGTGCGTACCTGCTGCTCTGTCTTGGGCATGCTCGGATCGGTGAGCGCCTCGCATGCCAGACCGATGGTGCTGATCGGGGTCTTGAGCTCGTGGGTCAGGTTGTTCACCAGGTCGTTCCGTATGTCGTTGATGCGGCGCTGCCTGAAGATGGTGCGGATGGTGAAGAAGAAGGCCACCACGATGATGGACATCAGCAGCACGCTGGTGAGCAGCAGGGGCAGCATCCGCAACCACGACGAACCGCGATGCCCGGGCACCTGAACATGCAGGTAGTACACAGGCCCGACCAGGTCATGCCGGAAGAGCCTTTCCCGGTGGTCGCTCCGTCCCACCTGTGCGGGATCGATGCGTTGCTCATGTCCGAAGACGACCTCCTCCCCTTGCGCGTCGTAGATGCCATAATTGAAGGGCTCGTCCATGCCCTTGACGAGGAACTCGGCCCTCAGGAGCGAGTCGAGCACGGGCAGGTCGATCCGCTCCCGGATATCCCTGGCCAGCTCCTGCGAGAAGATCGCCCGGACCATGTCCGTTACAAGGGCCTCATGCGCAGCAAAGCCCTCCTCCCAGGCCGTGCGAGCACCCTCGTCCTCCATGTCCTCCAATGCTGACGGTGGTTCCGGAGGCAGCGGACCCGGATCGGACAGCACCGCATCCGTATCGCTCGCTGTTGCAGCCGTGGTCAAGCGCTCGTCATAGGCACGGCGCATCGCGTCCAACTTACGCAGTAGGCGACGGCCCGTTCTATGGCGTTGCAGATCGTGCAACTTCTCCATCTGCTCCATGCGGTCGCTCACGGCGAAGAGGACATGGTCCACGGTCCGATCGAACTGAGCCTCGCGCAGGGCCATGCTGTCGCGCATCCACTTCACCTGGATGCCCATCAGGCCGATCAATGCCGCACTGATCGCCAGGAGCAGGATGGTGATGCGACGTTTCTCCACGCACCGAAGCTACCGAGCCAACCCGCACCCGGCAGGGCTTAACGGTCTTTAACGTTCATTCGCAAGGCCTTAACAGCTGTGCTGTGGCCCTCCTCCTTCCTTTGTATCGTCGTTCGAACGATAGAGGCGCAAGCCGATGGTCTGGTAGGAAAAAGCTTGTCAACGGGTCGGACGTTCCGGTCACGGACAAGGCAACAAGGGGTCGAGGGCTCGCACGATGTGCGAGCCTTCGATGTTCAGGCCCATCGCTTCGTGGGAACGTCGAGGACGCTCAACGGCCGATGCTTCCACACATGCGCTCTACCTTTCGCAACGCATGGAGACCCTGCTGAACCTGATCGACGGTGAGCTGAGACCAGCCGTAAGTGGTGCCTGGCTCGATGTGTACGCACCGGCCACCGGCAAGGCCTTTGGCCGGATCCCCGATTCAGATGAGCGGGATGTGGACCTGGCCGTGAAGGCCGCGCAACAGGCGTTCCCTGCATGGAACGCATTGGGACGCGAGGGTCGGAGCAAGGTGATGCTTCGGCTCGCGGAGCTCATCGAGGCGGACATGGACGGGTTCGTGGAGGATGAATCACGTGACAATGGGAAGCCCTTGTCGCTGGCCCGTCGGGTGGACATCCCGCGCGCGGTGGCGAACCTGCGGTTCTTCGCAACGGCCATCATCCACTTCCCGAGCGAAGCCCACCTGATGGACGATGTCGCGGTGAACTACACCGACCGGCAGCCGTTCGGTGTGGCGGGCTGCATCAGCCCGTGGAACCTGCCACTCTATCTGTTCACCTGGAAGATCGCGCCGGCATTGGCCAGCGGCAACTGCGTGGTGGCCAAACCGAGCGAGGTGACGCCGCTCACCGCCTACCGGATGAGCGCGCTCTGCCAGGCCGCTGGCATGCCTCCCGGGGTGCTCAACATCGTGCACGGCCTTGGTCCCAAGGTGGGTGCCGCCATCACCTCCCATCCGGGGGTCCCGGCCATCTCCTTCACAGGAGGCACACGCACCGGTGCGGAGATCGCGCGTGTGGCCGCTCCGATGTTCAAGAAGTTGAGCCTGGAGCTGGGTGGCAAGAATCCCGTGCTCGTGTTCGCCGATTGCGACTTCGAGGAGATGTTGCGGACCACCGTACGCAGCAGCTTCACGAACCAGGGTCAGATCTGCTTGTGCGGCTCGCGGATCCTGGTGGAGCGTTCCATCTTCGAACGGTTCCGCACCGCATTCGTCGACCGGGTGAAGGCATTGCGTGTGGGCGATCCCCGATCACCGGAAAGCGATCTGGGCGCCGTGGTGAGCGAAGCGCACATGCAGAAGGTTCTGGAGCACATCCGGATCGCCCGTGAGGAGGGAGCCCAGGTGTTGTGTGGCGGGAACCGGATCATGATGGAAGGCCCTTTGAAGGACGGCTGGTTCATCGCGCCCACGGTGATCGAGGGCCTGGGCCCGCAATGCCGCACGAACCAGGAGGAGATCTTCGGACCGGTGGTGACCATTCAACCCTTCGAAACGGAAACGGAGGCCATCGCCCTGGCCAATGCCACGCCGTACGGTCTAGCCAGTGTGATCTGGACGAGGGATGTACAACGCAGCCATCGCGTGGCGCGCGCTCTACAAGCCGGCATTGTCTGGGTGAACTGCTGGATGGTGCGCGATCTACGCACACCCTTCGGTGGTGTGAAACAGAGCGGGGTGGGTCGTGAGGGCGGCATGGACGCCCTGCGCTTCTTCACCGAGGCGAAGAACGTGTGCATCAAGCTCTGACCGGCCGTTCCCGGCTGGGATCACAGGCCTTCATCCCATTGGTGAAGAACCATCCGAAGCGCCGGTCGAACCAGTGCTGGAAGCGGCGCAGCAGCGCCATCGTGCGCAGGAGTAGGGAGAACATGGTGTGCTTGGTTGTTGGGATAACTCAAGCACCGGACCGATCCGTACATGGCAGCGGCGTTTTTCCAGGGAACGGCAGCCAAGGATCGTTAAACGTCCGCCTCCAGCACGAGCAGCGGAAGTTCACGCCAGGACATCATGCGTGTGCGCAACGGTCCAATGCTGCGCCGGGCAAGGTCCATCAAGCCCAGCTCCAACCCACCAGCTCCATCCGCCCGTCCCAGCAGTGCATCCCGATACCGTCGTTGCAGGCTCGGCCCATCCATGGTCAGCACCCGTTCGATCGCCTTCTCCACCCGACCCACGGTGGCCACGGTCAACGGTGCGGCAAGCGTGATGGTCGCATGATCGGTCCCTTGTGCGACGATGACCATGGGGCCCTCGCCCCCGACACCAAGGTCGGCCACGGCGCCCATCATCAGCAGGAATGCCTGATCGGCCCTCGAGGGACCCGCCTGCAACTCGGACATATCCCGTTCGATCATGCGGATCAGGTTCTCCTGGACCACGGCTGGCAGTTCCCCACGATGAAGGAGCAGGATGCGATCGTCGAGCACCGCCCGATGCAGATCCATGGGAAGCGACCCGTCGCTCAGCCAACCGTCATCGGGGCCCACCAACACCTGCAGAGCGAACAACTGGTACCGCTCATCGATCCGCGTGAACGCATGCCGCAGCGGATTCCCCGAGCGCCGTGCCATCTCCACCAGTCCAAGCCCCGCTCCTCCCCGCTCCGTGCGCGCCTCGTTCTGAAGCCCTCGGAGGAACAACCGTTTCATCTCACCCAGGTCCAGGCCACTGAGACGGTCCAGCGCTTTCTGCAAGGCCTCCACCTCGGCGCCCGCCACGGCATTCATCGCGGTGACCTCGTGCGACGTTCCGGCGCTGCGCAACAGGAATAGACCATGACCGGCCCCCTTCAGCATGGCCGCATCCTTCACCCGATGGCGGACGATGTTCTGGTAGGCCTCGACCAGCACGAACGTGAGCTTGCCGCGGGTCACACGTGAAGCGCCCTCGCTCTCGAGATGCTCCTCCTGCATGTTGATCAGGCGGGCCGTGTGCTCGTCGAGAAAGGCGCCGCCGTAGAGGAAAGTGGACCGGTCTCCAGCGAATCGCTCGTAGAGCGCGAGAACATGGGCTGGGTCCATCCGGTGTGCAGTGGTCCTGCCAAATATAGCCGGGCGCCCCGGCCCCCATCGCCCGCACCGACCTTCTATCTTGGCCGGCCATGATCAGCGAAGCCCGGATCGAACGCTGTCGATCACATGTACGCAAGTGGTTCGCGGCACACATGCCGGCCCACATGACATTCCATGATCTCGAGCATACGTTGACAGTGACACGCACCGCGAAGGACCTGGGCCAGGCCATGGGACTGTCCGTTGCGGACCTTGGGGTGCTGGAGGTGGCCGCCCTGTTCCATGACACCGGTTATGCCAAGGTCTATGAAGGCCATGAAGAAGCCAGTGCCCGCCTTGCCAGGCGCTTTCTCGAGCGTCTTGGTTCAGGTCAACGGGATATCGCACGTGTGGAAGCGTGCATCATGAGCACGCGATATGGGGCAAGGCCGAAGAACGTGCTGCAACAGGTGCTGCGCGATGCGGACTCGGCCAAGGCCGGACAGGTGGACTTCATCGATCGCAGCGCCGCGCTGAAGCGGGAACTGGAGGTGGTACGAGGTAAGCGGATAACGGCCGCTCAATGGCTGTCGGAGAACATCGCTTACCTCGAACAACACGACTTCCACACGCCCGTGGCCCGGTCACGCTATGCACGGCAGAAGAAGCTGAACATGCAGCTGCTCAAAGAACGATCGAGGACCGAGAAAGGACGCCGCGCCCCTATGACCCATGCGCCTGAGCGCTTCTACGACCGTGACCTGAGCTGGCTCTCCTTCAATGATCGTGTGCTTCAGGAGGCGATGGATGATACCGTACCGCTGCTTGAACGGCTCAAGTTCCTCGCCATCTATTCGAGCAACCTGGATGAGTTCTATCGGGTGCGTGTGGCCTCTTTGCGGAGCCTCTCCGGTCTGAAGAAGGTGGACCGCACCGCACTGGAGGTGACCCCGGAGAAACGGGTGGACCGCATCAATCGCAAGGCCCTTGAGCAGCAGGAACGATTCGGAAAGCTCTATCGCGAAGTACTGCTGCCCACCCTTGCCAAGGAGGGGATCCATTTCCTCCTTCCGCAGAAGTTGTCGCCCAGGCAGGAACGGCAGGTGCGTCAGCACTTCACGCAGCATGTGGCCCCCTTGCTCCACACCGCCACCGTCCGGCCCGGTAATGCCCCGTTCATCGAGGACCGGAAGCTGTACTTCGCCTGTCAGCTGCGAACCAGGAAAAGCGGCAAGCCGCGCCTTGTGCTGGTGAACATCCCCAGCGATGAGGTCGGACGTTTCCTCGTTCTGCCCTCCCGCAAAGGTCGAACGGACCTGATCTACCTCGACGATGTGATGCGGCTCTGCCTCGCCGAGCTCTTCACCGGATCGAAGCTGCTGGACTGTCACGCCATCAAACTATCGCGCGACGCCGAGCTGCACCTCGACGAGGAATATGCCGGGAACGTGAAGGACAAAGTGCGGAAGAGCCTGCGGAAACGCAGCATGGGAGTCCCCGCCCGCTTCCTCTATGATCGCAGCATGCCCGCGGCCACCCTGCGTGCACTTCGCGGACTGCTCGGGCTTTCCAAGCAGGACCTGGTCGCCGGTGGGCGTTACCACAACTTCAGCGACCTGATGAAAGTGCCGATCTCCGGGCGCAAGGAGTTGCGTGACCCGCCGTTGAGACCTGTCCCCGACCCGGTGACCCGGGACGGTGCCGCCGTGTTCAAGGCCGCGCGAAGCAGGGACCTGCTGTGGCATTTCCCGTATCACGACTTCGGCAACGTGGTGCGTTGGTTGCAACATGCCGCGCGGGACCGGAGCGTCCGGCACATCGCCATCACCCTTTACCGTGTTGCCGAGGGATCGGAGGTCTGCACCGCACTACTGGATGCATTACGGCTCGGAAAGCGGGTGACCGTCTTCGTGGAGGTGCAGGCCCGGTTCGATGAGCGGAGCAACCTGTACTGGGGTGAGGCCCTGGAGAAGGCGGGTGCGCGGGTGCTGTACAGCTACGAGAACCTGAAGGTGCATTGCAAGCTGTGTCTGATCGAACGCATCGAAGGTGGTCGTGTGGTCCGCCATGCCTACCTGGGCACCGGCAACTTCAACGAACGGACCTCGCGGATCTATACCGACATGGCGCTGATCACCTCGAAGCCGGCGATCACGCGCGAGGTTGCCGAGGTCTTCGCCCACCTGGCCGACCGCCGGCATCGACCAGCCTTGACGCATCTGTTGATGGCACCCGTGAACCTCCGTGGCAGTTTGGAGCTGCTGATCGACAAGGAGATCGAGAACGCCCGTACCGGAAAGCCCTCCGGCATCCTGTTGAAGTTGAACAGCCTCGAGGACCGCGCCTTGATCCGCAAGCTGTACGACGCGAGCAACGCTGGAGTGCGCGTGCGCCTGATCATCCGCGGGATCTGCTGCCTGGTGCCCGGGGTCGACGACCTCAGTGGTCGCATCGAGGCGATCAGCATCGTGGACCGCTTCCTGGAGCACACCCGGGTGTACGCATTCGCGAACGGAGGGAAATGGTCGGTGCACCTGTCCTCTGCGGACTGGATGGGGCGCAACCTGGACCGTCGGATCGAAGTGGCGTTCCCGATCATGGACCAGACCCTCCGGCGGCGCATCCTTGATCTCATGGAGATCCAGTGGGCGGACCAGGTGAAGGCCAGGGTGATCGATATCCGGCAGACGAACCCGTACCGGGACAAGGACCGGAACAAGGTGCGGACGCGTGCGCAATCCGCCACGCACCGGTATCTGCTCAGGGTGGCAGATGAACGAAGAACACGATGACCGTCGATCGTTCCTCTGGATAGGAATGGATGGGAGGGGAGAGCTGCCCTACCTGATTCGTCCCTAGCAGGTCCTGGTGTTCCGAATACCCGCCCTCCGCACTCCCTCCATAGCCTATCGATCAACAAGGGATCGCTTCAACTTCGCAGGTCCACAGCGGAAGGAACAAGGGGCATCCTTCGAACGATCAGCGCAAAGATGGACCGCTCCGGAGCCGCGCCCATCAGTTCATCTAAGCTGCTTATCAACAGGGTTTTACACCGGTCCGGTGGCGCCGTGCATTCGTCGGTGTCAGATGGCGTTCCATCGCGTTCGATCCTGCCCTGAACGAAAAAAGGCGGCCACAGGGACCGCCTTTCGTGGAGAATACCGGAGTCGAACCGGTGACCTCTTGCATGCCATGCAAGCGCTCTAGCCAGCTGAGCTAATTCCCCAACATATCAGCCCGTTCGTTGAACGGGAGCGCAAATGTAGTAGATCCAGGTTCCCCCACCTTTGCACCATGTCTTTACCCGGATCCTTGGTGGAGTGTTTGGCGAAGCACTTGAGCGACCATCTGGCACGACCCGTGGATATCGAACAGGAGGTCCCTGTCGGGGGCGGCAGCATCAACGATGCCTACCGCCTGGAGACGAACGAGGGGCGCTATTTCGTGAAAGTGAACCGGGCCGACCGCTACCCGAGCTTCTTCGCGGCGGAGGCGGATGGCCTTCGCCGGCTCGGTTCGACCTCGGCCATCCGGGTACCGGATGTGATCGCCGTTGGTGAGGACCACGATGACAGCTACCTCCTGCTTGAATGGGTCGCGAGCGGTCCGAGAACGCCAGCGTTCTGGGAAGCCTTCGGACGTTCATTAGCAGCCCTGCACAGGCATGGCGCACCGAGCTTCGGTCTTGATCAGGACAACTACATCGGCACTCTGCGGCAGGTGAACACGCAGCATGCGGTTTGGACGGAGTTCTACGTGCAATGCCGCCTGGAACCCATGGTGGCCAAGGCCCGGGACCGCAAACGACTCGGCGGGGGCGATGTCCTGCGTTTCGAAAGGCTCTATTCGCAGCTGGATGCGCTCTTTCCTAAGGAAGCACCGGCACTGCTGCACGGTGACCTGTGGAGCGGGAACTTCATGTGTGATGCTGAGGCCAGGCCCGTTCTCGTCGACCCGGCAGTTTACTATGGCCACCGCGAGATGGATATCGCCATGAGCGGTCTGTTCGGTGGCTTCGACCGTGAATTGATCACCGCATACAATGCCGCCTGGCCGCTTGAAACCGGGTGGGAAGAGCGCGTGGACCTGTGCAACCTCTACCCGCTCCTCGTTCACACGAACCTGTTCGGCGACAGCTACGCACAGCAGGTCCAGGCCATTCTGCGGCGTTTCACCTGATCAGCGGAGCACCAGGCGTTCCGTCTCAAGGGGTCCCCTGCCGTCGTGAAGAGTGACGAAGTAGAGTCCACGTGGTAGATGGGCGAGGTCCTTCAGTTCCCCATTCGCTGACCAGCGCATCCGTTCCCGGCCCATCACATCATGAAGTGTGATGATGGTGCCATCCGCGGGCAGGCCAGCCACCGTGATGTGATCCGTTGCGGGGTTCGGTCGTATGATGAACCTTCCCGATCGGGCACCTCCCTCCACGGCGACCATCGGACCCCAGCGATAGGAGCCATCCCTGTCGACCAACTTCAACATGTAGTAGCTTGTCCTGTCGGAGCTGTTGTGGTCGGAATACCCATAGTCGACGATGCCCTGACCCTCCCCTGTTCCAGGCACCCAGCCCACTTGGGTGGAGCCATCCTCTCCATCGATCATCCGCCAGAGTTCAAAGCCCGCGTTGTCATGCTCCGCGGCCGTGGTCCACTGCAGGACCACATCCCGCTCAGTTGTGCGTTCGGCTGTGAACCGGATCAACTCCACCGGGAGCGGACTCCCCATGATCGTGATAAACAGCTCTCCGTCGTCCGAGAGGATGGCCGAATGGCCGAAAGTCCCACCGTTGGCCGCTATCCGGGGTTCTGAACCCGATGATGCCGGAAAGGTCGGAGTCCAGACGTTACCTTCCGGATCGTTCAGGAGATCGCAATCCTCCATGGGTCCGGCGTAATGTGCGACACCCGCATCGGACCCCATGTTGACGAGCGGGTCCGCGGCAGCCAGGGCGGCGAACTCCGACCCGGTGTGGAAGAGCCTGATCGTGGCAGGACTGATGAACGGCATCGAGGTTGTGAGGTGCCAATTGCGGTCCAGGTAGTACTGCCCCATGGGGCTCTGGCGCATGGCTCCGCTGTTGATGTACACATCCAGATCCACCGTCCCAAGCACCTGGCCATTGTCGTTGAAGTGCGCCACCACCTTGCGGTCCTTGTAGACCCACTGGTCCTGGCCGCTGCCGGTGCTGGTGATGGGGTCGGCAGCGCCGCACAGATCGAACTGCTCGTTCCACAGTTGAGGCGTGAACTCGTAGCATCCGATGTCCGGGGTGGATGGGTCGCGGGGAACACCACCCAGGTCCGTCAGGACCACGGGCTCCGGACCGGCGCCTGCATCCGCAAGCATCGAACAGGTATGGAGATCCGCCAGCGGGTCGAGGTACAGATCCTCTGTGATATGGCTGTTGGCGTCCATGCCGGTAGCGCCGTTCAAGGCGGCAATGGTGGCATAGGAGATGAAGTCCCATTCCACACCGGTGCTGCCAGAGGACCGGTGATAGATGTTGCGGTCGCACGCCGAGATGCGTGCGGCGCTCAGGCTCACGGTAGCCGGGCTACTGGTGTTCCGGAAGATGTTGTTCCGGAGCACCAACCCGGTCCCTGTCCCGATACCCGCCAAGGCGACGGTACTCGCGGATACGGAGTTGTTCAACAGCTGCACGTTGGCGCTTGAGCTGGCAATGTTCACGCCCGCTCCGTTCGTGCTGACGAAGGAGTTGTTCACCACCAGCGTGGGCTGCGCGACCGATGATATGAGTCCCACCAATTCAATGCACGTGCTCCAGGAGATGACCCTGTTGCGACGAACTTCCAGCGTTCCCGAGCCTCCACTGATCTCAATGGCGGCGTAGGTGGACGTGTTCATCGAAAGAAGGTCGTTCCCCATGATCGAGGAGACCGCGTTCCCCGTGGCCGCAAGACGGATGCCCTGCGAACAGTCCTCGAAGACGTTGCCCACGATGTGGACCTCCTCGTCATTCCCGCCATGATCGATCCGCACAGCGGTGAACCCACCCACCAGGCGGCATTCGATCACCTCCATCCGTTCCTGATCGGCCGTACAGGCATCCAGGATCACCTGGTGCAGGCCCCACGAGGAGTTGGCCACGGAAGTGAGCTCGCAGCGTTCGAAGCGTGCGTGCGTGGAGGGATCGCTCCCTGCGAAGCGAACGGCGGCCGCGTAGTTGGTGGAAAGCGGAACACCCTGCCGCGCGATGGAGAGGTACCGGAAGGTCACATGATCGGCGCCTTCCAACAGCACCACATGGTTGTCCGCCGCGACATTGGAGGCATTGGCACGAAGGATCACATCCGTACTGTCACCGCTCTGCCCTTCGAAGGTGATCGTGTTGGTGGCATCGTTCCCCGCTATCGCGGGCAGTCGCACCTGTCCGAAGTAGTTGCCCGGCTCAACAAGGAACAGGACGGGGCCGCTGATCCCACAGCGCTGCATCCGCCCCACCGCTGTCAAGAAGTTCGGAACGTCGGCCGCCACGGACGGGCCGATGATGTATGTGCCGCTCATGGGAATGCATTGGTCCGGTGTCTCATCGGCGCCGATGTCATACGCCGTGGCGATCGGGTCCGGCCGCGGGTCTCCATCCAGATCATCGGTGAACTCGGTCAGCACCTGTCCGATACCCGCGCACGGCGACCCTGGCTGAAGATGAAGGTCGGTCGCGGGGTCGACGAACATCGGGTCATCGAAGAAGGAGGAGGCGAAATATCCGCTGCCGGTCTGCAGAGCGAACATGTTGCTGTAGTTCGTGCCGGCCCAGAAGGCGATGTTCCCGGAGACGGGTTTGTACAACAGATTGTGGGAGCATTCCGCGAAACTGGCGAGGCTGGCATAGATCGGATAACCGGGCCCGAAGGAGACCATCGCGATGTTGTTCAGGAAGCGAAGGCCTGTTGCATTGGTCGCTGTCATTTGGAATGCCCTGCCGTAGCCCGCGCTCAGGGAGTTGTTGAGGATGTGCAGATGGTCAATGCTGCCGTTCAGCTGGAGCCCACCTTCCAGGGTGAAGGTCGAATACCCGATCAGCGTGTTGTTGGCGATCAGGCCCGGTTCCGCCACGGTGCAGTTGATGTTGGTGGAACGTGCCGCCCATCCCCGTGTCATGCGCACCGAGTTCCGTGAGATGATGAACGACGAGGAAATATCATTCAAGGTGATGCCAACTGCCACGATGTTCAGCGGGAATGGACCGATCGCGTTATCCGTCAGGGTGAACGGCGATATGGTCTCCCGGATGCTGATCCCGTCGAACATGTTCGCGATCACACAATGTGACACGGTCAATCGATCATCGCTACCGTTCGCATCCCAATCGATGCTCGGTCCTCCGGAACTGAAGTGGCAGTGGTCCACCACGACCTCCAGATTGTCATTGGTGTCGGTCGCGTCAATGGCTTCCGAGTAGCCATACCCGTACGGGCTGCCAAAAGACCCTTGGAACCAGATGTGCGATAAGGTCACTTGCTGTGAAGGATCGCTGCTCGCCTGGAAGGAAACGATACGGGCAAAGCGGTTGGTTGTGGATGCGAACAGACGACGGAATCGCATGTGCTCGAAGGTGACATGGTCCATCCCTTGGAAGGAGAGAAGGAAGTTGTTGGCGGACAGGTTGCCCGCGTTCAGGTCCAGGGTGACCAGCGAACTGTCAAGGCTCTGACCCCGGAACGTGATGGTGTTGGTCGAGGAATTCCCGGGGACCGGTGGTAGGACCAACTGTTCGTTATAGGTCCCGTCCTCCACCTCGAAGACCACCGGACCATTGATGCCGCACGAGACCATCTTGATGATCGCGCCGGTGAAGGACGAGAAGTCAGCACCTGCAGAAGGGCCGATCACATAAGTTCCGCTCAGGACGGTGCAGTGCTCATCGGTCTCGTCCGCACCCATGTCCGGGTCGGTGAGCGCGGGTCGGGGGCGTACCTCCTGATCCAGGTCATCGGTCAGACCTGGGGTGCTCGTGCCCGTGCCCGCGCAAGGGGAACTGCTCTGCAGGTGCAGATCGAAGAGCGGGTTGACGTAGAGCGGGTCCATGAACAGGCTGTTGGCGTCCATCCCCGTGGCTGCGGTGAGGCTGGCCTGCGAAGCATGGGTCCCGAGCCAGTTCACGGTACCGGCCGCCGCGCTGAAGTAGCAGTTGTGGTCGGACTCCATGAAAGTGGCTCCGCTGGTCACGGTGAGGGCATAGCCCAGATCGCGGTACCAGATGTTGTTGAGCGATCGGAGGTCGGTATTGCTGTTGGCAATGGCGTTCGATCCGGAGAAGCTGTTGTGCAGGAGGTCCAGGTGGGCACAGGCCGATAAACTCGCGGCGTACTGGCCGATCACCATGTTGTTCGCAAGGCGTGCCGGTGTGCCAGAAGTACCTGCCACGCCCTGCAGGACAAGCGTGTTGTTGTTCTGGGTGTTCCTGAGCGAGTTCTTAGAGATATCCACCACACCGCTCAGGTTCATCAGGGTGAACCCTTGGTAGGTAAGGGTGGATAATGCGGTGTTGCCGATCACTTCCACGCTTCCGGAAGCTCCCTGTATATGGCATGGGGACTGGAACAGGTCGTTCCCCTCGAACAGCACTTCGTCCGCTTCCAGCGCGGTGGCGTTCCAATAAATGCCGCGGTTCCCATATTCCAACCGGTTATTGCGAAAGACCATTCCGCTCTGGACCGTGTTGTTCACCGCATCGACGAGGTTCCGATCATTCGGGGTCGTCGTGAAATTGGCGGCGCCGCGGAGCTTGCAGTGCTGGATGGTGATGTGCGAGGTGGCCCCTTCGATGAACACCACATGCCCGTATTGGGACGCGCCGGTGCGTTGCATGGTCATGTGCTCAACGGTGACGTATTGCGCACCATTGAGCCGCAGCAGGCTGTTGTGTGAAAAGACGGAGACCGTCGTGGAGGTGGTCTCGGACCAGGTCACCAGCGAGCTGTCCAGGCTCTGCCCACGGAAGGTCACCGTGTTCACGGCGGAGGCACCTGTGATCGTGCCGATCGTTGCTCGTCCGTAATAGTTGCCATCGGTCACCTCGAACACGACCGGGCCGTTCACGCCCAGCGTGTTCAGGTCGTTGATGGCGTTAGCGAAGTTCGTGTAATCACCCCCCCCACCACCATCGATGATGTACGTACCGTTCAATTGAGCGAACGACGAGGTGCCCGTAGCGGCCACCAGCGAAAGGAACAGGATGAGCTGCCGGATGGACATGATAGGATCTTCGCTGCTGCAAGATCCCCAGCATGCCTCCGTCGGTCCAGCTTGGATGGGTGAACGTCGTTCCCGGACGGGTGAATGTCAGAGCGGTCCAGGCTTCTCCCCATCACCCTGGAGCGGCTGCGAACGACCGGAAGCCATTGCCGATCAGGGGGTGCACGGGAGACGGCTCATCGCATGCTCCCGTTGTACGCGTATGTTACCCGGGTCATTGACGCCGTCGAGCACTCCTTCGTGGAGTGGCGCGGACCGTCCGGTGGTCCTGTTCAGCCTCCCGTTCGAGGAGTCCGCTCATCAACCTGTTGTTCCAATGCCCATCCATGCCTGCACAGCGACATGATACCCGTCCCAGGTCATTGCTTGATGAAACGTGCCGTGCGCATGACCCCCTCCACATTCCACCGCAGCAGATGCGGTCCGGGCGCCAAGTGCAGCAGCGCGATCGATATCGGACCTGCAGATGATCCCCGCAGGACGGTCCGACCCTGTCCATCGAGCACATCGTACGCCACCCCCGGCGGCAAGCCCATCACATGAAGCACATCGACCGCCGGGACCGGGTAGATGCTGATGTCGGCCTTGTCCAGTAACGCGACATCCGTGTTGATGTCCGCCAGCACGCTGATGTTCACCTGATAGCTGCAACCGTTCACGTCCACCACATCGCAGGAATAGTTACCAGCCGCAGTGATGGTGATGGTAGGCGTGTTCGCCCCGGTGTTCCATGAATAGCTCGCGAAGGAAGCGTTGAGTCCGAGCTCGTAAGGCAGCGCCACGGTGATGGTCGGTGCCTGGACCGAGGAGCTGCTGGCGGTGTACTCGTCAGCTCCCATATCACATGCGGGGTTGCCACGGGCATCGCCGTCGATGTCAGCACCCACGACGAAGAAGTACTCGCCCAGATCATCCATTGCGCAGTTGTTCATGTGCAGGTCCGGCTGCGCTGGGAAGACCGGATCGATGCCGCTATCGCCCGCTCCCATTCCCGTACCCGCCTGGTGCGCGGCGATGGTGGCGTAGTCACTGCTTCCCGCCTGGGAGAGCAGGCCGCCCGTGCTGAACAAGCAGTTATGGTCCTCCGTGGCGACGTTATCCGGCACCTGTACGTAGTATGCCAGGCCACCCGCGTTGTTCGCGAAGATGTTGTTGCGCACCAGCGCGTCCTGCCCGTCGGGGAAGTTGCTCAGGTGGTAGAAGGCATAGCTCTGGAACGCGTTGCCAGCGGCCACGAGCACGCTGTTATGCACGATCTTCATATCCCACAGGTTGTACACGGCCATTCCCCAGACATCGCCTGTTCCGTTCACGTACACCATGTTATTGCTGATCATGTTGCCCGTGGTGCTCTGTGTGTTACCCACCTCGATCCCGGTACAGCCATTGGTCGCATAGGCCTGGATGTCGTTACGGCGGATCTGGCTGCCCCCGTCGAAGTAGGTGGTGCGGATGCCCACGTACCAGTTGCCCACCGTGGTGCTGAAGTCGTTGTCCCCGATCTGCCCCCGGCAATTGTTGAGTCGCACGCCCGTACCCACTTGCTGCCGGAACTCGTTGCCGGTGATGATCAATCCGTTGCTACGCGCGCCGGCGAAGCCGTAACAATCCAGTTCCACGGCCGTGTTGCCGTTGAAGAAGGAGTTGTCGATGATGATGACGTCCTGTGGATTGTTGTCGGTGTTGATGGCGGCCTGGTCGCAGTGGACCAGGATGCGATCGAAATAGGCGGAGCCCGATGGGTTGGTGCTTCCATGGAACACACATTGCTCGATGATCATGCCAGCGACCGCATTGAAGAAGTGCACCGCTCTGGCATAGTTGAAGTCCAGTGGACGGAAGGTGAGCTTCTCCAAGCGGACGTCATCCGTGCCATCGATGCGGAAAATGTAGTTGTCCGCGCTGCCGCTGGCGTCGAACTCGAGGTTGACGGCCTGCGCGCCGTTGCTGCTGTTCCGGAAGGTGATGCTCCCCGGTGTGCCCGGAACAGCGCCTAGCAGATATTGCCCCGAGTAGGTGCCCGGCCGGATGTCGAAGGTGACGTTGCCGGTTGCGCCTTCGCTCATCAACGCGTTGACGGCCGCGGAGAGCGTCGCGTAATCGGGGCTGGCCCCTCCCACGATGAGCGTACCGCTGAGCTGCGCCCATCCCAAGAGCGGAGCGAACGAAAGGGCGATGAGAGCGGCCAAGTGTTTCATGGGGTGGTGAGTTTGTTCAGGAGTCCTTTGCCCTTCTTGATCAGGTCGCTACCGGCGCTTTGTGGGGAACCAGTGCCCGAGGTCGTCGTTGCCGGCGTGGTCGTGGTCGCACCGCCGGTGGCCTTGGCACCTGCGGATGCCGGTTCGCACAGCATGCCGGGTTCGTAGCTGCGGAGGCGCGCGATGTCGTCAGCGGAGGTCAGCATCCACACCTCCAGCGCGATGAACTTGTATTGCTCGCCCACCTTCTGACCGTTCTTCCAACCGCCGCCGAAGCGTCCCACATGCATGCGCGTGTGCGCATCCTGGGTCGCGTTCCAGATCTCGATCATGTCGGGCTGCTGATGCTTCACACCTGGATCGGCGCAATACTGTTCAGCGTAGGTGCCCTTTCCGCCGAACGCAGCGGCCACAGCCTTGTTGATCACATCGGCGCCTTGCGGGGTCAGCCGCGTGGTGCTCCCTTCCACGTAGTAGGATGGTGCGAGCATGCGCATCAGGTAGGCCTCAAGCTGCTTCGCGTTGCTTTCGCGCAGCAGCTTGTGCGTGTAAAGGAACACATCCATATCGCTCTTGAACTCGGGGATCGTGACATCCCCCAGTGCCGCCAGATCGCGCTGCGCCTGCTGCTCTTCCAATTGGTCGCGGAAGGTGGGCATGGCGCGCAGGTCATCGGCCGGGAAGGTGCGCTGTGCGCCCTCGGTGCGGTCACGCCCCACGGCGACGATGTTCTCCTTCCACGGCGTGCTCACGGCATCCCGGTAGAAGCGCGTGTCGACCTTCTCCTGGATGGTGGTGAGGTGTATGTTGCTGGTCTTGCTGTCGTATGCGATCTCCACGGGAATCGTGAAGGAGAGCGGCGTATGCCAGATGACCCCTTCACCTTCGGGAATGCGCATGTAGTGCAGGTCGCCGACCATGCTCCGGGCCCGATGCCCGAGGAAATCCAGATAACGCTCGCGGATCATGCCGAGCATTTCCTCCTTGTTCGGTGCTGGCAGACCGAAGTACTCGTTCTCCGCCACCTTGAACTCGCGGAAGCTGGTGCTCGCACCGTAGTGGTACCGGGCGATGCCGGTGATCCTCACCGTGGCCTTCGGGTATTCGGCCACTTCGGCACCACGGGTGACGTACGCCACGCGGTCCCACATGTACTGCCCTTGGGCGCTGTGCCACTCCTTCTTCGTAGGACCGGGTGACAATTCCACCTTCAGCACCCCGGGCTTGGTGAGGTCCTTGATGATCTGAGCGTCGGAGGGTTGACCAAATGCCGCGATGGCGGTGAGCCCCAGAGCAGCTAGGGCGAGGGCGAAGCGTATGCGCATGACCGTGGGATCGTTCCGCCTCGAACTTCCGACCGATCCGGTCCGAACGCCACCATGATCGGGTGAACGACGTGTCGGGATGGGTGAGCGTCAAAGCGTACGGATCCGCGCCATCAGTGCCTCCCGATGGGTCTTCCCAACAGGCAGTCGTGACGGACCGAGGTGAACGTAGCCATCCTCGACCGCGGTGATGCGGCGGGTATCCACCAGGTAGCTTCTATGGATGCGCAGGTGGTGCCTGCTGTTCAACTTCTTCTCAACAGACCCCAGCGTGCTGGTGATAACGAAGCGCTTCGTTGGCGTGTGCAGGGTCACATAGTTATCGTCGGCCTCGGCGAACAGAAGTTCATCGATCGCGACCTTGACCAACCGCCCCTTATCCCTGACGAAGATGCTCTCCGAGATGACGAAACCAGCCTCCTCCGGGGTGTCCAGCTTGTCCATTGGCGCGTCACCATGGGCGTAACGCGCCAAGGCGATCTCGATCTGCGCGCGGAGCTGCCGTTCGTCGAAGGGCTTGAGGATGAACCCAGCCGGGCGGACGGCCTTCACCCGCTCCAAGGTGGCCACATCCGCGTGGCTGGTCACGAAGATGAAGGGCAATGGATGCTTCGCATTGATGCGTTCGGCGAGTTGGACGCCGTCCGCTCCGTCGCCCAGGTTGATATCCAACAGAACGAGGTCGGGCCTTGCTGCCGTCAGCTCGGCCATGGCCCCCAGTGCGTTGTCACAGAGCGCGCACACCTCGTAGTCCATTTCATCCAGATGACCACGGAGGTCCTCGGCGATCAGCGGTTCGTCCTCAACGATCAGGATGCGGATGCGTGCCATGGTTCAGTGCGCAAGTTCGTATCTGGCGACCCGCAGGACAACCTGTGTACCTGGTGGACCCGCCACCTCCCATTCCGCATTGAGCTTGCCACTGAAGGTCCGCACCATGTTCAGGCCGAAGCCGCTGCCCTTGGCCGGAGCCCCCGCAGCTGGCATGCCCACACCATCATCGGCCACGGAGAGCACCAGGCGCTCTTCCTGCTCCTTCAAGGACACCGTAAGCGTGCCTGGGCGTCCGTCGGGCCAGGCGTATTTGATCGCGTTGGTGATGAGCTCATTGAGGATCAATCCGATCGGTACGGCGGTATCCACGTCCAGGGCGATATCCTGCACATCCATGACCACGCGCACGCTGGCCTCCTTGGCGTAACTCCCCACCAGGCCGTTCACCAAACGGTCCACATAATTCCGCATGGGCACACCGGTAAGGTCACCATCCCGGTACAGGTCCTGGTGGATGAGGGCCATGCTCTTCACCCGTTGACGGCTGTCCTGCACGGCCTCACGCGCCTTCTCGTCGGCGATGCCTCGGCTCTGGATGCTCAACAAGCTGCTCACCACCTGCAGGTTGTTCTTCACCCGGTGATGGATCTCACGCAGCAGCAGCTCTTTTTCGTGCAACTGGTCCTTGATGATCGCGTTCTTCCTGGCCAGCTCCTGCTCACCTCTGCGCTTCAGGCGATAAGCGCGGTATGCCAGCACGGCCAGCAACAGCAGCAACGCTGCGCCGCATGCGACCACTTTGATGGTGAGCGAACGACGCTCCAACATCGTCCTGTTCTCAGCGAGCTCAGTGTCCTTCTTCTCGGTCTCATAGCGCACTTGCATGTCCGCGATCTGCGCACTGCGTTCCGCGTTGAGGAGGCTGTCGCGCTGGACCTTCATGCGCTTGAAGTGCACGAGCGCGGAATCGGTCCGCCCCCAATGTTCGTAGACGTCGGCAAGGAACTCCTCTCCGTCCGCCACGGCGGTCGCGGCTCCCACCATACGCGCAATGCGCATTCCTTCCCTTATGTGCGCAAGGGCACTGTCCCGGTCGCCGTGCAGACCCTCCAGGTGTCCCAGTGCGTTCAGGATATTGGCACGATAGGACTCGTCGACGTTGATCGGATGCTGTTCTCTAGCCTCCTTCAGCCTTTCCAAGCCGCCGTCGAGGTCGCCCATCGCGTAGAGGGCATTGCCAAGGTTCATCCGCACCTGCGCTGCAAAGGCGTCCTGACCTTTGCCAGACAGGATGTCGATGACGCTCCTATAGTGGTGCACGGCACTGTCCAACTGGCCCCTATCGAAGAACACGTTCGCCAGGTTGTTGCGCACATTGGCCATCCACACCGTATCGCCCACCTCCTGGAATCCCATCAGGGCCCTGTTGAATTCGGCAAGCGCATCGTCGTTCCGATCCTCGTCCTTGTAGATGGCGGCTATGTTGTTGTGCGCCATCGCCGTGTACCAGGGGTCGTCGCCTTGTTCGAATGATCGGAGCGCCAGCAGGTATTCGTGGAGCGCCTTGGCCGGTCGCCCCTGCACGGTGCGGCTCATACCGGCGAAATTGTGCGCCTTGCCGATCTCCACCGGATCACCGCTACGTCGGGCGATGTCCAGGTAGGTCGCGCAGATCACGAGTGCTGTGTCAGGCCGATCGAAGACCGTTGATCGCAACATGTCGGTGAGGACCGGCAGCCTTTCCGGACCATCAGGCAGTGATCCGAGCACGCGACGGAGGCTGTCAAGCTGGCCTGGAGCGACACCGGCAAGCACCACCCCGCAAGCGACCAGCGAGAGGCGCAGCACGCGACGAGTTGCGAACAGGTCTTCCGTCATGCCCCCTGTATCCGCAGCTCCCGCAACTGGCCTTCGATCCAGTTGCGTGCTTCCTTCTCGTTGTCCGTTACCAGGATCCTGTGCAGCCAGGGGTAGTAGCTGAAGTAGAGCTTCAGCATCATCTCGATCATGTTCGCGCGCGTGACGATGGCGATCGCGAGCAACAGGCCCCGTTCCCGATCATGGGACAGGTGGTCCACCTGGATCGCGCCCAATTCGAAGTCAGCATCCTCCGGAATGAGGCTCAACATGGCATGGGGCGATGTCCCCATCATGGACCGGCGCACCAGGGCCACCTCCCCGAGGGCGCTCGTGCTGAGGAAACAACCCGGTTTGTACACCACTTCAAGGAAGTCCGAGGCCACGCGGTGCAGTGTGGCGATCGTGGTGTCACGCTGTACGGAGGTGGAACTCATCGGACACAAGATAGCGCGGCGGAAAGCCCTCGTCCATGGCCCATTGCCTCGTTTCAATAGGCCAGATGCAGGCTGATCTGGACCTGTGGTTTGCGCCACGAGGCGGTGGTCTGGAGCATCGCACCCGCCTGAACCCGCCCGTGTTCGCCCAGGACATGGCCGATCGCCGCGTAGGCCCGGTTGCGATCGAACAACTCCACGGATCGATCCTCGCCGATGCCCCGCTCACCGTTCACGAATAGCTCATCATACAGGGCGAGGTAGGTGGTCCTCGGCTCCAGTCGCGGACCAGTGAGGGGGATGTTGAGGAAGAGGGCGTAACGCACCCGCGTCCGCAGGTCCTGGTCCTGTACGAAGCGTTCCTCCAGCCGGAACCGATGCGACAGGAAGAGGCGACCGCCCGGATGATGCGGGAGCAGGGCCTCCTGGTACATGCGATGCTCATTGGTGACGGCATCGCTCGCCCCCGGCGCACCGCTGGTTACGTGCGCATAGCCCAGGGTGAAGGTGCCTCGGAAGTCCTGAGGGGTGTACGTCACCCCTCCACGCAACAACAGCTGCTCCAGGTCACCGCCCAGGTCCCAGTTGCGGAACTGCACATCGCCCTGGAGGCCGAACGCACCAAAGAGCGTATCGATCCGCCAGAAGGTCATGTACCACGCTCCTGTCCGGTCTTCCTCCACTTGTGCCTGCGCGCGGAATGCACCGATGAACAGGAAGGCACAGAGCAGTATGGTGGTGCCACGCATCCGTCCAAAACGATAGAGTATGTGATCGGTCACCCCTTCAAGGCCTTCTCGACATCGCGCATCACCGCCGGTGTGAATCGGTCCTGAGCCTCCACCGCCGTCAAGTTCTCCTCCAATTGCCCCGTTCTGCTCGCCCCCAGGATCACCGTGCTCACCCGGGAGTTCTTCAAACACCAGGCGATGGCGAAGACCGGCAGTGAAAGCTCGAGCCCTTGCGCGATGTTCTTCAGACGTGCCACCGTGCGCAGGCGGGCTTCATTCAACTCCCGTTCCCGCAGCCAGTCGAGACCGGCCATGCGGAGGCGGGACGAAGCATCGCCCTCCAGGTCGTGCTTGCCGGTGAGCACACCACTTGCCAAAGGGCTCCAGATGGTGGTTCCCAGTCCCACGGTGTCGTATAGTGCCGCGAACTCCCGCTCCACCTTGTCCCGATGCAACAGGTTGTATTGTGGCTGTTCCATCACAGGTGCGATCAGGTGGTGCCGCTCCGCGACCGCGTGCGCCTCCTTGATCTCGTCTGCGCTCCACTCGCTCGTACCCCAATACAGCACCTTGCCCTGCATGATCAGCTGATGCATGGTCCACACCGTTTCACTGACCGGCGTATTGGGGTCCGGCCGGTGGCAGAAGTAGAGATCGAGGTAGTCCACCTGCAACCGCTTGAGGGCGGCGTGACAGGCTTCGACCAAGTGCTTCCGGTGCAAGCCCAGCTGCGTGGGCAATTTGCCACCCGCGCCGAAGAAGGCCTTGCTGCTCACGAGCCAGGTGTCGCGGGGCCATTCCATCCTCTTCAGGATACGCCCCATGACGCGCTCGCTCTCACCACGCGCATAGATCTCGGCATTGTCGAAGAAGTTGATGCCGTTGTCGTAGGCCACCTTCATCAAGGCCTCCGCGGTATCATCCCCCACCTGCTTGCCGAAGGTGAGCCAGGAGCCCAGGGAGAGTTCGGAGACTTGGAGGCCGGAAGTGCCAAGACGGCGGTAGCGCATGGTCATGGTGCGAAGATCGGCATCGCACCACGGATCGACGTCGACCATCGATTTCACGCACTTTTCACCCCGCTATCCAGCCCTCTTCATCCAGACCCAGGAGTTTTGCCTCGCTCAAGGAAAGCACGGAGTTCGGTTCATTGAGGAATACCGCAATACGATAGGTCGTCCGTCGGTAACGGCGCTCGATCGGTTTGGGAGGACCGGGTCCTAAAGCGAAGGCAAGGGGGATCCGATCGTACGGAGTTCTTGGAACCGCGGAAGAGGGCTCGGGGACGGGCCCTCTTCATTGCTTCCGGGGGATCCGGTCAGTCCAGCCCAAGACCGCTTCGATGAGCATAGATTTGAACATGCGTATCCTGGTCGTGGAAGATGAGCCAAAGGTGGCGGCCTTCCTGAAACAAGGGCTTGAGGAGAGCGGGCATCAGGTGATCAGTGCGTATGACGGTCCATCAGGTAGGCGCCTGGCCACCGAGGGGACCTTCGATCTCGTAGTTCTCGATGTGCTCCTGCCCGGGATCAACGGGGTGGAGGTCTGCCGTGCCATAAGGCAGGCGGGGTCCCTTACGCCCATCCTCATGCTCACTGCCTTAGGTACCACCGATGACAAGGTGGCGGGACTTGATGCCGGAGCGGACGATTACCTCGTCAAGCCGTTCGAGTTCCAGGAATTACTTGCACGGGTGCGCTCACTTTCCAGGCGTAGCCTGACACCACCGGAGGCGTCAGAAACCCTGTCCTATGCGGGTCTCGAACTGGACCTGAGCAAGAAGGAAGCGACCCGCAATGGACAGCGCATCCAGCTCACTGCAAAGGAGTACGCGTTGCTCGAGTTCTTCATGCGCAACCCCGAACGCCTGCTATCCAGGGCCCTGATCAGTGAACGGGTATGGGATATCGACTTCGATACGGGCACCAACGTGGTGGAGGCCTATATCAAGTTGTTGCGGAAGAAGGTTGACCGCGACTTCGAGCCCAAGCTCATCCACAACCGGGTCGGAATGGGCTATATCCTTACGGATCGACCATGACCATCCGCACGCGGCTGGCGGTGCAGTTCGTCGTGCTGGCTTCGCTGACCCTGGGGGTTGCCTTCGCCGTGGTGTACCTGCGGGCAGCCGAATTCCGGCAGGAAGAATTCCTGGGGCGCCTCCATGATCGCGGGGTGAACGCGGCGAAACTCCTGATCCAAGTGGAACAGGTGGATGACAAGCTCCTTCGCATCATGGAAGGGAAAAGTCCAGTGCGCCTGCCCGAGGAAGAGATCACCATATTCGACCAGGACAATGTGGAAATGCTGCACCTGGGCGGCAACACGGGTCGTATGGTCATCGAGCCCGCCCTGGTGGACAGTGTCCGCGCGAACGGACGGGTGATACGGGTGATCGCAGACCGTGAAATGCTCGCATTCGAGTTCGACGATGAGGCCGGGCGCTATGTGGTGGTCACCTCCGGAAGGGACATCTACGGCCGTAGGAAACTGCGCAACCAGGCACGGGTGATGGTCGCCACCTTCCTGACGGGACTGTTACTGATGTTCCTGGTGGGGCGCGTCTACGCGCGCAGGGCGCTTTCACCGCTTCAGCGCCTGGTGGTGGACCTGCATGGGATCGGCGCCTCGGATCTTGGGCAGCGGATCATGATGGGCGAAGGGTCCGATGAGATCGCCCAACTCGCCTCCTCCTTCAACGACCTGCTTGAGCGGCTCCAGACCGCCTTCTCCGTGCAGAAGAACTTCATCAGCAACGCGTCGCATGAGATGCGCACTCCGCTTACAGCGATCTCCGGACAACTGGAGGTCCTGCTCCTGAAGGAACGTTCAGGTGAGGAGTATCGCGCTGCCTTGCGCTCCGTTGTCGAGGACATGCAGGCCCTCAACCGCCTGAGCGATCGACTATTGCTGATGGCACAGGCCGAGACCGCCTCCGCCGCGATGACCTTCGTGCCCGTACGCATGGACGAGGTCGTCTGGGCCGCACGCTCGGAAGTGCTTCGCGCCGATCCCGACAACAGGGTGGATGTGGTCATCGATGAGGTTGAGGAGGCTGATGACATCACGGTGAAGGGCAACGAAGCGCTATTGCGCTCGGTCGTGGTGAACCTGCTTGAGAACGCGTGCAAGTATTCCAGTGACAAGCGAGCACTCGTTTCCTTGAAGGGGAGTGGCACCATGGTCCGATTGGCTATTGAGGACCAGGGGGTCGGTATCGCACCGGAGGACCGCGAGAGGATCTTCGAGAACTTCTACCGGGCACGGAACACCGGAGGGGCCAAGGGGCATGGGATCGGCCTTTCGTTGGTGAAGCGGATCGTGGACCTGCATGGCGGGGAGATCAACGTGCAGTCCACGTTGGGATCCGGAACCGTCTTCATCGTTCGCCTGCACAAGGCGGAAACGATCCGATGATCCTCAGCACACTTTTCCTCATCAAGCAGGACCCGCATGGCGCAGGTAGGCGTGGGGCCGCCGGAACCACGCACCCGCCCACGAAGGGAGTGAACGGCGGGAACACACGGCTGGCGATGGTTGGATAGGTCCTGGTGACGCTGTTCACATTGGCAGGCACCATCCCGCTTCACCCTTGGTATTGGCACCTCCACGCGGGGGCACCTTGGAGCCGGACCGTGCGGAACAAGCGTGGGCCTGAACGGTTCGTGAGGTGTCCGTCTCAGGCCGTGACCACCTACAGATCTTCCAGCTCAACCCGCGCTGAGCAGGTGGTTCTTCGTCATCGATCGGAACGGATGCCGGAAAGGTGCCCGCTCCGTTCGCTCATCCCATTCACCAAAGGGTTCGCCGATCCGATACCATCCTGATGTTGAAGGACCGTTGATAAGATGAAGCACTGCTACGACGCGTTGATGTTCGCATCATCTTGCCCGAACGTGCGCCCCGGACCTTCGCATCGTCATGAACGATCCCTGCCTCCGCTGTCTGAAACCAACGTGCCCTGAGCAAGGTGCCGTTGCGCTGATCACCTGGTCCCCGCCCGGGAGGGTGTCGCCACTGCCCAGTCGGCGGTGTGCGTGATCAACGCAGCGCGGAAGGAATGCGAGAGGCCCCGGGGACGGGGCCTTTTCGCACCCGGGAGCAGGGAAAAGTCCCTATCCGATCCATCCCTGTTGAATGGCGAGGCGATGGACCGTGAGGCCGATGAAGATCAGAAAGCCAACCACCGCCAGCCAGTTGAACCATGGCCGTCGGGTCTTGCGCCACAGCGCAAGACCCAAGAACCCGACGAGCACACCCATGGTTCCGATGGTCTTTGTGGTCTGACCATCGATGACATCGACTACCAGGGCGAGCAGCGCGGCCACCACCGCCAGCCAGTACCACCCAATGCGGATATTCATCCTGTTCGTTCCAGTGCTCATGCCAATACGACCCGTTCCGCCAAGCAAGAAGATGGCCTTCAACGCAACACCCGTCCATCCTCCATCTCGATGTTGCGATGCGTGCGCGCAGCGAAGTCGACATCGTGGGTCACGATGAGCAAGCTGCGCTTGTGCTCGGTGGCGATGCGGTCGAAGATGCCGAAGACGATCTCCGAGTTCTTCTTGTCCAGGTTGCCGGTGGGTTCATCGCCCATGATGATCAGTGGATCATTGATCAGCGCCCGGGCGATGGCCACGCGCTGCTTCTGTCCACCACTGAGCTGGTTCGCCATTTTCAACGCCTGGTCGGTCATGTCCAGCTGCCGCAGCCGGTCCATGGCATCGGCTTCCACCTCGGCGGCGCTCTTCCGGCCGAGCTTGAGCCCAGGCAGCATCACGTTGCGCAACACACTGAACTCGGGCAACAGGTAATGGAACTGGAACACGAAGCCGATCTTCTCATTGCGGATCTCCGCCAGCCGACCCTTGTCCGCGCCCGCAGTAGACTCCCCATCGATGCGGACCTCGCCTGTGTAATCCGTGTCCATCGTGCTGAGGATGTACAACAGTGTGCTCTTTCCGCAGCCGCTCTTGCCGGTCACGCTCACGAACTCACCTCGCTTCACCTCAAGGGACACATCCTTCAGGACCGGCACGGTGACCGGATCATGGAAGGACTTGTTCACCTTCACCACCTCGATCGCGTTCGGGATGTTCATTTTCCACGGATGATCTCCACGGGGTCCACCTCCGCCGCCTTGCGTGCCGGGAACCAGCCCGCGATCCAGGTGGTGAGCAGTGCGAAGGTGACCGCGATGAGGTAGAACTTGGGGTCGTAATCGATCGGGAAGGTGCGGACCGTGGGGAGGGCCTGAGTGACGAAGGGGATGTTGTCGATGATATGCTGCATGACGAAGCCGAAGAGCAGGCCGCCGGCCGCTCCCACCGCACCGATGACCATGCTCAACGCCAGGAAGATGCGACGCACATCACCGCCGCTGAATCCGGTGGCCTTGAGGATCGCGATGGAGTCCAGCTTCTCGTAGATGAGCATGTTCAGGATGTTATAGATCCCGAAGCCCGAGACCACCAGCAGGACCACACCCACCGCGTAGCTGATGATGTTCCTCACCTTGGTGCCGGTCTCGAACTGCGCGTTGGCGGTCTCGATGTCCAGCGCATCCACATCGAATCGCTCCGCCAGCTCCCGCGCCATGGCCGGTGCGAGGCCGATGTCCTTCAGTTTGACGTTGATGTCCGTGAGATAGCTGCCCGGCCGGCTCAACAGTTCCTGCACCGTCCGGATACTGGCGTAGCACTGCACCTTGTCATAGTCCGCGATCCCGCTCTGGAAGATCCCGCTCACCCGAAGGAGCGCCCGGTCGCCTGTGGCGGTGGTCACCTGCACCACGTCCCCGATCTTCGCCGCCATCATATCGGCCAGGCCCTTTCCGAGTACCACCGCGTTGTTGCCCGTGGCCAGGTCGCGCGCCTCACCCTGCACGAGGTAGTCCGCGAACATGTAATAACGAACCTCCTGCTCCACTTCGATACCGCTTATCTGCGCATTGAGATCCGTGGTGCCCACATTGAAGAAGACCTGTGCGACCAGTCGTGGCGTGACATCGAGGACTCGCGGGTCCTTCTCCAAGGTACGCATGATGCCCAGCGCGTTGCGCAACTTCTGCAACTCGCTCTTCGGCTTCACCGAGCGGATGAAGTGATGGACCGTGGTGTCAGCCGACTCATGCTCCTGACGCCACGCGCGTGCGACCGGCTGCTCCGGAGATGCCTTCAGTTCGTTGTACAGCCGGATGTGCGGTGTACGGTTCAGTATCAAGCCGTCCAGCAGGTCGTTCAAGCCGTTCATGAAGCCGAGCAGCGTGACGAACATGGTGATGCTGAACATGACGCCCACGGCGGCCACGATGCTCTGCTTCAACTTGGCACGCAGGATGGTGATCGCGATGCTGATGAGCAACCGCATGCCTATGGCTTGTAGATGACGCTGGTACTGTCGATCCCGTCGAGGACCTCCACACGCTCCAGATCACGCAGGCCGATCCGCACCTCGCGCAGTTCCTCTTCACCAATGAGCACCTTGGACCCCTCGACCAGGTAGCTGGCGGGAATGGTCATGGCGCGCCCCTTCCGTTGCAGGACGATGCTGGCCTCGGCCGTGATGTTCGGATAGAGCCTCGGTGGACGATCCCCGAAACGGGCTTCCACCGTGAAGGTCCTCGAGCGCGGGTCCATCAATGGAATGATGCGCGTCACCGCCGCATCGAAGGTCCTGTCGTACAGCTCGAGCGTCACGGTCACCTCCTGTCCTACCCGGATGCGGGCGATATCCTTCTCGTCCACCTCCAGTTCCAGATAGAGATCATGTGCGCTGCCCACCACTGCGACCGGTTTCTGCGGCGAAGCCAGCTCCCCCGGCTCCACCAGCAGGTCGTAGACGATGCCATCGATCAAGCTGGCCGGTGTCCGGTCCTCATTCCCAGCTGCACTGATCGCGGCGTTGTTCCGGGCCACCTCCAGCTCGGTACGTAACCGTTCCCTGGTCTCGTTGAGCGCCTTCGCTGCCCGGACCACTGTGGCCTTGCTTGTCCGGTAGGCCAATTCGCGCTGCTCCAGTTCGACCTTGCTGCCCACCTGCTGCGACCAGAGCACCTTCTGCCGCTCATAGTTCGCGCTGTCCACGACGAAGCGGTCCTGTGCCTGCGCCAATGATTCCCGCAACTGCACCAACACCGGTCCGTTCTCCGAAGCATTATGCTCCAAGAGCCGCACCTGTGCCGATGCGCTTCGAGCTGATGCGTTGGTGCTCCGATCATCGATCCGCAACAAGGGTGCACCCGCCTTCACCGTATCGCCCTCATGAACGAGGATCTCCGTGACCTGCCCGGTGGCCACCGGATAGACCTGATATTGCCCGGCCGCCTTCACCACCCCACTGGCGTAAACGCTCTCGGTGATCGGTCCGATGGTCGGCCTGGTGGTCTCGCGATCGGTGCCGCAACCCACCGACAACAGCAGGCACAGGATCATGCAAGGCCTTGATCGCATCATGGCGCTAAGGTCGTCAGTATCCATGGCATGCCAAGTGGGTCCGGACAGTCGATGGACATCGGTCAATGCGAAATGACCAAGGGCAGTCGGCACCGTTCAGAGCGGATGGACAGGTCCAGTACGTACTCTCCGGCCGGCAGCAGCGGCAGGTCCATCACACCCTCCGAACCAACCACTACCGCACCCAGAACGGCCCCATTGGATCCGAGGATCCGCGCCGGTCGACCCGGATCCGCCCCTTCCACACGCACCTGCCGATCGGCGGGGATCGGAAAGATCCTCACCCGTTCATGTGCATTCTCCCTGTCACCTATACCGACCGGAGGTGTCACGGTCCATAGTGCCTGCTCCTGCTCCAAAGTCCGTTCGTTACCTATGATCAAACGTCCTTGCGCGAGGCAGCCCACAGCCTCCGCCTGCAGGGGGCTCACCGTGAGCGGATGCCGCGTGTTCGTGCCGCTGAAGAGCATGTGTTCATCAGGCGACCGCATGGTCCAGACGAAGGGTTCGGTGCCCTCCCGGGTGTGACCAAGGAGGACGATATCGCCCAAGGGATCACGCACCGCACCGGTGATCAGGCCCTGCGCATCGAATTCATCACGACGCACCGCCGCTTGATCCCCGGGATGCGCTGGGAAGGTGTACAGGTGGGTCCGTTCATCCACCCAGTTCTTGGTGAAAAGGAAGAGCGAATCGTCCAGGGCCAGGAAGGCCTCCGCATCCCAATTCGTCCCGTCAACCATTGGAGTGAAGTCGGTCTGGTCCACATAGTGGAAACGGATCGTGTCGACCTCGACCGCTCCACTTTCACCAGAGAGTGCCTCCAATGGGAAGCGATAGACGCGCAGATCGGTGCGGGCACCAGCGTTGTTACCGAAGTCGCCCACGTACACCCAGGTACCGTCGGTCGTCACCTCCTCCCAATCCACATTGGAGGCATTGGTCAGTTCGAGCTCCCGCAATACATCGCCGCTGACCGTGTCCACCTGATAGAGCCTGTTCGGATTGCCACTGTCCAGGCAGGTCCAGATCATGCCGTTCACACTGAGCATACCACTGACCTCCTGCTGGGGCAGGGGCAGCTCGGTCAGCAGCACAGGTGTCAGCGGCTGGGCGCGCATCACCAGCGGCGAGCAGGCGAGCAACAGCAGCAGGTTCATCCGTTCCATCCCCGGTGAAGATCGCGCTTTTCGAACGCGTCACCGCACCGCTTTCGCACCTTTGCACACATGAGCTCCATCAGCAGCAACAAGGCCCCCGAGCCTGTCGGCCACTACCCACATGCCCGGCGCGTGGGCGACCTGCTCTTTCTGAGCGGTGTGGGTCCGCGTGAGCGCGGCACGAAGAAGATCCCGGGCGTGGAGCTTGGCCCTGACGGCAACATCCTCTCCTACGACATCGAGACCCAGGTGCGCAGCGTGTTCCAGAACGTGCGGTGGATCCTGGAGGACAGCGGCAGCAGCTGGGAGAAGATCGTGGACGTGACGGTATACCTCACCAACATGAAGGACGACTTCCCCACCTACAACCGGCTGTGGAAGGAGTACTTCGAGAAAGACCCGCCGTGCCGGACCACCGTGGAGATCAACTGCCTGCCCACGCCGATCGCGATCGAGCTGAAGGTGATCGCCACGGTGTGAGGTCGGAAGGATGAAGTAGCGGATGCTGTGGAGTTCACTCATAACTGTTGCGGTCGTAACCTATGGGGTCTGTTGGGCTGGTCTTCGTGTGCTCTTGCTCTACCTGCCCGTTGAAACTGATCAGGCAAGGATCTTCGCTAAAGACTGGACCACGATCGGTGCGTTCTTATTGAGTGGTTGGTCGGTCGTGTCCATCATCGTAAGCCCGAACATTCCGCTGAACGCAGTGGTGACGTCTTTCATCGTTGGGGGAACACTTCTATTCTACTCGTTCTTACGGAACGGTCGCGAAGCCGCTCGTGCCCCGTTTCGTGAACGATGGAGGATGTATTTGTTCATGTGGGCCCTTGTTTGCGCCACATCAGGCCTGATGGCTTAGGTTGTATTGTGGTGCTTTTCTACACTTTTTTCAATACAGCCAGCACCTGATCCCGGCGTTTGACCCCATTGTATTCAATCACGCCCCTTGGAGATCAACTGCCTGCCCACGCCGATCGCGATCGAGCTGAAGGTGATCGCCACGGTGTGAGGGAGGACGCGTATGGAGCACGACCAGGCCCGATCACCGCGTGGCCACCGGCATCCCCTGGCTGTACGACCACCCCGTTCATAGAGGCCACCTTACATCGTGGATGAGAGCGAGAGGAAGAGAAGGGTGACGATGGCAAGGAGCAGACATGCCCAAAGGGCGATGTCCAACAGGCGATCCATCCTGTTGCTGGGTGACCGGGGCTCCATGGTGTCGAACGGGTGTGAGATGAACCGATCAACGACCTTTGGCGATAGGATCCGACGTACAACACCGATGGTCCGACCGACCATCGCGAGGACAGACACCAGCCGAGGCCGGCACTCGCCGCGGCCAGGACCTCAGGTTCATTGTTTGATGAACCGAAAGGTGCTTCGGCTCCCGTTCCTCCACTCGGATACGGAATAGATGCCTGCGGGAAGGTGGCCGATGTCGATCATGGACCGAACGGCGCCGTTCGTTCCCTTCGCGAGCACAACCCGGCCGTCATTGGAGTGGACCAAAAGGTCGCCCAGGCTTCGCCCATCCGTGCGGCTGACCATGATCTCATCCGATGCCGGGTTGGGTGAAGAGCGGAGGGTCGTCACATCAGACTCCGCGATGTCGGTGAAGCTACCCATGCGACCCCATCGGTCCAGCCGCGCAGCGTAGATCGCGTTGTTCTGCCAGTTGAACCACACCGCCACCACACCATCATCCCCATCGCTGGTCATGGCGAAGTCCGTCCCGCCGTTGGGACCGAGTTCAGGAATGCAGAACCGGGTGGTATCGCTCCACAGGTTGAAGCCGCTGTCCGTGACGCGGCCTGCGCGGAACCCGGCGGTGCCGCCTTGCTGGTCCACTGCGGTGAAGAGTACGACGATGTGGTCGCCTTCCGCCGCGGCGATGGCGCGTGGGAACCCGTTCAAGTTGCCGTCGCACTGCATGGCCAGGACACCATCCGCGGTCAACAGTGGCTCGCCATCCGCATCGAAGCGTTGCATGAACACCTGGCGCCCATTCCCGGCAGAAGCCCGGTTATCCGCCCAGAACACCGTGGTCTCCGTGGCGCTCTGCACCACGAAGGGATTCTCCTGTACCTCGGCCTGAAGGCATACCGGTATCGGCGCGGCGGTATTCAGCAAGGTCCCTTGGACATTATAAATGGCCATGCGCAGGTCGTAGCTATTGGCCCATACCGAATTCATCCGGCCCGTAGCGGCCAGGGCCGAGCTCCACTCGTAGAATAGGCCGGCGCTGTTCGCGCTCACCAGCAACAAGGCCGGCCATTGCTCCGCACCGAAGCTGTTCACGTGCATGGCGTACAAGGGTGCGCCAGCCCCGTTCCCCCATCGCCTTTCAAAGAGCAACCCATCGGCAAGGTCGTGCCGCATGGTCCACGGGCCCGCCACAATGGAATTGTTCAAGCTGGCCACCTCCACTCCCTGAACAGGCATCATGTTCGTGCCATCATCCAGAACGCGTGCGATGTGAACATAGTCCGCCGCACCCATCGGGTTCGTGCCCCACCCAACGAACACGCCGTTCAGCACGGGTACCACGCGCGGGAAGTAGTTACCGCCGGAAATTCCGCCGCCGGGCAAGGGTCCCGGATGGGCCAGCAAGGTGGGCTGGGACCATGCATGTGAACCGTCCTCATCGTACGCCATGGCACGGACGGTATCCGCTCCATTGGCATCCGCCCCGGATATGTAACAGATGAAGAGCTTGTCATCGTTCATGCGCGTAGCTCCGATCATGTTGATGCTTCGCCCGGGCACCTCTTCGAGCAAGCGCCCGTTCGGCTCCCAGAGCAGGTTACCCTGCGCATCAAGCCGCTGCCCGAAGACGGCGTAGCGGTTGCTGACCAGCCGGTTGTCGCGCCAGAGCACGTACCAACCGCCCATGCCGTCGGGGATCACCCGAAGGTCCTTCTGATCACTGGCATCGTTGCAGATGACCAAAGGGGCATCCGGGCTGGTAGGCCATTGCGCCGTGACCAACAAAGCCATCGACAAGCCCGCAATGAGAAGTGGAAAGCGCATGGGTATGAAGTTGCCGCCGAAGTTGAACGACCGTACGAGGATGCGGAAGCTGATCCGATCCAGCGGCGGTTCGACCTATCCAGTGGTCAGTGCCGCCTTCACTTCGCTCACCCTTCGCCGTGATATCTCCACCCGTTCCCCATCCTTCAAGACCGCTTGCGAACCATCGACGTGATCGATGATGGCGCGGTTCAGCAGCGCGTTGCGGCTCACCCGGATGAAACCGTGCGGCAGGAGCATCTCTTCCAGATCACCGAGGGTGCGGGCCTGCACGAACCGTCGTCCATCGTGCAACTGGATCTCCGTGTAGTTCCGGTCGGCGATGCAACGGAACACCTCGTCCGGGGGGACGAACCAACTGCGATCCCCGCTGGTGAGGGTGAGCCGGAAGCGACGGATATCCGCCTGTGCGATGTTGGTGATGAACTGCTGCTGCACCTGGCTCCGGATCCGCTGGTCCGTGTGTCGATGCCGGTACCGTTCGAGCGCCGCTGCCAGCTCATCGGCCTGGACAGGCTTCGGCAGATAATCCAACGCACTGAACCGGATGGCCTGGATGGCATAGTGCTGATGGGCGGTGGAAAAGATGACCTCGAAGTCCCAATGGCCCAGGTCGCGCAGCAGGTCGAAGCCGCTGCCGCCCGGCATCTCCACGTCCAGGAAGACCAGGTCCGGCCGGTGCTCCGCGATGAGCGCCTGGCCCCCTGCGCGATGCGCGGCCTCCCCCAACACCTGCACCTCCGGATGGTGCTCCGCCAGCAGTTCGCGCAGCAATTGCCGCGCGCGTGCCTCGTCATCGATCAGCAACGCTCGTATCATGGACCATGTACCGCACCAAGATCGCGAGTCCTGCTCAAACCGCCAGTTCGATCTCCACCCGCGTACCGCATGCCCCACCGCTCGCATCCTTCAGGTCGATGATGCGGAACGAGCCGCTCTGGTGGAGACGATGCGTAAGGAGTTGAAGCCGCTCATTGGTGAGTTCGGTACCCAGGGAGCGATGACCATCCTGCCGAGCCGTACCGTTGCGGCCCATGCCATTGTCGCTTACCACACAGTGCAGCCGGTCATCGACGCCGCGGAACTCGATCCTGATCTCGCGTGATCCCTGCCGGGCGGCCAGGCCATGCCAAAGCGCGTTCTCCACGAAGGGTTGCACGAGCAGCGCGGGCAACGACGCCTCATCCTCGATCAATGCGGGATCGGCCTCCACGGAGTAGTTCAAGCCTTCAAGCCGGATCGCCTCCAGCTTCAGGTATTGCTGAAGGAACCCACACTCCTCCTCGACGGTGATGCGATCCTTCACCGAGTGCTCCAGGATCATGCGCAGCAGGCGTGCGAACCCCTGCAGGTAGGCGAGCGCCTCCGCGGTGCGTCCTTCCTTCATCATGGCGATGGCGCTGTTCTGACAGTTGTAGATGAAGTGCGGGTTCAGCTGGGAGCGCAGGACCTTGAGCTCGAGCAGATCGTTCATGTGCTGCACCTGATCGCGTTGAGCGGCCAGTTCCTGGTTGAAGGCCTCCACCTCCCGCGTATGCCTTCCACGCAGGCGGTAGTTGCGGTAGACCAGGGCCAGCAGCAACACCAGCCCGAGGGCGATCGCTGCAGCCGCGGTCCAAAGGGCTCTTAGGCGGGCTTCCTTGGCACGGCTCAAGGCGTTCTCCGCCTTCAGCAGCACGTTCTCCTGTTCGGCCTGCTCGGTCTCGAAACTGGCGCGTAGGCGCATCAGCTCGCGCTCGGAAGCCTCACTGCGCAGGCTGTCCTTCAGCGCCATGTGGCGTTGGTAATGCCCGATCGCCTCTTCACTCCTTCCCTGTTCCACGGCCAGTTCGGCAAGGCTCAGGTGCAGGTCCATCACCAGCTCGGTGCTGCCGCTCTGATCGGCCAGGGCCATGCCTTCGGTGTACGCGTTCTCCGCCTCGGCGTACTTCCGCATGCCCGTGCAGGCCAGGCCGATGCGTTGCAGGACGTACGCCTTGTCGCCCGCGCTGTGAAGCGTGTCGTAATGGGAAAGCGCGCGCTTGTAGTAGGGCAGTGCCTTCGCGGGGTCGCTCTTGAGGAAAAGGTCCCCGCTGTTCTCCTGCACCATGCCGGCTCCATAGTGGTTCCTGGTGGCGTTGAACAGGGCGGTCGCTTGCTGGTATTGTTCCATCGCGCTGGTGGCGTTGCCCTCTCCGCGCCAGGCGTTGCCGATGGCCACCAGGCAGTTCCCCTGTGAATTCCGGCGTCCGAGACGCTCTTCAACGACCAGGGAGCGCTGCAAATAGGACCGGGCCCGGCCGTATTCCTGCATCTTGTTGTAGGTACTACCGATCGAGTAGAGCAGCACGGCCATGCTGGCACTGTCCGCAGCGAGTGTGGCCTGGTCGAGGGCGTCACCGAAGTGCTTCAAGGCCCCGGCCCGGTCGCCCTGCTTGTCGGCCAGCCACCCCATGTTGCTGAGCGCGACGGAGGCAAAGGCGGGGTTGCCGATCCGGCGGAAGCCATCCAGTGCGGCCTCCAGGTGCTCCGTTGCTTCCCGGATGTGGCCCTGCTGGGTCTCCAGCCAGCCCAGGTTGTTGTGTGCATCGGCTATGGCCCTGGCGTTGCCGATGCGGGTGGCCAGCGCCAGGGCTCGCTCACCGCAGCGCCGGGCGCTGTCGGGGTCGGTGTTGATCAGGTTGAAGCACAGGCGGGCGAGGACATCGGCACGGAGGGTGTCGTTGGTGGCGGTGGCCAGTTCGGTGCGGATGGATGGCGCCAGCGAGGCGTCCTGAGCGAGCAGCACGGAAGCTCCCATCAATAGAAGAAGACCCGACATCACCGAATGAGCCAGCCACCCCGCACCTGCCATGGCAGAAAAATAGAACGCCGCATCTGGATCCGCATCACGCCACGACCGCTCGATCACTGAACCAGCCGCCGGATCAGAACCCTTTCATCGCGAGCGGATGACGCCATTCCTTGCAGCGGCAGATCCTGACCCATGCACCAACGTTCCACCTTCGGCCTGTTCGCCCTGATCGCGACCGCCGCCACCGCACAGACCGGCTGGACCCTGATCCCCAGCGGCACCTCCGCCACGCTCAGAACAATCGAAATGAACACCCTGCCGCATGTCATCGCAGGGGACAACGGCACGCTGCTGACCAGCGACGATGGGGGCTTGACGTGGACGGCGATCGCCAGCGGCACCGATCAGCATCTGCGCGCGCAGACCATCGGCGGGCTCAGCGTGAACTATGTGGTCGGCGATAGCGGGACCTTCTTCGTGAAAGGCGGCGCATCCTCGGTGACCGCCCATGATCTTCCCGATGATCACCAGCGCTTGAACGCGGTGGACGATCACACATCGGTGATCCTCACCATCGTCGGGGACAGCGGTTACGTGGCGCGCAATACCGGTGGCAACTTCGTCTTCGGCCAGGTCGCGTCCGGCACCACGGAAGACCTCTTCGCGGTGCGTGCCATCCAGGGCGGCGAAGCACTGGTCGCGGGCGCCCATGGCACCCTGCTCCGATCAACGGATGAAGGGCTCTCCTATTCACCACTCACGAGCGGCACTGTCGAGGACCTGTTCGCCATAGAGCTGACAGGCGGACAGCCGGCGCTGGTCGTGGGCGCGAACGGCACCATTCTCCGCTCCAACTCCAACGGTATCGGAAGCAGCTGGTCCACCCTCACGAGTCCGGTCACCGCCAACCTGAACGCCGTGGCCAGCGCGTTCACCGGCACCTACATCGCTGTGGGCGACGGCGGCACCATCATCCGAAGCACGGACAACGGCCTCACCTGGCTGGAGCTCGTGAGCAACACCACCGAGGACCTGCACGGGATCAGCTTCCGTGGCCCCGACATCTGGGAGGTGGTGGGAGCCAATGGCACCATCCTGCGCAGCACGGACAATGGCGGGAGCGCCGTGGGGATCGCGGAAAGCGAAGCGCCCATGGGATTCCAGCTCACGGATCTGGGTGATCGCCTGAGGATCCGACCGGAGCAGGAGATCCGCGGGCCACTATCCGTCGAGTTGTTCGATGCCATGGGCCGGTGCATCTTCCAAGCTGGCGCGGCGGCCGCTGGTACATCAAATGACTTGTTCCTGGGCCGACCGGATCAGGCAGGTATCTACGTCGTGCGGCTGCGCTCTTCCCAAGGGCAGGGATCACGGTCCGTGCTCATCCAGTGATCACGGCTCATCCGCCACCTGCCCCGGGGTTCAGCATAAACCTCACTTCCGCATAGCCATCACCCTCCCGTAAGTGAGGCTGCGCCACGCCCATTCGAAGGGACCGAACTGGAACCGCGCCAGCCACCAGCGGCTCCAAAGCACCTCCATAGCAAAGACGGCAAGGGCCAGCGCTTCGAACTGCCAGGCGCTCACGCGCGTGCCCCAGCCAAGTCCGAGTCCGGTGAACAACGCGAGCGCGATGAACGTCTGCATCAGGTAATTGCTGAGCGCCATGCGGCCCATGGGCGCCAAAGCGAGAAGCCGCATTCGCCATCCGTCCTTCAACCACAGCAGGGCGAAACCACTCGCGTAGGCGATGGCGAGCGGTACCACACCGAAGGCGTAGCTCGTCGCGCGCAGCAGCGATGCTGGTTCAGGCGGATGGCCCACATGTCCTTCCGCCCACCACATGAGCAACGAGCTGGGCAACCCGATGACGAAGCCGAGGGTGCAGAGCCGCTTCAGCAGTGCGGCGTTCGCGCTCATATCCGCGAAGAGCCTGCGCCGCGCGATCCATAGTCCGATGAGGAAGAGGCCGAGCACCTTGGGCGGACGGTTGCTCTCGATCAAGTGAACGAAGCGGAAGGACCAGGTGTGCGCATTGGCCTCCATGAATTCCTTCCAGCCCCCGTTCGGCACGGCGAGCATGGAAGCAACGGTGCCGCTGCCCAGCTCCGCCTCGCGCCCCTCATGCCAGGCGATCACGGGGCCCACCGGATCGAAGTCCCCGTGCGACAGGATCACAGCCGCATCGATCACGATGGGAGAAAGGATGAGCGCTGCAGCGGTGATGAGCAACGCACGTTCGCTGAACCCGCGGAAGAGTGGAAGGATCAGCCCAAGCACCGCGTACAGGAAGAGGATATCGCCGGCCCAGAGGTAGCGCAGGTGCAACCATCCGATCATGAGCAGGATGAGCATGCGACGGTAGAACCGCCAGAGCCCGTCGTTGCCCTTGTTCAGGAAGAAGCCGAAACCGATGCCGAAGAGCATCGAGAAGATCGAGTAGAACTTGCCGTCGATGAGGATGGTGTGGAAGGCCTCGAGCGGCGCATCGAGGAATGAACCGGACAACGCGACATGCGCTTCGGGCCGCATGAAGAGCCAATACGAGAACACCGCGTAGTTGCTCCAGACCACGCCGAAGAGCGCGAAGCCACGGAGGGCATCGAGGAGATCGGTGCGTTGAGCACTGGGGGTGGCGAAGGCTGATCCACCGGCCATCAGCAGATCCCCGGATCAACAGTGAGCAGGCGCCGCAGCATCGCCTACCAATGTCCCGCCAACTTCCGCTTCTCCCAGCCGTACTTGCGTGCGGCCACGTCCATGCAGAAGTCGAACGACTGCTTGCTGCGGAGGAAGTTGAACTCGTTGTTCTTCACGGCTTCGGCGTTGGCCTCCTGTTCCACCAGTTCGCTCAGCAACGCACGGCACGCACCGGTGGCCAGCCCGCTGATGTACTGCATGTAGTTGGCGCTGATGGCCAGGTCCTGTCCATAGCGCTCGGCCATCTTGTGCAGGTCCTTGTCGTTGAGTATGGCCTGGCATACCAAGGCCCACAAGAGGTGTCGGCCCCGACCCACGAAGCTGTACTTGTTCTCTCCGCGCTCCAGGATGCTCCGGGTGAGCAACGGCAACCGGAATTGGACCTTATAGCACAGCACCACGTACCGCGGATCCACCTCCAAGCGGCGGTTGTGGAAGATGGCCTCGTACTGTTTGTCCTCCTCGAACGCCTTCCGCATGGAACGCATCACCACCAGCTCTCCCTCCGAAGCGAGGAAGGTCTGTGCCAGCTTCAGCATCTGGATCGCCTTGTCGTCGGTGATGCCTTGCTCGTCGCGCTCTTCTTCGGTGAGGCCTTCGAAGGCACGCTGC
>JAKQEI010000130.1 GCA_029573495.1 Bacteroidota bacterium | reverse complement strand
CTGGACGTGACCGGTGCCGCCTTCAACGTCGTCTCGTGCGATGACGAGTGTCTCGCAGATGCCGGTACCCTGTTCCCAGCGGACTTCCTGGTGTGCTGGCAGGATGAGCCACTCATCGGCGTTCCGGCAGGTAATGCAACGGTTCCGGATGGCTACGAAGTCCTCTATGTGCTCACTCGTGGCAATGGCCTGGTGATCCGTCAAGTGAACAGCGAACCGGTCTTTACGGTGAACCAGAACGGCATTTACCGGATCCACACCCTGGTGTACGACCCATCCACGCTCGATCTATCGATCGTGCAATTCGGAACGACCACCGGCTTCGATGTCAATAGCCTGCTCATCCAGGGAGGCGGACCCGTTTGCGGGAGCCTCGATGTTCAGGGCGCTCCATACATCGCGGTGGGACCCGTGATCTGCGCCTTCTTGGACATCTTCCGTGACATCGACACCTCGGACCCACAGGCGATGCAGGACACCCTTGACCGAATGGAAGCAGGCGTGGCTCTGGCCATCGAGAACGACAGCCCGGTGAACATCACCGGTGCCTGGCCGAACCCGACACGGGACCTGCTCAACCTGGATCTCTATGTGTTAGGTGACCAGAACCTATCGATCAGCATCCTCGACCTGAGCGGCAAGGAAGTCCTGGCTCCCCGAGCAGCCCCGATCGGTGCAGGTTCCAGTTTGACCGCATTGAACGTGAGCGGGCTGAGTTCCGGAACCTATCTGTTGCGCATCGTTTCCTCCGATCATGCGGTTTCGCAGCGCTTCGTGAAGGTGGATTAGGAACGCTGTCCGTTAGCGGGAGGCCCGGTGAATTCCGAACCAGTTCGGAAGGACCCGGGCCTCTTGGCTTCGCGCATGCAGTATCCTCACGCTCCTGGCCTCACCGACTCCGTCGCTTGCGTTCGATCTGTCGCCTGTTGTGCCATTCATCGAACAACATGCTGGCGTAAACGATGCCCGGAATGAAGCCCATGGCAGCAAGGACGGCCAAAGGACGTCCGAGGCCCTCGACCTGTGAAGCGAGCACAAGCAGAACGATCAACCCCAAGGTGGCCAGCAGCCCGATACCGAAGCAACCGAGCATCTTGGGCACCACGTACGCCGCCACCGAATCGAACACATCCGCATCGAACTGTTCGTAAGGCATACGGACGTATTCCTCCGCCTTGGTGCGCGCCGAACGCTGCCGGGCCTGGGTATCCCGAGCATAGCGCGCTTCTGTTGCCGCCGACGCCCGCTTGGGGCTTGGGCTGGCTTGCGTGTGGTCATACCGCTCCCGAGCCTGCGGATCACCGAGCACCTCGTACGCTTCGGTGATGGCGATGAAGCGCGCATGCGCATCTGGCAGCTCGCTCACATCGGGATGATACCGTTTGGCAAGGGTCCGATAAGCTGCACGGATCGCCGCTGCATCCGCGTTATGGGTCAGTTCGAGCACCTGGTAAAGATCCATGTTCCGCGGGGCCGGGCAGCGCCGGTCACACACAAGGATACAGGGTCCCGATGGCAACGCGATCGAGAGAACGTGCGCGCGATGTCCATCGGTCCATACACCGATCAACACTTCACCCCATGTCGCAGCCGCTCGAGGCATCGTTCCGCGCGTTCAATCGGTCTTGTACCACAGAGGGATGCGCATCACGATCACACTCCTGCTCGTTCACCTTGGGACCGCTGGACACGGCCAGCCCCAGCATGGTTTCTGGGCCTTCGGCTTCGGCGCCGGGATCGACCTGAGCAGCGGCACACCGACGTCCATCTCAACCCCCTTGAGCACCGATGAGGGTTGTGCGAGCATCTGCGATGCGAGCGGTCAATTGCTCTTCTTCACCAACGGAGAAACGGTGTGGGACCGGAACCAGGCCGTGATGCCGAACGGCACAGGGCTCTTCGGGCACTTCTCCACCAGCCAGAGCGCCTTGATCGTCCCCTTCCCGGATGATCCACGACGCTTCTACATCTTCACCGCTCCCAGCGGAGCGGGGATCTGGAGCGGGCAGCCGAACGCCGCATACAGCATCATTGACATGAACGCGAACGGTGGCCTCGGCGATGTGGTCACCGCGAACGTGGTCCTGGAAGGACCGGTGACGGAGAAGCTCACCGCCACGCGCCATGCCAATGGGCGTGATGTGTGGGTGCTCTATCACCGGTGGGAAAGCGATGCCTACCTCGCCTACCTCGTGACCTGCCAGGGCGTGGAGGGACCGGTCGTGAGCCATGTGGGCCGATCCCTTTTCGCCAACCCGGACGGCTCAGGCGATTCGTACATCGGATGCATGCGGCTGAACCGGCAGGGTACGAAGCTCGCAGGTGCCTGGTCGCGCACCGTGGCGGTGACCCCGAGCGATTGGCTGAGCCGCTCGTACGTGGATCTACTGGACTTCGACAACGCCACTGGCCTTCTCTCCAACCCGCGAACGGATTCGATCGGAGGATCAGCCCAACGTTTCAGCCAGGGATATGGTGTGGAGTTCTCCCCGAGCGGGTATGTGCTCTACTGCAGCGAAGGGGGCCTGATGACCGGGATCGGTTACAGCACCATCCGGCAATACGACCTGCAAGCTCCAGACCCAATGGGAACCGCGCTGGAGGTCGCGAACGAGTTCCTCGCCTTCGGAACCCTGCAACTGGCGCCCGACGGACGCATCTACGCCGCACGATTGAACGGCACCACACACCTGAGCGCCATCGCCTCCCCCGAGGTTGTCGGTCCGGGTTGCGGCTTCGTGGAGAACGCGGTCGGCACCGGCAGCAATGCCAGTACCTGGGGACTTCCGAATCATTGGGACACCTATCCCGGACCGGAGCCGATAGACCTCGTTGACTGGCACGATACGGTATTGTGCGCTGCGGTTGAAGGTGTCGTGATCGATGCATCCTGGACGCATCCTTTCCATGTGCCGACCTACCAGTGGAGCACGGGTGATACCACACCAAGCATCGTGGCAACAGAAGCCGGAACCTACACGGTCGAAATGCAACTACCCTGCAGCACGGTGGTGGATACGGTGGTCGTCCACCTCGGTGGTCCGCCATTCACCCTCGGTCCGGACCTGGCCGCATGTGACGATGCGCAAGTACTCCTTGATGCCGGTGACGCACCCGGCGGGGTCCTCTGGAGCACCGGCGATACCACCCGAACGATAACGGTCCATGGAACGGGTATCTACACCACCTGGCGAACGGACACCATCGGTTGCACGAACCGGTCCTCCGTTACGGTGACCATGCGCAATTGTGCGTGTCCGCTCTTCCTGCCGAACGCCTTCACCCCGAACGGCGACGGCCTCAACGACGAGTTGCACGTCCGTATGGACTGCACGCCCACCGCCTTCGCATTCACGCTCTTCGATCGATGGGGTCAACGGGTGTTCGATACCGATGATCCGACCTTCACTTGGGATGGGAACGGGGTCCCCATCGGCGAGTTCGCCTACCGGTTGGACTATTCGTGGCATGCCGAAGACGGACCACGCAGGGTGCGGCGTAACGGATCAGTGGTATTGGTCCGTTGACCCGGGGCCGACGGGGTCCGCACCCGTTCCATCCGCTCCACTGCCCGCTCCATCCTGACCGATCTGCGCGCCATGGCCCTTCCATGGCTATTTCGTGGTACCAATGAACGGTCACCATGCGCACACCACTACTCACCCCGATCCTGCTGCTGATCCACGTAACATCCTCCGCACAATGGACCGCCATACCCACCGGGACCAATGACGAACTGGAGGCCGTGATCATCCTTGACGACGACCACTACCTCGTGGCCGGTGAAGGGGGCGCCGCTTTTCGCACCCTCGACGCTGGAGCCACCTGGGCCCCGGTGAACGGTCTCGGCAATGAGACCATCCGTGACTTCATCCGCCTCGATGCCCAGACCATCCTTGGTGCCAGCGATGGCTACGTATTGCGAAGCACGGACAATGGCGACTCGTGGACGCTGATCACCGTGCCCATTCCCGACGACGTGCATGCCTTCGCTCGCAGTGGGAACGTGGTGATCGCGGTGGGAAGGGACGGCGGCATCGTACGCAGCGAAGACCTCGGAATGACCTGGTCCGCGCAAGCCTCCGGAACCACGGAAAGGTTGTTCTGCGCATGGGCTTTCGATGCCTCCAACATGATCGCCGCCGGTCGTGACGGCGTTGGCGTGCGCACCACTAATGGCCTCACCTGGGGTCCAATCGTCCTGCCCGGCTATGACGACCGGGACGATATCCGCTTCTTTCCCACCGCCCCCAACGTGGGTCTGATGGCCGGTGAGGATGGTGACCTGCTGCGCAGCACCGACGGCGGAGCGACCTGGGCCATGACAAACCCTGGAACCGCCATGGGCCTCACCGCCATCGCCATCACCGACGCCGGGGAGGCCTTCATCACCGGCACCACGGGCTCCGCCATCCGAAGCACCGATCTGGGCCAGACCTGGACCGTGATGTCGAGTCCCGTCAGCGCATCACTTAATAATATCGACGCGCGCGGTGGCGTGGTGGTCGCGTGCGGCGATGATGGCACGGTGCTCAACCTGGGGGCAACGGTCGGCGTGCAGGAGCGGTCCCCTGCACCCGAATTGGTCCTGTGGCCATTGCCCGCAACCGACGTTCTGAACCTGCATGCTGATGATCTCGTGGGCCCGGTGAGCATTGGGGTCTTTGGACTCAATGGAAGGGCTGTTGCACATCATATCCTGCACAGCGGTGAACGGACCATTGATACCTCAGTGCTGCCAGCCGGACAATACCAATTGCTCGCACGCGACATGCATCAGCGGAGCCGCTTCAGCCGCTTCACGGTGGTCCATTGAGCAGATCCCGCGACCTTCGTGCCATGGTCGCCCATGCATTCCCCGATGTCTTCGCGCGCAACGAAGTGGACAAACTGAAGGCGCGCATCCAAGGCATCACGCCGGAAACGCGCCCGCAATGGGGCAGGATGAACGCCGCCCAGATGCTGGCCCATGCGAGCAAGCCGTACGACACGCTCTATGACGCGGAATACCAGCGCCGGTATCCTCCCCACACGGGCCTCATGCGCCTGCTGCTGAAATGGCTGGTGAAGCCCCTGGTCGTGGGGCCGAAACCTTATCAACCCAATACCCGCACGGCACCGAGCTATGTCGTTGCCGACGAACGAGACTTCATGCGCGAACGGGAGAAGCTCTTCGGATACATGGATCGTGTCGCCTCCGAAGGACGCCCCGAATTCGAAGGCCGGCTCTCCCATTCATTCGGACCGCTCAAGGCTGACGAGTGGAACGCGCTCTTCTACAAGCACCTGGACCACCACCTGCGGCAATTCGGCGTATAGCTCTTCCACTTCCCGTTCCTCCGATGAACGGGCCCTACGTACTTTTCCCGCCATGGGGATCAGGCTTCCACGCAAGAAGAAACGCGTACTCGCATTGTCAGTGCTGTACCGGATCCACCGGCTGCTTCCCTTCTCGACCGAGCGGAAGCTACGGTGGTACCTCGACCTTGAGTGGATCTTCGACCGATTGGCCATGGAGACCTCCTTCCGACATTTCCCTCCGGCGTCCCATCCACATCGCCTTTCGGCCAACGCATTCCTCTTGCGGAAACTGGAGCCCAGGATGCATGTGCTCGACCTCGGCTGCGGCAGCGGTGACATCACGGCGGTGATCGCCACCCAGGTGGACCGTGTCGTGGGCGTCGACCATGACCGTGCCGCGATAGCACGCGCGACTCAGCGTCACCAACATCCGAGGCTCACCTTCATCGATCGTGATGCGATGACCTTCCTTCAGCAGGAAGAACAGCATTTCGATACCCTCGTGCTATCCCATGTGCTGGAGCACCTCGATGGGCCGGAGGAGTTCCTGCGACGTTTCAAGGGATTCTTCGAATGGATCTACATCGAGGTACCCGACTTCGACAAGACCTACCTGAACCACTACCGCCAGCTGCTGGGAAGCAGCCTCATCCATACGGATGACGACCATGTGAGCGAGTTCGACCGCGAGGAACTGAACGCGCTGCTTCATCGTGTGGGTATCGATGTGGTGGATGCGGAGTACCGCTTCGGTGTTCAACGCCTGTGGTGCCGAGCTGGGAAGTAGTGTGGACACCGAACATCAGTGGCCGAACCGGCCCTCTTACCGACCTTCGCCGCATGGCCCGTATCATCTACCACCTCGGCACCTGTACCACCTGCCAGGCGATCCTCAAGTCCATCCCCAACCTGAGGAAGTTCAGCCTGCGCGAGATCAAGGGTGATCCGATCACCGCGCAGGAACTGGATGCGATGAAGAAGCTCGCCGGCAGCTATGAGGCCCTCTTCAGCCGGGTGGCGTTGAAGTACCGCTCGCTCGGACTGAAGGACAAGCAGCTCACCGAGAAGGACTACCGCAAGTACATCCTTGCGGAGTACACCTTCCTGAAGCGTCCAGTGATGGTGTTGGATGACCGCATCCACATCGGCAACGCCCCGAAGGTGCGTGCGGCGATGGTCGCGGAGGGCAGGGCGTTGAAGTGAAACCGTCACTCCATCACCACCGGCAGACGCAGGCGTTCGTTGCCGTCAATGGCTTCGAACACGTACACCCCTGGCGCCTGTCCGCGCACGTCAAGGTCGGTGCGTGAGGAGCTGATGACCCCGGAACGCACCACGCGGCCCTGTGCATCGAGCAGGCGGAAGGAAGAGCCGATGTTGACACCGACCACATGCAGCAGGCCACGGGCCGGTTGCGGATACGCACGAGGTGCTTCAACCTGCGCGGGATCGAAACCCACCGATCCGAATTGGAAGATCGCGCTTTCAGCGGAGCACCCGTTGTCATCCGTCGTCACTACCGTGTAGTTCCCGTTCTCGGTCGGTGACCAGCTCTGCTGTGTGGCACCCTCCAACGCTTCACCATCGAGGTACCATTGGTAGGAGGTTGCGGGCTCCGTGCTCAACACCATTTCCGCCCAGGTGATGCTCGGTGTCATCGCCGCAGGGACCACCGTGATGGTCACCGCGCTCTCCCCTACACATCCGAAAGCATCCGTGCCTGTCACCGTCCAGGTCTGATCCGCTGCTGGCCAGACCTCCACCGTTGAACCCGAGGTGCTGCTGATGAACAGGTTCGGCGACCAGGTGTAGAACTGCGCCCCCGTTGCGACCAGCTCGAGACTGTCACCCGCGCAAAGTTGGCCGTTGCCCGTGTCGATCGCCGGCACAGGTGCCGGCACCACTTGTACCAAGACCTGATCGTTGGCCTGGCAGCCCTGGGCGGAAGTGACCAATACGGTGTAGGTGGTCGCGACCGCAGGTGTGGCCACAGGGCTCATGACGTCCGGATCGCTGAGACCCGTTATGGGCGTCCACTGGTAGCTGACGCCACCACCGGCCTGCAGTTGCACGCTCTCCCCTTCGCAGAGGAACTGATCCGCACCAGCGCTGGCCAAGGGTAGCGGGTGGATGGTGACAAAGCCGCTCTTGGTCACGGTGCTCTCCCCATCGCTCGTGACGACGGTGAGGCTCACATCGTATTGGCCCGGTGTGGTGTACTGCACCACTGGCGACGGAAGATCGCTCGTCGACGGGTCGCCACCTGGAAAGGACCAGCTGTGGCTCGTGGGCGCATTGATGCTCGCATCGGAGAATTGGACCACCTCACCCGGGCATTTCGTCGGGTCCGGGGAGGTGAAGTCGGCCGCCGAGACGGTGTAGGTCAGCGTGAGTTCGCGGATCACGGGGTCGTTGTAGAAGGCGCAGCCCACGCCCGGCTGGCACGCATCATCCACACGCACCTGTCCCTCGAGGGCACTACCACCGGTATAGGCCAGTGCGTCCTGCATGAGCTCCGGCGTGATGGTCACGGTGCGCGGCTGGAAGGTGCAATCGAGCGTACCGCCGGTGTAGTCGAGCACCGTAACGTAGTTCGAGGCGCCCACGCGGATGCGCATCTCCACACCGTTCGTTCCGAATCCACCCTGGTAGCAAGCAAGCCAGTCGAACGTGATCGTGGCTCCACCGACCGTGTTGGGGGTGCCCGGGAAGCTGAATGTGGTCCAGTTCTGCAGGTTCACGCCCTGCATCTGTGGCAGGGTCTGGTCATACACGGTCTGCGCCTGCATCGCGTGCAGGGAGCCGATCACGAAGAAGGAGGTGAGCGCGCGCGTCGTCATGCTTCTGTTGGGCCGCTTTCAGCGGGAGTTCAATGGTACGACCATTCACACCACTTCGCCGCACGATCGAGCCGCCGCCAGGTTCCAATGAGCCACTGTGCGGTATGGCACGCTTCATCGCACGATAGCACCTAACGCTCACGAGCATCGAACGACGACCCCGTGCCGTCAACGACAAGCCCGCGCTGGTCTCCGGTGCGGGCTTGTTCTGGGCCGATCCTGCTATTGACCCTGCGTTCCCTTCCGATCCTCCAGGCGGTCCTGCCGCATGTCCTTGCGGTGCTCCATGCGTTTCTCCTTCATCTCCTCCCTCTTCGCCATCCACTTCGCGAACTGATCGGGTGTGAGCACCGCCTTCATCTCCGCTTCGTGCGCATCGCGCAACTCCTTCCCCTCCCTGCGGGCTTCAGCACGTTCAGCCTCACGCTCCTTGCGCAGTTCAGCGCCTTTGTCGGCGTACTTCAGGTTGATGGCTTCCAACTTCGACGCCTGTTCAGGGCTCAGGCCGAGTTCCTTGGTCATGTGCTCGGTGCGCGCCTTGGCCCGCTCCTCCGGGCTTTTCTTCACCTTGTCCTGGGCTTGCGCCGCCACGGTCATACCCGCGAGGACCGCGATCATCATCAGCTTCTTCATGGTCAAGTTCGGTTTGTTATGGGTTCGACAAGGACCAGGCCACAAGGTTCAACGTCCCCTGCCGCGTTAACGATCCTTCGCATTCGTTGCTACCGCCCGGCGGCCAGATCAGCGCTTCACGAACGGCATGGTGTGCATCCCTGCACCCGTCCGAAGTTCGAGCAGGTATGTACCCGGTCGCAGGCCTTCCAGGTCGATGCTCGCACGTTCGGTCCGATGCACGAATGAGCCACGCTGCACAGCGCGCCCGACCATATCACGCACTGTCCAGCTGCCGGTCCCCTGTCCCGGCGTCAGCAACACTTCGATCCGGTCCGACGCCGGGTTCGGGAAAAGTCCGCGTATCGCGCCCTCCTGTTCTTCGATGCCGATATCGGAGACGCTCGTGACCAGAAGGTCATCGATGTAGTAGGTGGCCTGACCAGTGCCGCCCGCATAGGCGAAGAAGTTAATCGCAGCGAGTTGCAACATCCCGCCGGTGGTGCTCTGCGCGTCATAGCTGAACGGCCAGCTGTAGAGCAAGGCTCCGTTGATCGACAGGTCGGCGTTGTCCGCATCCAGATCGACCATCACGTTCACATCGAACCAGGTTCCGTGCGTGTAGTTGCCGACCAGGGTCGTTGCTCCCTGCACCAGCATGCGGATGTCGCCTTCCGGAACGAAGCTTACCTCCACCGCCCAGTCGGAGTCCGCCGACGCGAAGGCGTGCAGCAGGTTGAAGTACCCCCCCTTGCCCGAAGGGATGTACATCCTGAACCCGATCGACCAGACCCCACCGGTCTGATCGCCCAAATCCACCACCACGTCCGTTGGTCCACCGGTGGCGAGGGTGCTGACCCATTTCCCGCTGTTCATCCCGGAGAATGCCTGCTCATTGCTCACCGCAGCTTCCTCGGTGGTGCCAACGACCGTGCTCCAGGTCGTCCACGGCGGACCGATGGTCTGTGCGATCAGGCTGCCCGTGGTGTGGGCGTCGAAGTTCTCCTGCACCAAGGTGATCTGCGCGTTGGATCGGGTGTTCAGGAGAGCGAACGGAATGCCGAGCAGGAGTATCCGCATGGTCGAAGGGTTGAGGCAAGTGAAGGTATGCGACCGAACGGTTCGTCCCGACCCGTGAACAGGCACCGGGTCCTCACAGGATGAGGGCGGATCACCCTTTGGTGGTCGAGCCGCGGCGGCCCAGTGCTTCCACCACCTCATGCCGACGCCGATGCGAAACAGGCACCTCCTGACCATCACGCAGCAGGAGGGTGCCACCATCGCGATGAAGATACATGCGCACCTGCGCGAGATTCACGAGATGGGACAGATGCACCCGCATGAAGCCGTAAGGCTCGAGCAGTGCATCGAACTCCTTCAGGGTGCGGGAGGCCAGCACCTTCTCTCCCTGCGCCAGATGGAAGCGTGTGTAGTTACCATCGCTCTCGCACCGCACGATCTCCTCGGGCACCAGGACATGGAAGCCCTCGGAGGTGGGCACGGTGATGCGGTCCGTTAGGATGGTGCGTGCCTGTTCCAGGTCCGTATCGGTCACCTGTGGAAGCGCGCCTACCCGCTCAAGCGCCTCCTGCAGGTCCGCGCGCACCACCGGCTTCAATAGATAATGCACCGCTCCGCTCTTGAAGGCCCGCACCGCGTGATGGTCGAAGGCCGTGATGAAGATGACGCGCGTCTGGCCATGCGGGAGCCGGTCCAGTACATCGAAGCCGGTGCCATCACCCAGCCAGATGTCGAGCAGCACGACGTCCGGACGCGCCTCTCCGATGAGGTCGATGGCGCTTTCGACATCATGTGCCTCACCCACCACCTCCAGTTCCATGGCGATCGTGCCCAGCGCCGCGCGCAGGTTCGCCCGCGCAGGGGCCTCATCATCCACGATCGCCAACCGCATCATGCTCGCTCATCAGTTGCACCCGCAAACGTATGGTGACGACCGTGCCGCGCGGTGAGCCGTCCTCCGCACGCCCATCGCGCACCTGCACCGCCTCGGTGATGGAGGTGTTCCTGTCGAAGAGCGCGATCCGCTGTCGCACCAGGTCCATTCCCAAGGAGGTGCCGTTGCGGCGGGACGGTCGGTGTGCCGCCATGCTCCGCCCGATACCATCATCGCGCACCTCGATATGCAGGACGCTTCCCGCACGGTCCACCAGCACGGAAACGTGACCCCTCGAGCGCCCATTGAGGCCGTGTTCGATCGCATTCTCCACGACCGGCTGGATCAACATCGGCGGGATGGCGACGCGTTCCGCCTGCACGTAGGGCATGACGCGCACCTCCCAGGTGAAGCTGTCCGGCTTCCTGTTCTCGCTGATGCGCAGGTAATGTTCCACCAACTGAACTTCCTGTTCCAGTGGAATGGTGCGGCGCCGGCTCGTCTCCAACACCAGGCGCAGGAAACGCGAGAGGTGACCCACGTGATCATTGGCCTTGATCGCGTCCCCAGTGGCATACAGGCCGGGGATGGTATTGAGCGCATTGAACAGGAAGTGCGGGTCCATCTGCAGGCGCAGGGCCTGCTGCTCCAGTTCCGACTCCCGCTGTAGCGCCCGTTGACGATTGCGTTGCACCAGCATCCACGAGAGCACCACGAGCGCCAGGGCCACCACCCCGATGCCGATCGCGATCCAGCGGTTGCGCTCTGCCCGCAGATCCGCAAGTACCTGGGCCGCCCGCAGATCGGCGTTCTCCCGGTCCTTCTTCTCCGTGTCGTACTGCAGGGCCAGCTCCTCCATGGCCGCCTGGGTCCCCGCGTTCATCAACGAATCGCTCAACGCATGGTATGCCCGGTAATGCTCCAAAGCCCGTTCGGGGTCGTCCAGTCGCTCGTGCAGTTGCACGAGCGAGATGTGCGCCTCCTTCTCATCCTCCAATGAACCGATCCGCTCAGCCAGAGCCAGACTGCTGTCCAACAGTGTTCGAGCCTCCTCGAAACGCCCCAGGGCGCGATACACATCGCCCAGTCCATAAAGGCAGCGGATCTCCACCTCCTGGTTCCCATGCTCCCTTGCATCCTCGAGACCCCGCAAATAGTGGTGCGCCGCACTATCCAACTGGCCCATTCGTTCGTAGGCAAGACCCAGGTTGCTCACCATGTTCTCCCGCGTAGCCCCATTGTTGAGGCTGTCCTCCAGCAGCAGGCTTTCCCACAGGACAGCCACGGCCGTATCAAGGCGCTCCATGTCGATGAGCAGCACGCCCAGACCATTGAGCCCCGATGCGAGTGCCGGTGCATCCAATTCCCGTTTGATGGCGATGCTTCGCTGCAGGAGCGCCAGGGCCTGCTCCGTACTGTCCCGCTGCCATTGCAACCCGCTTAGGTTGTGCAGGACCCGGGCGAGGCTCATACTGTCACCGAGCAGCTCCTTCCAACGCATGGCGGAGAGACCCGCCTGCATCGCTCCTGCATAATCCCCCTGCAAGTTGCGGGCGACCCCGATGTTGATCCAGGCCGCCCCGATCCAGAAGGTGTCCAGGGAGGCTTCGGCCATCCGGAGCACCTCTTCGTACATCAACAACGCACTATCCGGTTCCGACCGCCATTGATACACCTGACCCAACAGGGAGCGGGCCAGCATGCGCTGCTTACGCATCGTGGCGGAACCCTTGCTCTCGCGCAGGACCTGCTGCGCGATGCGCTCCACCCCTGCGACGTCGCCATGACGCATCATGAGCTTCGCCGTATCCAGTTCCATCCTGAAGGTGATGCTGTCCTCGGGCAGATCGGACACCCCTGCACCGGACCCACGGTCACCGCAGCCGCAAAGCAGAATGATCAGGACAGGCAACAGAACGTGAGGGCTCACTTGTCAAAGGTCGATCATCGCACAGGGTGGTTCCGGCACTTTCTTGGACACGCCTGACCATCAGGATGATCGGTGAACGAAATACGCAGCGGACCGGCCATCCATACATGCCGATCGATCGGGTGTGTGCTCCGATCGAGCCGCCGTGGCACAGAAGGATATGGGGGTGACACACCGATGGGCCTGCACCATCTCCCGTATTTTTGGTCCCGCATGCTCAAACAAGGCCTCTTCCAGAAGCTCCAGCAGAAGCTGAGCCCGCAGCAGATCCAGCTGATGAAGCTGTTGCAGGTGCCCACCGCCGAGCTGGAACAGCGGGTGAAACAGGAGATCGAGGAGAACCCAGCTCTGGAGGAAGGTGAGGACCATGACGAGGAGGACGTGCCCACCGAGGACCAGGCCATCGCCGAGAACGAGGACGTTGGCGAGAACGAGGAGAACGAGCGCGATGACTTCGACCTGAGCGACTACTTCCAGGACGACGACACGCCGGACTACAAGTTGAGCGTACAGAACAGCGGTCCGGATGAAGAGGAGCGCGAGATCCCGCTGAGCGGTGGCACCTCCTTCCAGGATAACCTGAAGGCACAACTTTCGCTGCGCGATATCGATGAGCGCACCGAGCTGCTGGCCGAGAACCTCATCGGCAACCTGGACGAGGACGGCTACCTGCGCCGCGAACTGGACGCGATCGTGAACGACCTCGCCTTCACCCAGAACGTACTGTGCGACAAGGCCGACCTGGAGAAGGCGCTCCGCGAGGTTCAGGCGCTGGACCCGGCCGGTGTGGGCGCCCGCGACCTGCGCGAATGTCTGCTGATCCAGGTGGAGCGCATGCCGCACAGCCTGGAGCAACGCATCGCCCAGGAGATCCTCGACAAGCACTTCGAAGCCTTCAGCAAGAAGCACTACGACCGGATCCTGGAGAAGTTGGAGATCGATGAGGATGCCCTGAAGGAGGCCATCGACCTGATCGTGCGGCTGAACCCGAAGCCGGGCAACACCATGCGCGAGACCGACAAGCCCTCGCAGGAGATCATCCCCGACTTCGCGGTGATGGCCATCGACGGGCAGCTCGAACTCTCCCTGAACGGTCGTAACGCGCCGGAGCTCCGCGTGAGCCGTGCCTACCGCGATATGATGAAGGAGTATGCGCGCAACAAGAAGGACAAGGACCAGCGCGAGGCCCTGCAGTTCATCAAACAGAAGCTCGACAGCGCGAAGTGGTTCATCGACGCGATCAAACAACGGCAGAACACCCTGCTGGTGACGATGGAGGCCATCATGGAACACCAGCGCGAGTTCTTCCTCACCGGCGACGAGACCAAATTGAAGCCGATGATCCTGAAGGACATCGCCGAACGTGTGGGCCTGGACATCAGCACCATCAGCCGCGTGGCCAACAGCAAGTACGTACAGACGAACTACGGCACCTTCCTGCTGAAGTTCTTCTTCAGCGAAAGCCTGACCAATGAGGCCGGTGAGGAGGTGAGCACCCGCGAGGTGAAGAAGATCCTGAAGGACGCGATCGAAGCGGAGGAGAAGCGCAAACCGTTGACCGATGACGAACTCACAGCGCTCCTCAAAGGCAAGGGCTATAACATCGCACGCCGCACCGTGGCCAAATACCGCGAGCAACTGAACATCCCCGTGGCCCGGCTGCGCAAGGAGCTCTGAGCCCCGGACCATGCTGTTCACGGCGCGCCTGTTGTCCCATCTTCTCCACCCCCTGCTCATGCCCCTGCTCTCGCTCTGGGTCATGCTGCGTGTGGATCCGCACGTGGGCTATTTCCTTCCTCCGAGCGGCCGCATGCTCCTGTTGGGCATGGTGGCCATCATGACATTCATCTTCCCGGTGATGAGCGTGCTTCTCCTGCGCCGCGCAGGCCTCATCACCGATCTGCACCTGCCACGCCGAGAAGAACGCATCGTCCCCTATCTGATGACGCTCCTCTACACGGGCATGGCGCTCTACCTGCTCTTCCGCACACCGCTCCACCCCATCGCGTACGCGCTTTTCATCGGCATCCTCTGCGCCATGGTGGTCAGCGCGATCACGACCTTCTGGTGGAAGATCAGCGCGCACATGGTGGGCATCGGTGGCCTGGTGGGAGCCCTGTTCGCCCTGTCATACGTGCATGCTCTGGACCTCTTCCTGCCGATCGTCATCGCCATCCTCCTGGCAGGTGCGCTCGGCACGGCGCGCTTGCTCACCAGCGATCACACCCATGCACAGATCCACGCCGGCTGGGTCCTCGGCCTTGGCTGCACCTTCTGCGCCATGGTGCTGCCGACCTTCGCCTGAGCATCCACCGCGAAGCCCCAACTTCGCGTCGCCATGACCGGCCAACGCTCCGCCTCGCTGTTCACCGTCCTGGCCCTTGTGGTTATCACGGCGCTCACATCGGTATTGGGCCTGTGGCGCGGTACGAATGGTGATGGTTGGAAGGAGACCATCCGAAGCGATGCCCGTGGCTACTTCGGATACCTGCAGGCGCTCTTCATCCGCCATGACCTCGGTGCCGAACCGTTCGATCCGGCATATGTACGGTACACACCGACGGGCACCCTGAACAAGTACTACTGCGGTACGAGCGTGCTGATGGCGCCTTGGTTCGGGATCGGTCATGCCTTCGCGCTCGCGGATCCCGATGCGCCGAGTGATGGGTTGAGCGCTTATGAGCAGAAGGCGATCGGTGTCGGGGCCTGGGTCTATCTCCTGATCGGACTGCTCGCGTTGCGCGCACTGTTCCGCTCCTTCAGCGTCCGTGATACGGTGATCGCGTGGACCCTGGTCGCACTCGTGCTCGGAACTCCCCTCCTTCAATACGCAGCGATCCAACCGGGATGGTCGCATGTCTATTCCTTCGCCACCATCGCGGCTTTCCTGCTCACCGTGCGTCGGATCAGCCTCGGTGGCGGAACCGCTTGGGTCATCGCGGCTGGTTCGCTCCTCGGCTTGGTGGTGCTGATCCGGCCGGTGAACGCGATTGTCCTGTTGGCGCTTCCACTCGTGGCCGCAGGTGGCATGCCCGCCTTGTTCCGCCAGCTCCTTGCTCGACGTGCCACGCTGCTCGCGGTGTTCGCGTGCGTGTTGGTGGTGGCCATCCAGCCGACCCTGTGGTACCTGCAGACCGGCGCGCTCTACGCATATGGCTACCAGGGTGAAGGCTTCCATTGGTCAAGCCCGGAAGTGATCAAGGTGCTTTTCGGCTTCCGTCGGGGCCTCTTCCTCTGGACCCCCTTCATGCTCCTGCCCGCGCTATGCGTTCTATTGCTCTGGTGGCTGGACCGGATCAAGGCGATCACCGCTGCGATCTACTGGGCGGTGATCACCTATGTGATCAGCAGTTGGTGGATCTGGTACTACGGTGGCGGCTTCGCCAGTCGCGTGTACATCGACCACTACCCCGTGCTCGCGCTGCCCATGGTGCTGGTGGTCCATCATCGGCGCGGCGCATGGTGGGTGCTTGCCCGGTCCTTCATCGTAGCGACGATCGCGCTTAACCTCGCTCAACTATGGCAGTTCCACCATGGCTTCCTCCACCACGAAAGCATGGACCGGGAGAAGTACGCATACAGTTTCCTGCGTTTCGACGATGCCCATCGGAACAAGCTCGGCGGCAACTATCAGGTAGCGCCCTACCACCCGAACGGGATGAGCCTGGTACTTGAGGAGACCTGTGGCATGGACACCGACTGTCGCTTCTGGCATGGTGGGAAACGCGTGCAAGTGGATTGGGCGCACAGCCCTTCCACGGTCTGTACCTACGACCGGACAACGGAGTTCGGCATCCATTTCTGGGCGGGCTCGGACACCATCCCCACGCAGCGCGCGCTTTTCCTGGAGATCGGCCTCCAACGGTTCGAAGCCCGAGCGGAAGCTTCGATCCATGCCCTGGGCGTGGCCGAAGTGCGCGACGCGAAGGGAAGACCGTACTTCTACCAGCCCTTCCGCATGAACCCCCTACCCGGGAAGGCCGGTGTGTGGGAGCAATTGGAATATCGCATTCCCCTGCCAGCGCTCGTTCCGGGAGGGCAGATCCACTTCTACCTCTGGAACAAGGACCTCCGTTCCGAGTTCTTCGTTGACGACGTGTTCATGCGCGTGCTCGTAGTGAACCCGTATTGATCCATGGCGCTGAGAGCCTGGTCGGGATCTCTTCGCAGGCATACTCCAGCCTGCAATAGAGCCCCGAACAGGCTCGGAGAACGCGTGATCGTGGGCCCAGCAGGATTTGAACCTGCGACCAAGGGATTATGAGTCCCCTGCTCTGACCGCTGAGCTATGGGCCCGGAATGTCCGCCGTATGGCGGACGGGCGCGAAAATAGACCGCTGATAGCTTTGCCGCCCGTGCCAGTGACCTACGATACCATCCTCCTCGACCTCGGCGGCGTGCTCATCGATGTGGACTACCACGCCACCGCCCATGCCTTCCGCGCGCTCGGCCACCCCGACTTCGACCGGCTGTACAGCAAGGCCCAGCAGGACCATCTCTTCGACGGCTTCGAGACGGGCGCGCTCTCACCCACGCAATTCCGTGATCGGATCCGACAGGTGCTCGACCCTTCCCTCTCCGATGCCGCGATCGACGCGAACTGGAACGCCATGCTCGGCTCCGTTCCTCCGGCACGCATCGAACTGGTGAGCCGTCTGAAGGCGCGCTACCAGGTCCTGCTCCTGAGCAACACCAATGCGATCCATGTGCCCGCCTTCGAAGCCATCATCGAGCGGGAGAACGGCATCACCGACTTCAAGGCGCTCTTCCACGGGGCATATTACAGTTGCGAGATCGGCAAGCGGAAACCGGAGGCTGCCTCCTACCGTCATGTGCTGGAACGCCACGAGGCCGATCCTACCCGTACGCTCTTCATCGATGACAGCATCCAGCATGTGCATGGTGCGCGGGCTGCTGGTCTGCACGCTGAGCATCTGGAGCTGGCGAATGAGGATGTGATCGGGCTGGTGGAGCGGCTGGGACTGCTCGGTTGAGCCTACTTCCGCTTCTTCCGCGACTTCGGTGCAGGCACCACGGATGCGATGCGCAACAACAGGTCCGGCAGCTTGTGGTCCCCAGTGATGATACTCTCAGGCACCAGATAATAGTCCTTGGAACCGGGATAAGCCTGCGCCCGTTCACATCGGCTTTCCAGTGCGGCGCTCTCCGGCAGGATCTTCACCAGCAACTGGTCGTCGCAGATGAAGGCCACCGGCTTGCCGTCAGCGTAAAGCGCGAACTCCCCGAACATCGGTTTCACGCTGAAGCGCTCCTCGTGTCCGAGCTGCTCCAGCATGAAGGTCGCGGTCTCCCTGCGCGTGCTCATGATCGGTCGGTGATCTCCTGGCACAATTCCACCAGCACCCCGCCGGCGCTCTTCGGGTGTACGAAGCAAACGAGCTTGTTGTCCGCGCCGCGCTTGGGCTCTTCGTTGAGCAGGGTGAAGCCCTCCGCCTTCAGCCGCGCCATCTCCGCATGGATGTCAGCCACTTCGTAGGCGATGTGATGGATGCCCTCCCCACGCTTCTCGATGGCCCTGGCGATGGGCCCATCGGGATGGGTGCTCTCCAGCAGTTCGATCTTGTTCGGGCCGACCCGGAAGAACGAGGTGATGACGTCCTCGCTCTCCACGCCCTCGCGTTTGTAGCTCGGAACGCCCAACAGCTTGTGGTACAACTCCTCCGCCGCGGCCAGGTCCTTCACGGCGATACCGATGTGCTCAATGCGGATCATGCGACGAAGTTCCGAAAAGAAGAAAGCCTCCCGAACAGGAGGCTTTCGTGGATCCAGGTCGGAAGGATCAACGTTTGATGAAGGTCTCCCCCATCTTGTTGTCGTAGTTGAGGTAGTAGAGGTCCTTCTTCAAGGAGGCCACCTCCACACGATCGGCATACCCGCGCTTCACGATGTTGCCGTATTGATCGTAGATCTCGAAAAGGGTGTTCCCGCTGAAGACGATCTCCTCCTTGGGCTTGGGCGGTCCCCAGGTGATCGGCGTGGTGTTGGAGGCATAGCTCACGGTCTCGCTGTAACGGGCGCGCTTGCTCAGGTCCACCTGCTTCACCCGGAAGGTGTTCTCGCCACTGTGCGGGGTGATCTTGAACTCGTAGGTGTGTTCGCCGGGCTTGCCAACGCCCATCACCTCACCCGCCTTCACCCACTTGTTCCAACGCTTCTGCTCCACGATGAAGGGAAGCTCGCCGGTCTCGTTGGTGGTGGTCCAGGTGTAGGTGCCATCGCTACCGATGGACTGCTTGACGATGTCGAAGGTGCTCTTTGGCTTCAGGACT
>JAKQEI010000099.1 GCA_029573495.1 Bacteroidota bacterium | reverse complement strand
CTTTGACATCGAGGCGTTCCGGCTGCTCCTGTCGGTTGATGCTGTGAATTGATACCGAGCAGTGATCTTTGACATCGCCTACCGCATGCACATCCGCGGTACCTGGCTGTGAATTGATACCGAGCAGTGATCTTTGACATCACCACCGTGTACAGTGTGTTGGCGCTTAGGGGGTTAATTTGGTCGAGATCAATGCCGAAACGGGCCGTTCGATCCTCCGGGATCGGCGGCCCTTTCATTTTTACGGCGATCAGAAGAGTTCCAACTGGCTTGGGTGCCCTTTGAGCGGTTCGTTGCCACCACCCACGTAGTTGATCATCAACCCGTACTGTTTGTCCGTTATCTGTAGTATGCTCACCTGTCCTTCCGGGGGAACCATTTTCCGGACCCGGCGGATGTGGACGGTCGCGCTTTCGCGGCTGGCGCAATGCCGGGTATACACACTGTACTGCAACATGGTAAAGCCATCGAGCAAGATGTTCTTACGGAACCGGGCGTAACGCTTGCGGTTCTTCTTGGTATCCACCGGCAGGTCGAAGAAGACGAACAACCACATGATCCGGTAGGCATTCAGGCTCTCCAGTGTTATCCTGTGGCGCTTGGTGGCCATGGTTCAGCTTTCATACACTGGGTAGGTGATCAGGCAATCCCCTTCCTGATAGCTCTTACACAAGCTTTGTGCTGTGCGCTGCAGGGCCACCATCAATGGCCCTTTGCCCTTTTCATCCACCACGTCGATGTGCAGGGTACGCAACAGGTGTTGGCGGCAATATTTGTCAAGGTCGGTATGGCCGATGTCCATAGCCTCAATCACCATGCTGTCCACATAGGGCCTGTATGGTTCCATGATGTCATCTGCCAAGGCATAGGCGTTGTACCGGTTGTGGTGATGGATGCCTAAGGTTGGTAGTAGACCGGCTGCAACGAGCGCACGGGCCGTGGCCGCACGCAGGATCGCATAGCCATAGTTCAAAGCCGGGTTGGGCCAATCCCCTTCGCGCTCTCGCCTGAACTCATGTAGGAAGAGCTGGCTCCAATAGCGTTGTGCGGCCTGTGCCTCGTGGTTGTCGGCATCACCGCTCCGGACTTGTTTGGATAGGAAACGCAGAGCTTGTCCTTCCTTATCCAGACCCTCCAACACACCTGCCTGGTTACCGATCTTGGCCTTGATGGTCTGTTGCCACAGTTGCTTCTTCAAGGGCAGGCTGGCATTCACCTGCGCTGCAAACCGCTCTTGCTGGAGGGTATTTCCGCTCAAGGGAAGCAACAGGCCGCTGGGCATGTGCCGTGCATCACAGATCACCACGGCTACGTTCTGATCGAGTAACTCCTGAAAAAGTACGTGCGTATATGTCACTTGTGCGTGCTCGAGCACTAGCACGGCGAGGTCCTCAATCGGCCTTTCGACTTGCTCACCCGTTTCCTTGTTCGTGAGCCTGAGTTGCCGATTCGTCACCGAAAGGTGTTGTGCAGAGGAGACCTGGATGACGCGACCGATCATATTTTGAAACTCAAGGTAACGAAGGGCGCCTCCCTCTCTTCATAGGTGCCTAATACAAACCAATTTGTGTGTATTTTTGCCCGCATGGCAAGACAACCATACCAATGCTTGCGCGAGGTGGGAGTACGATGGGGCCCAAGGTTCTTTGCTCTGTTCCATAGGCGTATTGGTAACAGACCAAAGCCCGTTTCAAGGACCAAAGAACATCGGAAATCATCGGCGATCATAGGATGGATCTGGACCATACTAAACAGCTTATTTAGCTCATAGGTGCCTAATAGCTGTGAATTGATGAACACGAATGGCTCCTGTCGGAGCCATTCGTTCGTTTAGGTAATCCCAACCTTCCACATCGTTTCTCCCATTGACCGTCATTCGAGTTCTATCGAACCATCGGTGGTGATCTTAAAATCCACACCCTCGATCAGCGCGTGGAAATTGCCGAGGCTCACCCTTAGCCAATTCTCCGGATTCTCCGGGTCCCATGTACTCAACATGCTCTTCTTCATCTGGTCGATAGGCCGCGCGTCCATGTGGTGTGTCAGGTTGATGCGGCCATCGCCTTCCACATTGCGCACCACGTATAGGCGCCGGTACAGGTCTTGTACATTCTTCACATCCACTTCTTCGGGTGCTTCCTTGTACATGATGACATGAGTTCCACTGATAAGGATCACAGGTTTTCCGTTGCGCCGCACCAAGGTGTAGCCTGCTTTGTCCGGATGCACTTCCGGCCATGCCTGTTCCGGCCTTGAAACTCCTCGTCCATGCATCAGACCGGTCAGGTCCATGGCCGAGTAGTTCAAGAAGGTCCGCTTGCCTTTGGCATTGATATAGAAGGCCATTCCGTACACATCCCCACCTGCCGCATACAAATGGTGTTTGTGTTCCCGGCCTTCTACCCGATCGCGGTGCAGCTTCACTTTGATCGGGTTCTTCGCCACCGGCGCGGTATCGAAGATTCGCACCCTCCGGATCTTGTGTACCACCTTCTTCTCGCCTTCCTTCACCTGCACGGGCATGTAGCCTTGTTCCGCAATGCGTGCAAGGCCATAGCGCTTCACCTGTTCGCGCAATTCGGGGTCCACGATCTTCAATAGGTCGGCATCCTTCAGATCCTTCAAGGGTTTGCGCACCACCGTGTGTTCCGTGAATTCCTCGGTGCCCTCGACGGGCCGCAGGATCCGCCCGTAATAGGTGTCCTTATGCAGGTTGGCCCGCACCGCATCCCCGGTGGCAGTGCGCATCGTTCCATTCACCTTGCCCAGCTTGTACCGGCTTTGTGAGGTCACGCGGTCATGGCTCGCATGGTACACGAGCAGGTGCTCTTGTAGCGTATTCACCTTCTTTCCAAAACCGGTCCAAGGTTCATCCAAGCGCTTATCGGTGTGCTTCGTGTCGTTCTCCCGGTAATGCCTTGCAAGCCGGTCGAACTCACTGCGATCGATCGCGGCAAGAACAGCGGCATCCTTGGCATGGTGAGCGTGGCTTGTGCGGTCCTTAGGTTTTTCCATGCTCTCCCCTAACCATTCGCGCCGGAAGGCTGCCGTGGCTTCACCTTGGTAGCTGTACACCTGCGGGCGGTCGTCCCGCCTGAAGTAACTGCCCAGGTATTCGCGGGCCATGCGCGTTATCATCCCTGTGCCCACGATCTGCCGGTTCAGGAAGTTGGGGCGGATCTCCGCACTGCTCAGGTGCTCGTACTTCGTACGCCAGTAATTGAAGTGGAAACGGGCCACCTCGGCCTTCTGGATCTCACGGTCCTTGGCGTCCTTGGTCGTTTTCTGCTTCGCGAACCAACGCGCACGGCGCATCTCCTTTTCGTACTTCTCCATCAAGGCTTTGATGGGCTCCAGTCGCGGGGCTATGGGCGTGTAGCCTTGAGCCTCCACCTCATAATTGGGTAGGGTCGCGGGCAGTCTGTCCCGTTTGATCGTGCGATTGTAATCGGCAAAGCACAGCATCTTATTCGCCTTGCTGTTATCCACAGTCTCGGCACGGGGCCATGTATGCTCCACATCCACGCTGTTGCCCATGGCCTGCTCCACGCTCATGACCGCTCCACTGTAGACGCAAAGACCCTTGCCCCAGATCTCCTCGGCTTCCATGTAGAGCCACATCTTCTCGATCAGGAATTCATCCGGGGTCCAGTGCTCATCCTTCTTGTAGTGTTCCCGCAGGCGCTTGATGGCTTTATCGCGGCGTTCAAAACGATCCTTCTGCCATTTCTCCCAGGCCTGCCGTCGGTTAGTGCTGTCCATTTCGCGTGCCAGTTCCAGGTTCACGCGTGTATCCCTGTCCACCTTGCCGGTGGCGATCAACTCGTTCACCAGATGCCTCAGGGTATGCAGCCCACGTTCCACCATCGGGTTCTTCAAGCCCGGTACGCGGGGACTGCCCAAGCGTTCGCCCTTCGCCACTGGGTAACGTTCGATGGCGCTATGGTGGTACATTCGGTCAAAGCGCACCCCATCAGGACAGAATTGGTCTGTAAGGAAAATCTTCAAGGCGTCACGCAGCGCTTGTTTGGTGAAGTACTCCGGTCGGGAATTCGCCCGGGTGCGCTCAATGAAATCATGCGTGAGGGCCTGCTTCCATGCTTGGTCGGCCTGCGGTTGCAGGTCCTTCGGCATGGCTTGTACAGCCTGGTCCAATGCAGCGGTCCAGCCCTCATCCCAAAAGTCTTCTGCTCCGCCTTTCGGGCTCAGTTCATCCCGGTATCGCTTCACAAGGCCGTTCAGTAGATCTACGCGCCAACGTTCCATGTCCCACTCGGCCATCCGGTCCAGCAGTCCTTGCATCAGGGCCTTTTGATCCTCCCGGCCCATGGTCTTCCAGCCCACCACCACCTCGCCAAGGTTGGCGAATAGTACAGCTTCATCGTAGCGGGTTCCGTTCGCGAGGAATGGAATGATCTTGCTCAAGGCTTTTCGGCTCAGGCTGTGGTAGCCTGCTTTCCAGCGCACCTTCTTCAAGGCTTTGAGCTTGTCCTCATCGAAGCCCCATCCCTCCTTCGCGTATTTCAACAGGTCGCGCTTCTTTCCCACATCGCGACCTTCCGCTTCCAGCTTACTCAGCTCGTCGGTCTCCTCGGCATTGTAGATCACGGCCCAGCGATCCTCCCATTGCTTCAGTTCGGGGTCGTCAGTTCGCTTGGTACAAACCGTGTTGAAGATGTCTTTGGCTTCAGCATCGAACAGATCGGCGAGCACCGGTATGGTATGCGCGGATTGGAACTGAACATCATCCTTGTAATTCAACTCATCCCCCAGCTTGGCCTTCTTCAAAGCCTTGCGGAGGTCCCCGGCCTTTAGCGTGGAACTCTTCAACAGGAACTTGCCCAGTACCAGGTCCCGTTGCTCCGCGTTCAAGGGGATCCCGTTCACGCGCAGGTTATTCATGATCTGCAGCACATTGAACACCTCCGCCTGTAGGCTGCTGATCGGTGCGCGGGGCTTCTTTGGTTCCAATGTACACTTGCCCACGTTCCCTTTCTGGCTGCGCAATGGCCGCTGGAAGAAGAGCAGGCCATCCTTCGGGTCACCGATCTGGCGTTTCACGGCATCGTTCAGGCCATGATGGGGTGCCTGCACAGCCCAGATCGCATCGAACTCGTCGATGTAGTCCGTCCGCATGGTGTAGCGCCTGCGGATGGCTTCATGCTGTTCGGCAAGTGCAACGCCCGCTTTACCCAGGGTTCCGTACATAGCGATAAGGTGTGCGGTATCATTCAAGCCTTTGATGCCCCGGTCTTCGCTTCCTTCCTTAAGTCCTTCCAGTTCTCCTTCACCATCATTGCGATTGCTGCGGAATCCCCTCCGCTGTGCCAAATGATAGAATACGCGTCCCAATTCAAGTAGGGTCAGCTTCTCCGTGAGACCCTTGGCCCGCAGCTCGTACGGGTTCATCATGAACCACGTCTGGAATGCGTCATGTCCCAAAGGGTAGGCATCTTCCTTTCGCCAGGCCACCACGGCTTCCATCGGCAACGGGCACATGTTCAGCTTCACAAGCTCTTCCAGGAGCAGTTGCTTGCGCATCCGCCTGCGGAAGTATCCCCTGCGCTGGGCACGGGCCTTCGTGCGGTCCTGTGTGGCCGGCTTTTCGTTCCCCTTTTCCCGGGCTACACCTTCATGGAATACCACGACTCCGGAAGCGGTCAATTCCTTTTCACCGTTCCCTTGTTCAATGATGGCCCAGCCGATGGAATTGGTGCCCAGGTCAACGCCTAGGGTCTTATGTGCTGCCATGTTCGTTGTCAATGAAAGTTTTCCAAGATAACCGCAACAAGTGTATATTTGAGCATCAATTCACAGTAAGGCTATAAGCCGTAGCGTAAGCTAGACCCCTGCGTACTCCGTGGGGGTCATCTGTTTCTAAGCTCTTTTATCATGGACCGCCTCACCTTCCTCCGCAGCATGTTGGGCAACACCGCCCTGCTCACCCTGCCGCCGCTGGAGTTGCTACCGGCACCGGAGCAGGACCGCCTGGCGTGGACCAAGGAGAGCCACCAGATCTTCGTGTGCGACACCTACGTGCGCGGCTTCAACTACTACGAAGGGCCCAAGCTCCTGCCCACGATCAATGACCTGGACCCCTTGGACCTGGTTCGCGAATACGACAACGAGCACGATGCCAACGCCGTGGCCGTGTATTGGGATGGGCAAAAAGTGGGCTACCTGCCGATGGGCGAGAACGTGAGTCTGGCCTATATGCTGGACCACGGCCTGTTGCTGGAGGCCTCGGTGATCTACACGCAGCCCAACGCACCGGCATGGGAACAACTTTTCATGGCCGTACACTTGGTGGTGCCCAGCAACCCGAGCTTCGATGCCTACATCGAACACTACATGGACCGCCCTGATGCCGGTTACAAGCGCAGGCCGGAGTACGGGGGTGATATCGAAGTAGAAGACTGACGCCTTTTAGCCCCGTGCTGGGTCCCAAAGGCTATAAGGCTGCGGCGTGGGGCGGGTCGATGCGATCCGTGAGCTCCTGGCGGATGGCTTCGAGGCGTTCGATGGGGAGTTCCTGGAAGATGGTGCTGAGGGGGGCGGTGCTGCAGGGCTTGCGGATAAGGGTCCCCAGGATATCCGCCGTGGGTTCTGGTGCGTCCTTGTCCGGCTGGTAGCTGAAGAGGTCGTTAGGGGTGCAGCGCAGTAGGTGACAGAGGCGCTGGATGTGGCCGACCTTGACGGCGGAGATGCGCCCGGCGATGAGCAGGTGGGCGGTGTGATGGCCGAAGCCATTGGCGCGGAGAAAGGCGAAAGGCTTTTCGATGTTGCGCAAGCGCATGATGCGGGCTGGATCAAAGGATAGCATTGGTGATGGATCTTGGATGAAGCTAACGGACCGGCGCACATGCGGGTATGGGTGGGACATACGGGTTTTCAACAAGGGAGGGTGTTGGTCGTGGAGGTGTGCCTGACCCGACCCTTCACCTACCGGGTAGCCGGTATGCGGGTGATGGTAAGGCTCCTTCCCCACCATTTCCAGTAACTGGCTGCGCTGGAATGCACGTCGCGTTACCTGGAATGTATGATCCGTTCCTCGGGGCGCGATCAAATATCCTTTGAACGCAGCCACCGTGCTCCCATTTGTAGCCGCAGTGCCATTCAGTGAAGGCTGCGTTACCTGAAATGAAGTCGCTGTTCCTTTGGCTGGAGGCTTCGTTCCCGGAGATGGTGGTCTGGTGCGTTGAGATGCAGCCTTGGTGACCCGGACCGAAGTGTTGCGCCTTGGAATTTTCCGTTCGGCATAAGGGATAGACGGGTTCCGGGTAAGGCGATGCGGCGAAACAGCATGAAATATTCAAAACTTGAAAATATATTACATACATTAATAGTCCTTTATATTAGGTATTTATATCATATTATTTACTGTTTTAATTGAAACCTGCGTTCATGAGAAACGTTCAATAGGGCCTAATTCTTAACGCCATGACAGACCAGCAAGAGAACAGGATGAGCATGTTCCTGAGCACCCAGAAGGTGATGCAGGAGAACCAAGCGAAATGGGCGGCTATCCCAGCCCTGGTACAAGTGAACGCGGACTACGACGCCGGGCTGAACGCGCTGAAGGCTGCGCTGAACACGCAGGTGAAGGACCTGCGCGGCCACACACAGGACAAGCGCAAGGCCGAGGACACGATGATCGCCTTGACGTTGAAGGTGAGCGGCGGTGTGATGGCCTGGGCGGAGGTTGAGAACAACCTTGGCCTGGCCGAGCAGATGAACGTGGTGGTGAGCGAGCTGCGCAACTACCGCGATGCGGTGGTGGCGGAGCGCTGCCGCACGGTGCACGACCAGGCGCTGGCGAACCTGCCCGCACTGGCGGACTACGGGTTGACGGCGGCGGACACGACGGCGCTGCTGACGGCGATCGTGGACTACGAGACGCTGCTCTCGCTGCCGCGGATGATGGTGACGATCCGGAAGAGCGCGACGAGCGAGATCGGGTTCCTGATCCGGGACACGATGCGCCTGCTGACGCGCCGGATGGACCGGTTGATGCGGTTGTTCGAGCTGAGCGACCCGACCTTCCACCGGACGTACACGAACGCGCGCATCATCATTGACCTGGGCGGCCAGAAGGCGGCGGATGTGCCGGCAGTGGCCTGAGGCAAGGACCTGGTAAAAGCGGAAGCCCCCTTGGTGAAGACCGAGGGGGCTTTTGCGTTGGGGGGTGGTGCGGCAGGGTCGGGCGCGGTCCGAGGCGAAGCGCTGGCGATGACCGTTGGTGGGATAGCTGGGGTAGCCAGAGGCTACCATGTGCAAGTTTGGGGCGCGTAGCCACAGGCTACGCGCAGTTAGCGCAGTTAGCCCTTCCACCTACCCTCCTCGATCCGCTCATCCACCTCCTTTTCCTCCTCTGCTGAGGGAGCCTCATCCTTGTGGCCATTGCTGCGCGCCGGGGTGTATTCGAGTTCGATGAACATGGGGTAATGGTCGGAGCCGAAGGCTGGCAGCCGCTCCAGGCGAAGTAGCGAGCGGTCGGCGCTGTGGAAGATATGGTCCAGGGGCCAGCGGAAGAAGGGCACTTTGGCGTGGAAGGTGTTTGAAGCCGCGCCCACGACCGCGATCGAGGAGGCCGCTGGTGCGACGAAAGAGGTCGGAGGTGGTGGACCAGGCGACATCATTAAGGTCGCCCGCGACGATGACGGTGCCGGGGTCCTGTTCGATCTCGCGCGCTACGATGAGCAGTTCCGCATCCCGTTCGATGGCGGTGGCGTTCTCCCCAGGTGCGGGTGGTCGTGGATGTAGGCCGTGGAAGGTGATGACATCACCGAAAGGAAGGACGACACCGGTGCGAATGCTCGGTACATCCTCCTCGATGAGGGAGCGGACCACGGTATCCCGTATGGGAAGGCGCGAGAAGCAGTGCATGCCGTAGAGGTTGTCCAGCGGGATCTTGATGGCATGCGGCCGGGTGGCCTGCACAGCGGACAGCGCTTCTTCCCACCAGGCATCGGACTCGAGGGTGAGGATGGTATCCGGGACGTACTCCTGGATGAGCTGAAGCAGGCGATGGGCATCACGGTTGGTGCTGAGCACGTTGGCCACAAGCAACGAAACGCGGCGTTGCGGATCCCGGGGCTTCCCCTTGCGCGCCATGACCGGTGCGAGGAAGGTGTACGGGAAGACCTTGCGAGCCTGGTATGCGACGGCCAAGGTGGTGATGGCGATGGCCCAGCCAATTACAGAACTGATAGCACCATCTGAAATGAAGAGGACGATGGCCAGGGCCCCGAGGACGATCGTCTGCCCGCGCGGGAGGTCGAACATGCGCACCCACCAGACCTTGTACTTCCACAGGGAGGCGGCGGTGACGAGGACGGTGAGCGCCGCGAGCACCCAGGCGGTGGTGAGCATGCGGTAAAGATGGTCCGGGATCTGGATCGGGGAGCCACGGGTGAAGCGTGGCGCTCACCTACCCGTTCGTCACATCCATCCCACCATATCATCTCCCTGATCTTCTAGTGCTTATATTCGTTCTGCAGCGCAAGTACTCTCCCCTTGCCATGCCGGACCGGATAGCGCAGATCGAGACCCCGATGGCGCGTGTGGTACGCACCGCCGACGCTTTGGTGGAAATTCACCTACGGCCTGAGGTACGCGTGGATGTGGCCGGACTGGAAGAGGCATTGGATGCCCGCAAGACCTTGATGGACGGTACCAAAGGCGCCATCCTCTTCGTGGCGCAGGGCGATCTGAACCGTGATTCGAAGGTGATGCAGCATGACCTCTTCGCGGGAAGAGGAACCGACATTACGGCGGTGGCGGTGCTGGTGAGCAGCAGGGTGCTGGGCCTGACGGTGAAGGCCTATTGTGAGCTGCATCCCACCGAATTCCCCACGCGGGTGGATGGCGATGAGGGGGCGGTGAGGGCGTGGCTGGTCGACCAGCCGATCCCCTGAACCTTCCCGGTTCCTACTTCCCCGAACCAGGGATCGTACAAGGCACCATGTCCTTGTTTCCGCTGCGATGCGCAAGTGAACCCGACTTCGCCCGCTTGCCATTCCCACAAGCCGGACTGCGGAAGATCATCCAGCGCACGCGGAAGTAGACATCCACCGCATGCACATCCCGTGTGCTGACGAAGGGAAGGAGGTGATCCGTACCGATGACCACGCCGTGCAACCGCAGCATGAGCCCCACGGAAGGCTTGGCCAGATCGAACTCGTGCAGGACGACGGGGATGGCCAGTTCGGCGTAACGGGTCTCCAGACGGGGGGTCACTGCGATGGCGCTGGCCCGGCGCAGGCCCAAGCTGTTGCGGCCCGAGAGCGGATGCACGGCCGCCACGCCCACGTATGCGAAGTCCGCGAGGCGCTGATCATATTGCAGGGAAAGGCCGGTGGGCAGGCCGATGCGCATGCCGTTGGTGCGGGTCCAGTTGGTGGCTCCGGCAAGCACGCTGTCGATGCCTTCGATCCCGCGAACACGCATGTCCCCGTGGTCGGGAATGGACAGGGCGCCCGCGCTGACGGTACCGGCTTCGGCCTGTGCGAAACGCAGGCCGCCCAGATCCACCAGCGAAAGGCCCACGCGGTAACGGTAGCGCAATGGTGTACAGCCCGCTCCACCGCGGTGTGGTCGGTGGTCGTTCACCTCGTCCAAAGTGCGCTCGTAGGTGATGCCGAGGTCGGCTCCCCAGCCGGTACCGGCGTTGATCGCAGGTGCTGCGAAGCCGTAGCGGGCCGAGAATTCGTGGATGTCGATCCGAGCCGTATCGTACACGGTATAGTCCAGGTCGGTGATCTGGAAAGCGCCTGCGGCATGACCGAGGAGGTAGCGGGCATTCACGCCTGCGCTCAGCATACCGAAGCCTTCGGAACGCAGGATGCGCGCATAGTTCATGCCCACTTCGGTCCAGGCAGCTCCTAGCACGCGTACACCGTGGTCCTGATAACGAACGCCGTGTTGGGGTGCGTAGTTGAGGCCCTCGAAGATGAAGCGACCCAACTCGGGCGAAATGCCGGAAGCGCTCACATAGCTGCGCGAGCGGATGCCGAAGCCCACGCTGCTGCGCCCCAGTGCGATGGAAACCGCAGGACCGAGGACGTTGGCCGAGACGTTGGCGCGGTGGGTGCGGGAAAGGTGAAGGGAGCGCATCACCAGGTCGCCGCCCGAGCCGCCACCGTTCGATCGCAGCTCGTCGATCATGGGACGGTCACGTCCGGTCCAGGCCACGAGGCTGTTCCAGGCAAAAGCATCGGCCCCGACCAGGCGGATGTCCATCCAGGGCCATTGGGCTGCGGAACGGGCCGGGTTGAGCACGGTGATATCGGTACCGCCGTAGTTACTGTGCAGGAGTCCGAAGCGTTCCTGTGCCAGCGCGCCGACCGCCGGGAGAAGCAGGCCAGCGAGGAGGGTTCTCACACGCATGGCGGACTTTTACGGGCTGGGGCTCCATAGGGTTGAGCCGGACCCTGATAACACGGATCCCATACATCTTCCCCGTCACAGCCAGCTGTTCAAAACTCGCCGAGTTACCAACACGGCCGAAGGGCTTCGGCACCTGTTCTTTGTCACCGCGAACCGTTGACCCAACGCTTAGGTAATGGGCCGATAACCCGCCAAAGACCGCAAGACCATGGCCAAGATCATCTCCATCGTGAACCAGAAAGGTGGTGTGGGCAAGACCACCACCGCCATCAACCTGGCCGCCAGTTTGGGCGTGCTGGAGCGTCGCACCCTGCTGGTGGACGCCGACCCGCAGGCCAACGCCACCAGCGGTGTGGGTCTGGACCCACGCACGGTGAAGGCGAGCATCTACGAGTGCATCATCAACAACGCGGCGGCGGCGGACGTGATCGTGGGCACGGACAACCCGAACATGGACATCATGCCGGGCCACATCGACCTGGTGGGTGCCGAGATCGAGATGATCGACATGGCCGAGCGCGAGCAGCAACTGAAGAAGGTGCTGGACCAGGTGCGCGACCAGTACGACTTCATCATCATCGACTGCTCCCCTTCCCTGGGTCTGGTGACGGTGAACAGCCTCACCGCGAGCGATAGCGTGATCGTGCCTGTGCAGTGTGAATACTTCGCGCTGGAAGGTCTGGGCAAGTTGCTCAACACCATCAAGATCGTACAGCAGCGCTTGAACCCCGAACTGGTGATCGAGGGCATGCTGCTTACCATGTACGACAGCCGCCTGCGCCTCGCTAACCAGGTGGTGGAAGAGGTGAAGACGCACTTCCAGCAGCTGGTGTTCGACACCGTGATCCACCGCAACGTGGCCCTGGGCGAAGCACCGAGCCATGGCCAGACCATCATCATGCACGATGCCACGAGCAAAGGCGCGGTGAACTACCTGAACCTGGCGCGTGAGATCCTGCAGAAGAACAGCCTCACCCGCATCCCCGATAGCGAACGCACCATCGCCGTAGAAGCCGAGTCATGAGCATCAAGAAGAAAGGGCTCGGCCGCGGCTTGAGCGCCCTGTTGGATGATCC
>JAKQEI010000097.1 GCA_029573495.1 Bacteroidota bacterium | reverse complement strand
CCCGCCTTCATGGTCATGGGGCTCATGCTACAATTGCTGCAGGCTCCGTGCAGCCGCACCTTGGCGACCAGGTCAGCGGTCACCTCTTCCAAGGTGATATCACCACCATCCGCCTCCAGGAAGGGACGCAGGTCGGCCAGGGCCTCCCGGATGCGCTGCTCCAAATAGGGTCGGTCGGTGGTCTCCATCGTTCAAGCGGTGGTGGTCGCGTGGGTGGACGTGGTCACCTCGGCCAGCCGTTCCTGCACCGCGGTGCAAAGATCGTGGAAAGCGGCGGCGATCGGGGTGGAATCCTGCATCACGGCTGGGCGGCCCACATCGCCCGCCTCACGGATGCTCTGCACCAAGGGCACTTCGGCCAGAAGAGGAACGTTCAACTCCGCAGCCAATGCGCTCGCGCCGCCCTGTCCGAAGATGAAATACTTGTTGTTGGGCAGTTCAGCCGGCGTGAACCAGGCCATGTTCTCCACGATGCCGAGCACCGGCACATTCACGCTGGGCAGTTGGAAGAAGCCCACCCCTTTGCGGGCATCGGCCAGGGCGACGGGCTGCGGCGTGCTCACGACGATGGCGCCGGTGAGCGGCACGGCCTGCACCAGGCTCAGATGGATGTCGCTCGTACCCGGAGGCAGGTCCACCAGCATGATGTCCAGTTCACCCCAATCGGCATCCTTGAAGAGTTGCTCGAGGGCCTTGCTTGCCATGGGACCGCGCCAGGCGATGGCTTGGGAGGGGTCTGCGAAGAAGCCGATGCTGAGCAGCTTCACGCCGTGGCTCTCCACCGGGACGATCCAGCGCTTGCCGTCCTTCTCCGTGGTGGTCGGGCGCTCATGCACCGCATCGAACATCATGGGCATGCTCGGGCCGTGCACATCGGCGTCCACCAGGCCCACTTTCCAGCCCATGCGCGCCAACCCGGCTGCCAGGTTGGCCGTGATGGTGCTTTTGCCCACGCCTCCCTTGCCACTGGCCACGGCCACGATGTGCTTCACCCTTGGGAGCACCTTGCGCAGTTCGCCGCGTTCACCGCTCAAGGGTGTCACCTTCACCACCACATGCACATCCTTGCCAAGTGCCTGCTGCAGGTTGAAGGTCACCGCTTCCTCCATGCGTTTGCGGCTGTGCATGGCCGGATTGCTCACCTCCACATGCACGTGCACGGTGTTCTCGTCCACGGTGACATCGCGCACGAGGTCGAGCTCCACGATATCCTTCTTCAGGTCGGGTTCGATGATGCGCGAGAGGGCGCTGCGGATGGCTTCTTCGGTGATGGGCATGGAATGGGCGACAAAGGTAGCCTTGGGCTCACAACCCCAATTCCACCGCCGGGTCCCAGAACTTCTTCTGGAAATCCACCACCTGGTCCTTTTTCACCTTCACCCCCTCTTTCTTCAGCAGGTACTCCATGGCCGAAGGTGAACCGAAGTGGTGCTTGCCACTGAGCATGCCGATCCGATTGACCACGCGGTGGGCGGGCACCTTCGGCCTGACCGTGTGCGCGTTGTTCATGCAATAGCCCACGATGCGGGCACTACGCGCGGCCCCGAGGTACTTCGCGATGGCGCCGTAGCTCGTCACGCGACCCCTCGGTATCTGGCGGACCACGGCCATCACATCGGCGAAGAAGTCGCGTTCCTGGACGGCGTTGTTGAGGAGTTGTTTAGGCATGGTCAAATGTTCACTTCAGAAGTTCAAACTGCACGGAGATCATCCTTCCAGCTGCAAACGAAGGATCATACCGGAGTGACCTGCGCCCACCTCTACGCGCCCTGCACCGTTGTGGTGAACGTGTCACCGATCCCGAACCGCACATAGTGGATCGTCCGACCCTCCTCCAACCACATCTGCTCGTAATAGGTCTTGATGTTCAGCACCGCCCGCTCCTCGGGTGAGACGCGCGGAACCAGCTCGGCATATACCTCGGCACTTCGCTCGTAGGTGGGCAGCCTGTGCGCGGCGATCTGCTCCAGCGTGTACTCGTACAGCAGGGGGCTGTCGGTCTTCAAGTGGATCAGACCATCGGGCTTCAGGATCTCCTTGTATCGCGCCAGGAAGAGCGGGCTGGTGAGCCGTTTGCGCGCCTTGCCGATCTGTGGGTCACTGAAGGTGAGCCAGATCTCGCTGACCTCGTGTCTTCCGAAGCACCGGAGGATGTGGTCCACGTGGGTGCGCACGAAACCAACGTTGTTCAGGCCGAGTTCCTTGGCCGTCTTCGCCCCGCGCCAGATCCGCGCCCCTTTGATGTCGATGCCGACGTAGTTCTTCTCCGGCTGCAGCTGCGCCAGGCCCACGGTGTACTCACCACCACCACAACCAAGCTCCAACACCAGCGGCGCATCCCGTTCGAAGAAGTCCGCATTCCACCGGCCCTTGTAGCTCAGGTCGGCCGCCTGTAGCTCCGTGAAGGTCGGTTGCACCACGTGCTCGAACGTGAGGTTCTCTGCGAAACGGCTGAGCTTGTTCTTGCCCATGAGGGCCGCGAAAATAGCTGGCATGCACCATGCACGGACCGGTCACATGGGGTTCACATCGGAGCGCGACCTTTGAGCGATGCTGGCCGGCAAACGTATCCTGGTGGCTCCCCTCGACTGGGGCCTAGGCCATAGTACGCGTTGCGTGCCGATCATCCGTGCCTTGATGGAGCGTGGTGCCATGCCCATCATCGGTGCGGACAAAGGTCCGCTCGCATTGTTGCGGAACGAGTTCCCAGACCTCGAACATGTGCGCATTCCCGGCGCGGACATCCGCTATGCGAAAGGCCGGAGCCAGCTGTGGAGCATGGTGCGTCAATTCCCGGACATGGTGCGTAGCGTGCGGGCCGAGGGCATGCTGTTCGACCGGATCCGTCATGACCTGAAGTTGGATGCCGTGATCAGCGACCAGCGCTTCGGCCTGCGATCGCCGGACCTGCCGAGCATCCTGGTCACCCACCAGGTCTTTCCGTTCACGCCGATCGCACAGCCGGCGCTGAGGAAGCTGAACCTGCGGCATATCGCACGCTTCGATCGGTGCTGGATCATGGACGAGGCTGAAGCGCCCGGCCTCGCTGGGGATCTCTCGCACGGCGCCACCCTTCCGCCGAATGCCCGTTATGTCGGCACGGCGAGCCGGATGGAAGCGTCGGACAGCCGCGGAGGATCCTCCTGGCGGACCGTGGCGGTGATCAGCGGACCAGAGCCCCACCGGACCTTGCTGGAAGTCATCCTGTCGGATCAACTGCGCGTCCTGCCCGGCAACCACCTGCTCGTTCGCGGGATGCCTGGTGTGGGTGGCCCGGACCACATGGGGAACCTCACCCGCGTGCCTCACCTGGCCGCGCGCGAGCTGGCAGAGGTGATGTCCGGTGCCGAACTGATCATTTCGCGCAGTGGCTACACCACGCTGATGGACCTGGTCGCCCTGGGCCGCAGTGCGTTGGTGATCCCCACCCCGGGTCAAGCGGAACAGGAATACCTCGGTGAGCTGCACGGCCGGACCGGTCGTTTCCTGGTCCAGGCGCAGGACCGGGTGGATGTGCAGGCGGCGCTTCATCCCGAGGCGGTCACGCTCAGACGGATGATATCCAAGGGGAACAGCCTTTTGGAACGCGCTTTGGATGACCTCGCGGCCATGCTCCGCTGATCCGGAGTCCGCTACATTTAGCCGTTCATGATCACCGCACGTGTCCTGTACCTGGCCCTCGGCCTCGCTCCACTGTTCACCGTATCCGCACAGGTCGACCTCGAGGGCCGATTGAAGACCCTCGAAGGAGAACGCATCCGTCTGGAGGAGCAGAGCACACGCCTCACCGCCCGGATCGATAGCGCGAAGCTGGCCATCATCCGCCGTGACCTCCAACGCATGGGCTTGCCCAGGTTGGAGGATGGCGAGGAGGTGATCGTACATCCGGGTCACTTGCTCGTTTACAGCGAGCGGCACGAGCAACCGAAATGGACCGCGCACATCGCTTCACCGGACCTGATAAAGGGGAACCTCGCGCGCATCGACTCCTTCCTGCCTGACCCCCTGGTGAAGTCCGGTACCGCGGTGACCGCGGACTACTGGAACAGCGGTTTCGATCGCGGGCACATGGTCCCGAGCGCGGACATGCGCTGGAACCTCGAAGCCTTGCAGGGCACCTATTACTATTCCAACATCAGCCCACAGGTCCCTGAATTGAACCGGGAGACCTGGGCCGACCTCGAGGACTGGGGACGGCGGTACGTCAACTTCAGCAAGCGCCGGGTATTCGTGGCGACCGGTCCGGTGCTCCGCGAAGGACTGCCGACCATGCAGAAGGCCGACCGGAAGAACGAGGTGAGCATCCCCGAGTACTTCTGGAAGGTGTTCGCCGATCTGGATGGGGACAGCCCCAGGGCCATCGGCTTCGTGATGCGGAACAGCAAATTGGACGGGCCGCCCATCAGCTACGCGGTCACCGTGGACAGTGTGGAAACCTTGACCGGACTCGACTTCTTCCATGCGTTGGACGATGCCACCGAGGATCGCATCGAGGCCATGCGCGAACTGAAGGACTGGTATGCTGATGGCGACCCGAACAAGGGCGAAGTGGAACCCTTGCGCGCGCCACTGCCGAAGGGCATGTTCAATTCCGTACAGGCCAAGTACCACATCGGCAAGACCGCGACCGTATGCGGCACGGTGGTGAGCACGCGCAAGACGGCCAAGGCGAAGGCCATCTACCTGAACTTCGACCGGATGCATCCGAATCAGGACTTCTACGCCACGATCTGGGAATACAACGGACCGAACTTCAGTTACGATCCCGAGGTCTGGTTGCTGAACAAGCGTGTCTGCGTCACCGGTAAGCTCACGATCTTCGATGACATACCGCGCATCAGCATCAACAACGAGAAGGAAGTGATGCTCTATGAGGACGCTATCCGTTGACGTGATCAGTTCGCGCGTTCCAGGGTGAAGGTGAAGGTCGAGCCCTCCCCTTCCGTGCTCTTCACCGTGATCGTCCCACCATGCACGTCGATGATGTGCTTCACGATCGCCAGTCCAAGGCCCGAACCACCCTCGTTGCGCGCACGGCTCTTGCCCACGCGGTAGAACCTCTCGAACAAACGGGGCAGGTGTTCCGCGCTTATCCCGATGCCATCATCCACCACCTCCACCACGAAACGATCTTCCAAGGGGTAGCCGCGCACCACGCAGCGCCCACCCTCCTTGCCGTAATTGATGGCGTTCCCGAAGAGGTTCGTGAACACCTGGGCCATCCTGTTCCTGTCGGCCAGCACCTGTGTGCCGGCAGGCACCTCGTTCACCAGTCGGATCCCGCGTCCGCTCGCGAGCAGTTCCATGTTCTCGATCGTGTCGTTCACCAGGGCATGCAGGTCCATCCGGGCCAGGCGCATGTCCATCACACCACTCTCGAGCTTCGTGATCAGGTCCAGGTCCTCCACGATCTTCATCAACCTGTCCACGCCATTGGAGGCGCGATGGAGGAAGTCGCGGTTCACCTTCTCATCCTCGAGCCCGCCTTCCAGCAGTGTGAGGATGTAGCCCTGGATGTTGAAGATCGGGGTCTTCAGCTCATGCGCCAGATTGCCGATGAACTCACGTCGGAAGGCCTCCCGTTCCTTCAAGGCCCTGATCTCTGTGCTTCGTTCCGTGGCCCACGCCGATACCTCGGCGTTCACCCGACCGAGCACATCGCCGCGCAGGTCGATGCGTTCCTCACCGGCCTTCGGTCGGCGCATGTCGTGCACGGTGCGATAGAGGAGCTTCAGGCGGGAATGCACGAACCGGTCGATCCCATAGGCGAAGGCGCCGTAGGCCGCGCCGAAGAGCCCGACCAGTATGATCGCGCACCAGAGCGGGTCCAGCGCGAGTCCACCGAACGCCCAAGCCAGGGAGAGCACCAGGCCCGCGGCCAATACCACTGCCACGGCAGCCAGCAGGGCGACTTGTCGGGGGGAGAACGGACCCATGCCTTCTTGGTGAACGGTGTGCCACAAAAGTAGCCGGGAGCGCGCGCCGACCGGAAAGCCTTTACGGGCAGTGGAACCAGCGATGCCTTAACATACCGGAAACATGCTGGTGATAGCTTGCGCCCCGCGCAGCGCGCACCTCCACATGCATTTCGGCGTCATCCAGTTCCTCACCCTGGCCGGGTCGTTGGGCCTGTTCATCTATGGCATGAAGGCCATGAGCGAGGGCTTGCAGAAGGTGGCAGGGGCACGTATGCGCGATGTGATGAAGGTGATGACCGCGAACCGCTTCATGAGCGTGTTCACGGGCTTCGTCACCACGGTGCTCATCCAGCTCTCCTCGGTCACTTCGGTGATGGTGGTGAGCTTCGCCAATGCGGGCTTGATCACGGTCCGGCAATCCATCGGGGTCCTGATGGGCGCCAACATCGGCACCACGATGAAGGCGCTCGTCTTCAGCTGGCTGGGTTTCGCCTCCATGGACATCCATGTGTTCGCGTTGCCGATCATCGGTCTGGCCTTTCCACTGCTCTTCCTCAAGAGCCGGCACTCCAAGCCCTTCGGCGACTTCATGGTGGGCTTCGCGATCCTCTTCCTCGGCCTGGAGTTCCTGAAGAACGTGGTACCCGGGCCGGATACGGCGGCGGTGAGCATCCTGCAAGGAGCAGGCGATCACGGCGCGCTCTCGGTACTGTTGTTCACCGTGGGGGGCATGTTGTTCACGATGATGGTGCAGAGCAGCAGTGTGGCCCTTGCGGCTACGATGGTATTGTGCCAGCACGGGATCATCGGTTACGAGATGGCGGCCGCATCGGTGTTGGGCATGAACCTGGGCACCACGATCACGGCGAACCTGGCGGCCCTGGTCGCCAACGTATGGGGACGCAGGGCAGCGCGGGCCCATTTCGTGATCAAGGCCATCGGGGTCCTGTGGGCCCTGCTGGTGTTCGGTCCGTACATCCGGTCGATCGGAGGCTACGTGGAACGCGTCCATGGCATCTCGCCGTTCGATTCACCCGACACGATCGTGTGGGCCCTGACCTATCTCCACATCTCCTTCAACGTGCTGAACACCGTGCTGCTGATCGGTTTCGTGCCGCAGATCGAGCGCATCGTCACCCGCATGGTGCCAAGCCGCACGGAGGATGATCGCGAATACCGGCTGGAGTACATCCACGATCCGGTGATGGCCGTATCTCCGGAAGTCTCGCTGATCGAGGCGCGGAAGGAGATCCTGAAGTTCGGCAAGCTCACCGCGAGCATGTCGGTTCTGGTGAACCAGCTGCTGGTGAGCACCACGGAGGTCGAGCGCTCCAGCTTGTTCGGCAAGATCGCGCGTTACGAGGACATCACCGACAGATTGGAGGTGGAGATCAGCAAGTACCTCACCCGCACGAGCGCCGAGGCGAAGGACGAGGACATGAGCGAACGCATCCGCGCCATGCTGGCGATCATCAGCGACCTGGAACGGATCGGCGACATCTTCTACCAGATGTCACGACTCCTGGAACGCAAGAACGCGGAGCGGCTCTGGTTCACACCGGAACAACGGGCCAACCTGCAGGAGCTGCTCACATTGCTGGACAAGGCCTTCGGCATCATGCTGCGGAACCTCGAAGCGGAGGATGGCGAAGTGGCGATCGATGAGGCCATGGAGGCCGAACAGCGCATCAATCAACTGCGTGACCAGCTGCGCCGAGCGCACCTCAAGAGCATCGAAGCGGGTGACTACAATGTGAAGAGCGGCTTGATCTACAACGATCTGTTCTCGAGCTGCGAGAAGGTCGGGGACCACGTCATCAACGTGTCCGAGGCACTGGCCGGCGAGGTCTAGGGAACGATGATCTCGTTGGTGAGGACCTTGTTGCTCCGGTTCAATGCACGATCGACCATCTCCACGCTGTAACGGACCGTATCCGCGTTCCCGGTGATGTAGAGCGGGAAGGGGTCGATGGCCACGGCGATCTCCCCCTCCAGGGTCTTGTTCTGTCCGGTGGGGGTGATACGCGGGATGCGATAGTTGATCGGCTGGGCGAACTGGACCACCTGCCATTCACCATTGATCTTCTCGCTGTGTTCGAGGAAGAGGTTGTAGTAGTAGGTCGAAGCCGTGTCGAAAGGAGGCGCGTTGTCCGTCGCATCCAGGCCAACGTCCCCGTCCCCATCGGTGAAGGAGATGACCAGGGAGGCGGAGTCGCCGAAGAACTCGAAGGACTTGAATGCGATGGTCGGGACCGCCGGGAACTCCTCGGTCTTGAGGCAGCCGCTCAGGAGCACCGCCACGATGGCCAGCCCCCCCGCTACTTTTGCCGCTCCCTTGTCCTTCAAGTTCATACCGCCCAAAGTTAGGTGGGTCATCCACTGATGCCGACGTTGCCTGCCCACATCCCGCCGGACCTGCTTGAACGCCCATTCGCGCACCTGGATGACCGAGGGTTCAACGCGCTGGCGCTGGAGCTATTTCAGCTACACGCCGAAAGGAATCCAGTGTATCGTGGATTCCTGCACGGGCTGCACGTGGAGGCGAAGGCCGTGGGCAACCTGGCCGACATCCCGTTCCTGCCCATCAGCGCCTTCAAGAACCATCGTGTGTTGCTGGAAGGGCTGGACCCGCGCAGCCACTTCACGAGCAGTGGCACCACCGGGGCCACCACCAGCGTGCACCACGTGCCCTGGCCCGGCTTGTACGAGACCTCCTTCCGCACCTCCTTCATGGCGACCTACGGAGACCCCTCGGACTGGCGCATCATCGCCCTGCTCCCCTCCTACCTGGAACGCGAAGGCAGCTCGTTGGTCCACATGGCGCAACGCCTGATCGAAGCCACGGGTGATCCGCTGAGCGGCACCTATCTCCACAAGCTTGAAGAAGTGGCCGACCTGTTGGGTCGCTCACAGCGGGAGGGTCGAAGGACCATGTTGCTCGGGGTGACCTTCGCCTTGCTCGACCTTGCGGAACAGTACGCCCAGCCCCTGCCCGACCTGGTGATCATGGAGACCGGCGGCATGAAGGGGCGGCGGCCGGAGATCGTGCGTGCGGAACTCCACCGGATCCTCATGCAAGCGTTCGATGTCCGCTCGGTCCACAGCGAATACGGCATGACGGAGCTATTGAGCCAGGCTTGGTCCACCGGTGAAGGACGATACGTAACGCCGCCATGGATGCGCGTGGTGATCCGCGATGCGAACGATCCGTTCTCCGTTCAGCGGCAGGGCCGCAACGGGGGCATCAACGTCATCGATCTGGCGAACATCGCAAGCTGCCCGTTCATCGCGACCCAGGACCTTGGCCGGCAGTTCGAGGACGGAAGTTTCGAGGTGCTTGGCCGTTTCGACCACAGTGATCTGCGCGGATGCAACCTGCTGCTGGAGGCCTAGACGGCCTTCACCAGGAAGTAGTTCTTCCTGCCGCGCTGCAGCAGGACGAACCTTCCGTTGATCAGGTCGGCGGAGCTGATGGTACGCGCATCATCCACCTTCACCTTGTTCAAGCTGATGCTTCCTTCCTTCAGTGCACGCTTCGCTTCGCCCTTCGACGGAAGGAACCCGGTGTGGTCGGTCAACAGGTCGATCACGGCAGCCCCGGCATCAAGTGCGGCCCTTGGCACATCGGCTTGCGGCACACCTTCGAACACATCCAGCCACTGCTGCTCGGTGAGGGTGGATAAGCCCTCGCTCGCATTGCCGAAGAGGATGGCGCTGGCCGCGATGGCCGCCTTCAACTCATCCTCCCCATGCACGAGCGTGGTGATGAAACCGGCGAGCTCCTTCTGCAGGCGTCGTTCATGCGGGGCCTTTGCGTGCTGCGCGATGAGGTCCTCGGTGAAGGCCTCCTCCCACGTGGTGAAGATCCGTGCTGACTTCGCGGCATCCGCATCGCTGTTGTTCAGCCAGAACTGATAGAACTTGTAGGGAGAGGTACGCCGCGCATCGAGCCACACATTGCCTCCTTCACTCTTGCCGAACTTCGTACCATCCGCCTTGGTGAGAAGCTGCGTGGTCACGGCATAGGCCTCACCACCTCCCATGCGTCGGATCAGCTCGGTTCCCGTGGTGATGTTGCCCCACTGATCACTACCGCCCATCTGCACGGTGCAGTCCATGTGCTTGTTGAGCCAGTAGAAGTCGTACCCCTGCACCAGCTGGTAGCTGAACTCGGTGAAAGAAAGACCGGAATCCAGGCGGCTCTTCACGCTGTCCTTCGCCATCATGTAGTTCACCGTGATGTGCTTGCCCACATCGCGGATGAAGCGCAGGAAGCCCATGTCCTTGAACCAGTCGTAGTTGTTCACCATGCGGGCGGGGTTCACCGAACCCGAGAAGTCGAGGAAGCGCTCCAATTGGACGCGCACGCACTCCTGGTTGTGACGCAGGGCCTCTTCGTCCAGCAGGTCGCGCTCGGCGCGTTTGCCGCTGGGATCACCGACCATGCCGGTGGCACCACCCACCAGTGCCACCGGCTTGTGCCCGCAGCGCTGGAAATGGGTGAGGGTCATCACCTGGACCAGATGTCCCACATGCAGGGAATCGGCCGTAGGGTCGAAACCGATGTAACCGCTCGCCGGGCCTTTCCGAAGGTGGTCATCGAGGCCGGGCGTGCTGTCGTTCAGCATTCCGCGCCATTTCAGTTCATGCAGGAAGTCACGGCTCATCGGTGAAGGGATACACTTCTTACGGCCGCCAAAGATAGCCGGGGCATGCGCTCGGGCTGGTTTACCTTGGTCGCATGCATCTGGTCACCGGCGCCACCGGCATCGTGGGTTCGCACGTGCTGTTGGAGTGTGCCAAACGGGGGCCGGTGCGTGCCCTCCACCGACCAGGACGTGATCACCGGATCGTGGAACGCATCTTCCGACACTACCACGCTGATGCCGACACGCTGCTGACCGCGATCGAATGGATCGAGGCCGACATCCTTGACGTGGTGGCGCTGGATGCGGCGATGAAGGGGGTGCGCCATGTGTACCACACCGCGGCCCTGGTCTCCTTTGCGCCTGGCGATGCCACGGCCATGCGTAAGGTGAACGTGACCGGAACGGCCAATGTGGTGAACGCTGCCCTGGAACACGGGGTCCGTCGCTTCTGCCATGTGAGCAGCACGGCGGCCATCGGTACGGAGGCACCAGGAACACCGCGTACGGAAGGTTCGCCGTGGAACCGTAATTCGCGCCTGTCGACCTACGCGCTGACCAAATACGCAGCGGAGCAGGAGGTGTATCGCGGCATCGCCGAAGGACTGGAAGCCGTACTGGTCAATCCCTGCGTGGTGCTTGGTCCCGGCGTGGCCGGCCGCAGTTCGATGGCGTTGGTCGATCGCCTGCGCAAGGGCACGCGCTTCTTCCCTGCGGGCTCGAACGCGGTGGTGGATGCGCGGGATGTGGCCGCCTGCATGATGGCATTGACCGAGAAGAGCCCGGTGGGCGAGCGCTACCTGCTGGTGGGGGAGAACATCAGCTACGAACGGCTGTTCGGTCTGTTCTCCGAAGCCTTCGGACATCCGGGCCCAAGGCACCGTCTGCGCCCCTGGATGCTTGGTGCAGGTTGGCGTGCGGAGGCGGTCCGGTCCTTCCTGACCGGATCGCGACCCTTCATCACCCGCGCCACAGCGAGTAGTGCGAACGGTCAACGGTCATACAGCGCCGCGAAGGTGGAGGCCTTCCTTGGATATCGGTTCAGGAACGTGGAGGAGGCCGTGTCCAACATCGCCGGATTCCTACGCAAGCCCGCTCATTGAGCCAACTCGTCCTTCCTGCGGCTCAGTTCGTTCAGGATATACTCATGCATCACCTTGAACTCGGCGGGCCGGGAGGACCAATAGGTGAACGATCCGTCGAACTCCTCCTTCGAGGTGCCGAGCCGGTCGAACATCTCCGTGTACTGGCGATCCGGTGACACGGCACTGACCCGGCCACCAAGGAACTCCTGGTTCGAACCTGCTTCGATCAGGTAGGACTCCAGCAATACCTCCGAGAAACGGTCCTCAGGCAACACCCCATCAGGTGGCGTGTCAACGTCCCCGGTGCAGGCCAGGACCAGGACGGGAAGGACCATGCACCACCTCATCGTTCGAAACGAAGTCGTTCACCACGCACTCCCGGGTCCACGCGTCCTTCGGCGAACACGGTGCGGCCATTCACCCAGGTCCGGAACACGCGATCCTTGAAGCGCTGGCCTTCGAATGGCGACCAGCCGCATTTGGCCAGGATGTTCGATCGGTCCACGGTCCAGGCCGCCTCCCGGTCGATCAGAACGAGATCCGCATGATAGCCCTCCCGGATGAAACCCCGCTTGGAGATGTTGAAGAGGCGTGCTGGTGCATGACACATCTTCTCGATGACCTGGGCCAGGGTGAATACCCCCTGCCGTTCAAGTTCGAGCATGGCGACCAGTGAGTGCTGGATCAGCGGTCCGCCGGACGGGCAGGAGGCATAGGGTCGTGCCTTCTCCTCCAGCGTGTGCGGCGCATGGTCGGTGGCCACCACATCGATGCGATCGTCGACCACGGCCTTGCGGATGGCGGTGCGATCCGCTGCGCTCTTCACGGCCGGATTCCATTTCAAGAGGGCGCCCTTCGTGGCATAGTCCGCATCAGTGAACCAAAGGTGATGGATGCAGGCCTCGGCCGTGATCCGTTTCCCTTCGAGGGGACCGGGATCGAACAGTTCGATCTCGCGGGCCGTACTGATGTGCAGGACGTGCAGCCGGGTCCCGTGCTCCCGGGCCAATGCCACCGCATGGCTGCTGCTGAGGTAGCAGGCTTCGGCATCGCGGATGACCGGGTGCTGCTCCACGGGGATCGCATCACCCCAGCGTTCCACGGCTGCCTGCATGTTCCTGCGGATCGTCCCTTCATCCTCGGCGTGGATGGCGAGTAGCATGTGCGCCTTGCGGAAGAGGCGATCGAGCGTGACCGGATCATCGACAAGCATGTTGCCGGTGCTCGAGCCGAGAAAGGCCTTCAGACCACAGACAGTGGCGGGATCGGTACGCAGCACCTCATCGAGGTTGTTGTTGCTGACGCCCATGTAGAAGGAGTAGTTCACGCTGGAACGGGCAGCACCCAGGGCATACTTCTCCGCCAACAGATCCTGGGTAAGGGTCTGCGGCACCGTGTTGGGCATCTCCATGAAGCTCGTGACACCTCCCGCCGCTGCCGCCGCGCTCGCATGCGCGATGTCCTCCTTGTGGGTGAGTCCGGGCTCCCGGAAATGGACCTGATCGTCGATCACGCCCGGTATCAGGAGCATTCCTTGCGCATTGATCTCCTCCACCCCGGTCGCGGCACCGATACCCTCCTCCGCGATGCGGTCGATCACGCCACCACGCAAGAGAAGATCGGCTCGGAACTCCCGACCTTCATTGGCCACGGATGCATTGCGGATGATCAGGTCCTTCATCGACGGTGGATCCTTGCGCGCATCTGAAGGACGCCCAGGAACGCTTCCTTGAAGATGCTGCTGTTCATCTTGCTTTTCCCCTTCAACCGGTCCACGAAGGTGATCGGCACCTCGGTGATCCGGTAGCCGGCCACATGCACCCGGTACTTCATCTCGATCTGGAAAGCATAGCCCACGAACCTCACTTCGTCCAAGGGCAACGTTTCCAGCACCTGCCTCCGGTAACAAACGAATCCCGCGGTGGTGTCACGCACCCCGAGCCACAGGACCATGCGCACATAGAGCGAGGCGGTGAAGCTCAGCAGGATACGGTCCCACGACCAGTCCTTCACCTGCCCCCCCTTCACATAGCGCGAGCCCACGCTCATGCCCGTTCCTTCCATCGCGCATGCCTGGAACAAGCGCAAGAGGTCGTTCGGGTCATGGGAGAAGTCAGCGTCCATCTCGAAGATGTAGTCGTAACCCCTTGCGATGGCCCATTTGAAGCCGGCGATATACGCGGTGCCCAGCCCGAGCTTTCCAGGTCGTTCCAGGAGATGGATGCGATCCGGATCCATGGCCATGCGTTCCCGCACGATGGCAGCGGTCCCGTCCGGTGAACCATCGTCCACCACGAGCACATCGAAACCCGGCTGGAGACGAAGGACATGCTCCAGGATGTCCCGGATGTTCTCCTTCTCGTTGTAAGTGGGAATGATGACGAGTCGCTCGTTCACGGTCGTTGGGGAGGCCGCCAAAGATAGACCGGGGTGCACGCGCGGCTCAGCGCACGAGGGTCACATGACCGACCCGCTCGATCCGGTTCGTGGTGAAGCGGTCCCTGGCGACGAGCTTCCACACGTAGACGCCGATCGGCACCTCGGAACCATCGGCGAAGTTGCCATCCCACCCTGCGTTCGGGTCAGCCGTCTCGTACAACGGTTGACCCCAGCGATCGAAGATGTAGAACCGATACGTCGACGGGTCCACCCCGATGACGATCGGCTTGAAGATGTCGTTCGGCCCGTTGCCATCCGGTGTGAAGGCGTTGGGCACATGGACGAGCAGGCCATCCTCCACCCTGATCACCTTGCAGATGGAGTCGCGGCATTCGTCGGAGGCGAACGCGGTGAGACACACCAGGTAATCGGCGCTCACCCCTGCCGGGAACACATGGAAGGGGCTCGCCTCGGTGGTCAACGACCCATCAATGTCCCATTCGGAACGCACCGCGTCATCCGACGTATTGATGAAGCGGACCTCTGGCGCCAGGGTATTGATGACATCCGGCACGTGGATGAAATCAGCGGTGGGCTGATCATACACCGTGAAAAGATCGGGAACCTCCAAGGTGTCGGTCCCACAACCGCTTCCAGCATCAACGATCAGGGTGGCCCCATAGGTCCCGCCTTGGGTGATCGTACGGGTGATCGGGGCACAATCGTTCACCTGCTCCCCGTTCCATAACAACCACGAACAGGAGGCGCTACCTTCCAGATCGCTCACCAGCGTGACGGTGACCGGCGTGCAGGCCCCGGCTCCTTCAACCACGAAATCCGCCACGGGAATGGGCACCACCTCCACGAGGACCGAGGAGGTGACAGCGGGACACGGCACGGGTGCGGTCACCGTATAGGTGTATGTCCCGGCATCGGCCATCCCCGCTTCGAAGATCCCGCTGAACGGTGCGCCTTCCTCGGTCGTCCAGGCGCCACCTGCATCCGGAGTGCCGCCAAGTTCACCGAAGAGATCGATGATGGCTCCGCTGTTCTCGCAGACACTGATGCTCGCATTCGCACCGGCATCCGCCGCCTCACTGACAGCGATGGTCAGCTGCGCCACATCATCGAGACAAGGCGCGATGGCTTCAATGGTGTAGGTGTATACGCCAGGCAAGCCCGTGCCTGGGGTGAATGCCGCAGGCACCACCTCCCCTGACGGTCCCCGCCAGATACCGTCCGCCTGAGGGGATCCATCTAGCAGGTCCGTCATGTTGAACGCCGCCGACGTGGAACATTGGATCGTGGAGGCATCACCTCCCGCATCGGGGATGGGTGCGATCAAGGCGGCCACCGTGGCGAAGGCGTTCACACACGGAGCGATCCCGGTCACCGTGTAGGTGTATAGGCCGGATGGGTCGGTCGCAGGATCGAGCACGGTGCCATGAGGCAGACCATCCGGGCTGGTCCATGAGCCACCTGCATCAAGGGTTCCGGATAATCCATCGAACAAGGACGCTTGACCGGAAGCGGCACAGAGTGCGAGACTGCCACTCACCCCGGCCATCGGTGCGGTGTTCACCGTGATCAACAGGATCGATTGGTCCGCAGGGCAGCTTCCGGAAGCTGGCACCTCATAGGTATAAGTCCCGCTCAAGCCCGACGCGGGTTGGAACTGATCGGGAACGGTATCGCCGTTCGGTCCCATCCATGTACCAGTGGCATCCGGCGTGCCACCCAATTGATCGATCATGGAGAACGCCGATTGATCGGAACAAATGGTGATCACATCATCCGACCCGGCGTCCGGGCCTTGTTCAACCGTCACCTGCACTGTGGCGGCATCGGCCGGGCAGCCGCTGGCTGCAAAAGAGTACACGTAGGCCCCACTTTGATCCGAACCCGGATCGAACACCCCATTGAATGCGCCACCCGGTCCGTTCCAGCTTCCACCCGGATCGGCGTTCGCGCCGAGGGTCGTGAAGAGGTCGATCGGATCAGCGCCGGTGCATACCGGAAGCGAAACATCCTCACCAGCATCTAACGGAACGTCCTCGGCGACGGTAACGTTGGCAGTAGCCTGAGTACAAGGCGCCGTTGCGTTCAGGGTATAGGTGTACACCCCCGGATCCATCGTCGCCGGATCGTAACTGCCACCAACGATCGCGCTCGGGCCGCTCCACGTTCCACCCGCATCCGGACTGCCGCCCAGCTGCGCGAAGAGATCGACCACCGCACCGTTCGCGCAGACCGTCACCGTGCCATCCGTGCCCGCATCAGGGGAACCCGTCTCCGTGACCGTCACCGTTGCCGTCGCGTTCGCGCAGGGTGCCACACCGAGGACCGTGTACGTGTAATCACCAGCCACCATCGTCGCCGGGTCGTAGTTGCCACCGACAACAGCGCTCGGGCCGCTCCAGGTACCACCCGCCTGTGGCGCACCGCCAAGCGAGTTGATCAGCGCCACCGCTGCACCCGTCTCGCACACCGTGAGCGTACCATCCGTTCCAGCGTTGGTCGCCGCGTTCTCCGTCACCGTTACCGTGGATTGGTCCGATACACAAGGCGCCGTTGCGTTCAGGGTATAGGTGTACACCCCCGGATCCATCGTCGCCGGATCGTAACTGCCACCAACGATCGCGCTCGGGCCGCTCCACGTTCCACCCGCATCCGGACTGCCGCCCAGC
>JAKQEI010000253.1 GCA_029573495.1 Bacteroidota bacterium | reverse complement strand
GGTCGCCTTGTCGAACTCGAACTGCACATTGTCCAATCGCACACGCGTGCCCACGGCCGGTTCCACCTCGTGGATGTCCACCGTGGTGCTGCTCGTGTGGTCCGGGACGATCTTCTTCGGCGGTGGCGGCACGCTCTCCTTGGGCTTCGGTGTGAGGGCGGTGCCTGGTGGCGCCAGCCGAACGTTCACATCATCGATGTAGTAGTAGGCGCCGCGCTCCCCATCGGGCTGGCGCTCGTGGGTGGTCGCTTCATCGCCATAGAAGTTGCCGAGCAGGAGGTAGCGTTCGTTCCCCGTGGCATCGAACACGCCGCTCACCTTGTGCCATCCACCCTTGATCAGCTTCTCCTCGTTCACCTGCGGCGTGATGTACAGGGGCAGACAGTCGCGCGTGGAGACCGGCGTGTCCAGCAAGGCGATGCCGATGTTGTTGCTGGCCTCGTTGCTCCGCACGGCGCGCAGGACCCAGCACTCGGCGATGTAGCGCCTGCCGGCTTCGAGCGGTTCCGGTAGTTCGGTCTGCAGGTACTCGTGCCAGTACGTGGGCGTGTTGCCCTTGCCATAGGTCTTGATGCCCGTCATGGCCTGGCCGTTGTGCACGCTCTGCTTCCCACTGCTGTGCTTGCCCGGATGCGCCCAGCACTCGCTGTCATTCTTCGTGCTGAAATGGTCCGGCGTGGTCTGTGTGGGGCTGTGCCAGCCGGTCATGTTCGCGTTGAACTTGGCCGGATCCTGGGTCCAGCTGCAATAGGTGCGTACGCTTTCCTCGAAGCCCGGGTTGGGCACCAGGTTCGGCATGGTGTCGTTGAGAACGGCCCTTTGCAGCAGATTCTGTGCTGATGCCGGGTGGAGGATCGCGACCGGAATGAAGAGCGGAAGGAACAGGCGCATCATGAGAACAAAGCTATCGGCACCCTGCAAGGAACAGGCCAGGCGCAGGAGGGATCTGTGAACAGCGGAAAGGGGAATGCCATGCGCACCTCCTGCCATGGCGGGAAAGGTTGTGCACGTGCAGCGCGAGAACGATGGGATACACATGATACTTTGGCGGGCCGTACAACGCCGACATTCCCGGCAACGTCCTATGCCGCCATGCGCAAGCTGATCGCGATCGTGAAGGAGAGCCTGGTGGCCGGTGAGGATACCGACTACACCAGCATCGGTGTGCGCCGTGCGATCGTGCTGCTCAGCATCCCCATGGTGCTGGAGATGGCCATGGAATCGGTGTTCGCGCTGGTCGACATCTTCTTCGTGAGCAAATTGGGCAAACACGCCATCGCCACCGTAGGCCTGACTGAGAGCGTGCTCACCCTGGTGTACTCCCTGGCCTGGGGCCTGGGCATGGGCATCACGGCCGTGGTGGCGCGGCGCACCGGCGAGAGGGACCCGCAAGGTGCTGCGCGCGCGGCCATGCAGGGTGTGCTCGCGGCGATCGCCCTGGGCGTGGTCATCGCCATCCCCGGCCTGCTCTACGCCCGTGAGATCCTCGCCCTGATGGGCGCCGAAGCGGATGTGCTCGTGGAAGGTCCCCGCTACATGCGCATCATGCTCGGCGGTAATGTGATCATCCTGCTGCTCTTCGGCATCAACGCGATCTACCGGGGTGCGGGCGATGCGGCCATGGCGATGCGCTCGTTGATGATCGCCAATGGCATGAACATCCTCCTGTGCCCGTTGTTGATCCATGGCCTTGGTACCTGGGGCGGTTTCGGCATCATGGGCGCGGCGATGGCCACCACCCTGGGTCGTGGTATCGGAGTGTGCTATCAGTTCTACCACCTCTTCGATGGACGTGGACGGATCACCTTGAAGGGCATCCCGATGCTCCTGGACAAGGGGGTGATGGTCAACATCATCAAGGTGTCCGCGGGTGGTATGATCCAGTTCCTGCTGCCGTCGGTGAGCTGGATCTTCCTTTCCCGGATAGTGGCCGTGTTCGGAAGTGGGGCGGTGGCGGGATATACCATCGCGGTGCGGATCATGATCTTCTCCCTGCTGCCTTCCTGGGGGGTGGCGAACGCGGCGAGCACCTTGGTGGGACAGAACCTCGGCGCGAAGCAACCCGATCGCGCGGCCAGGAGCGCCTGGTATTGCGGGCACATCAACATGCTCTACATGGTCTGCGTGGCCATCCTTTTCTGGTCCTTCGCGCCGTGGCTGGTCGCCTTCTTCACCACCGAAGGGGCGGTCGCCGGCTATGCGATCTCGGCCTTGCGCATCCTGTGCATGGGCTACTTCTTCTATGGCTACGGCATGGTCTTCGCGCAGGCCTTCAATGGTGCGGGGGATACGATGACACCCACCTGGATGAACGCGATCTGCTTCCTGCTGGTGCAGATACCGCTGGCCTGGTTCCTGGCCGAGTTCCTGCAGTGGGGCCCCACCGGCGCCTTCTCCGCCGTGCCACTGAGCGAGAGCCTGCTGGCCGTCCTAAGCGCGGTGCTTTTCCAACGTGGGAAGTGGAAGGAGGTGAAGGTGTGATCAGCAGGCCAGCCCGTTGATCACTGCGCGATGAAGTCCTTCGGCCTGCCGGCCTTGTACCACTTCAGCAGCGTATCGATCATGTGCTCCATCTTCCGCGAATCGGCCCAGGTGCCACGGAACACGAGGGTGCCGTCCTTGTCCACGAGATAGGCGCCGTTCGGTGCTTTGCCGTAAGCCTCGAAGGTCGCGTTGTTCAAGCCGTCCACCAGTACCGGCAGCTCCCCGAGCTGGGCGAACTCCTGGGCATAGGCCATCTTCTCATACTCGCTCTTCGGCAGCGGATAGGCCTTGAACTCCTTGTGGTCCGCCGGGTGAAGTTCCACCCCGTAGATCACGAAGAGCTGCACATCCTCATGGGCATACTTCTTCACCAGCCGTGACCAGCGTTCCATCTGCACCCGCGCAGGTGGGTTCGTGATGCTGCCGAACATGAAGGCGCGGATCCTACCGTCGTTCTTTCCGAGGGAATAGACGCTGCCATCCTGTGCCACGGGCAGGGTGAAGTCATGGGTGTGTGGGTCCATCCCGCCCCCTTCGCTGTAGGTGCGCAGCTCACGGATGGTCTGCCGCATCAGCTTGTCCCAGTTCATGCGCCAGATGTTCACCTGTTTGCGCATCTTCATGATGTCCTTCTTGCTGTACGCGTTCAAATAGTAGTCGAGGTCGTCATGGAAAACCAGGGTGCTGTCCGTGGGATACCAGCTCGGGTCCCAGTTGTTCAGTTGCGCGGTGCCGCTGAACGCCGCGGTGAAGGCGAGAAGGAGAAGGAGGGAACGCATCGCTGATCGTAAAGGTATGCGGGTCCGGGTGCTCATCCGAGGAAGGCCAGCTCCACCCACTCGTCCTCGGCCAGACGCAGGTCGCGGAGGCGCATTTCCACGGTCCATGAGACCACCGGTGCGTTCTCCTTCAGTTCCAAGGGCTGGTAGGGCCAACTGCGGATGTCCAGGAAGACCGGTTCGGGCCAGCTGGCGTTGTAGAGGAGGGAGAAACGGAAGCTCTGGTGGTGCACCGCCAGGCGACGATCGTCCACGCCGAGCGCCGTGGTGGTCACGACCAGTGAGGCGGTGTACAGGCGGCGCTGCCACCCCGGTCGCGGCGTGCGGAACAACGCCTGCCGGAACTCGATCCGCGGCATGGTCGCTCCGCTCAGCCTGGCTTCGGGGTTCGCGCGATCCAACCGGATGTGGTGCAGCCCCATCAGAATATCCAGCGGACCTGCGCCTTGAGGTCGCTGCGCATGTTGCCGTTGATCTCCTGCAACCCGCTGCTGACCGTGCTCTGGTCGTTATAGATGAAGGCGCCGTAGCGCAGCCAGATGTCCACGCGCCGCAAGGGCGTCACGCGCACCATGCCGTACCAGCGGATGCCGCGTCCGTAGTAGGGTGGTATGCTGAATACGCCGATCAGGTCGTTCTCGTAGGCGTAGATCCGCGCATCATAGCTCTCCGTGTCGAATAGCGCGAAGCGCAAGGTCAGCTCCACCGGACTGCTCAACGGACGATGGACGATGTCCTGGTATACAAGGAAGCCATGCCGCAAGGCGGCACTGCCGCGCTGGAAATCCACCGTTTCAACCCGGGAGCGCAAACTCACCGAGTTGCTCACCTTGTAGGTCGCGTTCACGCGGTAGTTGGTCTGTTCCACCCGCACCAGGGGATCCACACCATCCACATCATCGGCGGTGTTGCGGGCACGGTCCTGGTGGCGCGCGCGTGCGTAGATCTCCACCTGCTTGCTCGGTCGCCAGTTCACCTGCGCGAGCCAGTCGAAGCCGGTGCTCGGCGCATCGGTGAGATAGCGCAGCCAGGGAAAGCTGAACTGGTCGAAGTAGGCGTTGATCGTCCACTGGCGGTTGGGGCGCACCTCCAGGCCGGTGAAGAGGCCGCGCTCATTCCACGGATTCGTGCCTTCGGCGAAGGCCACGCTGTACAAACCGTGGTAGTCGCGACCGTAGTTCCGGTAGAGCAGGCTCATGCTCACGCGCTTGTCCAGTGAAAGCAGCAGGCCCGTGTTCATCGCCATCCCGCCATTGGCGCTGGTGGCCGCCTCCCCGAACCAGGTGAGGTTGCGGTGCAGCACGTTCCAGTCCACGCCGGCGGTGGTGTTCTCGCCCCCGTTGTAGTCGAACTGGTTGTACACCTGGCTGTTCCGCTGCAGTGATCCGGTGTATTCCACACGCGCGGCCGTGGCGCCGATCGTCATCCCCGAGCGTTTGTAGGCGACATGCCCACCGAGGATGGTCTCGCCCAGAGCGTCCTTCCGCGAGACCTCCGTGTAGGTCCGATGGAAGCCGTCCTCGAGGAAGCTGCTCGCGATGATCTGCACATCCTGCACCGTACCCAGGCTGTCGGCGGCCGCATCGGATGCTGTCTGCACGTTCGCGTCGATGTCCTTGCGCGACCCGAAGGCCGTGACCTCGAAATGGCGCCCCACTTCGAAGGTGGCCGCCACACCGCGCAGGAAGAGGTTCTCGTTCACACTGGTGTAGGGCGCCAGTCCCGGTGCGTTGCGCTTCACGTTCATGGTGAAGCTGCTCTTCGCGGCGAAGCCGAGCCCGTTCCAGAAGGTGAGCCCCTGCCCGAACTGTGCCTGGTAGTCGCCGATGGCCAGCGCCTTCAACCTTCCGATGTTGCGCAGGAAGAAGTGGGCACTGTAGAAGTCGTAGCCGTTCGGTTGGGTGCCCTTGAAGAATTGCTCGCCCTCGTCCTTTTCCGCGGTGAAGCCGAAACTGATGTTCTGCCGGTACCGGAAGCGATAGCGCGTGTACACCCGGAACGGGCTGCCGAGGTACACCTTGTTGTTCCGGCGCAAGGAATCGACCACGGCCGGATCGTCGATATCGGGCAGCTCGTCGCCGTTCGGGTAGGCGTAGGGTTTCCCGAACGCGTTCGGCCGGTCCAGGAAGCCGCGTCGCGATTCGATGTTCATGGTGCTCCGCAGCGTGATCTCGTTCGTCCCGTTCTTCAGGATCTCCTTCAACGAAGCCGTGCTGCCGAGCGGGTTGTCACGCACGAGCACGAAGGGCTCGATCAGCCGGATCGTACGCGGGTCCATGCTGTTCAGCGTCTGCAGCTCGTAGATGTTCAGGAAACGGCCGAAGCGCTGGCGATGTTGCAGGATGTCGCTGATCTGGACATCGTTCAGGAGCAGGATGGTGCTGAGCTCCTGAGCATCGGTCCGGTTCAGGTCGATCGGGTCGAGGTAGCGGTCGGTGAGGATCTCGAAGAGGTTGCTGAGATCAGCCTCGCCACCAAGTTGCTCCGCCGCCGCTTCGATGCGCTGTTCGATGATGTCGCGCGGCACCCCGTCCACCTGGGCGATGACCAACGCGCACCACAGCGCAAGCATCAGGGCTATCGCACCGCGTCTCATTCCCCGAAGCGGTAGTTCACGCCGATGATGGGCGTGGCGCCGAATTGTGAGCGCACCGCCACGGCCAGGTCGATGTCGACCCGATCGAAGCGGAAGCCCGCGCCGAAATGCCCCTGTACCGGACCGGTGGTGATGCCCGTGCGCAGGTAAAGCACTTCGTTCGGCTTGTATTCCACACCCATGCGGATGCGTTCGGGCCGGTCGATGTCCTTCTCCGCTTCCAGCGTCATCAGCAGCTTCTTGCTGAAGGTGTAGCCGAAGCCCGCGCGCAGCAGGGTGGGGATGCGGTCCTCGTAAGGCCCGCCGATCACCACGCGGTTCGGGTTGTACACATGCGCGCCCACCCACAGGGCGTCGGTCAATTTCGCCTGCATGCCCACTTCCACCGCGAAGGCGCTCGCGCTGCCGTAGTTCTCCCCGAGCCGCACACCGAGGTAGTCCACCTGCACGGCGGCGCGCAGGCCCTCGCCGAAACGCATGGCGTATCCGGCCGTCACCTTGGTCTCGTTGTAGAGCGAATACCCGAAACGATCACCGGATAGGCCGAAGGTGCCCTTGCCCAGCGGCACGGCCACCGCCAATCCCTGCTGGGCCAGATCAGGGCTGAGCCAGTGGCTTTGGTAGAAGGCCCCGGCCATGGGGCGGTCCAATCCCGCGAGCCCGGCGGGGTTCAGGCGGATGCTCCATAGATCGGGACTGGTGAGGCCGGTGTAGCCCATGCCCGCGAAGCGCGCACCTGCGGGGAGCAGCTCGCCGCCCGCGTAGGTGGAAGAAGCAGAGGCAAGGAGGAATGGTAGCGCGAAAAGGATACGACGCATCGCACCGAAAGTACATGCTACGGATGAACGGAGCATGGTGCCCCGGGACAACGCCCCGCGCGGGTTGACTACCTTCGCGCCCTCTGCCCCTGACCGATCCCGGATGAGCCGCGTCAAACTGCACGACCTGGAATTCGAACCCTTCCTCTCCGAAGACGAAGTGAACGCCGCAGTGGACCGGTTGGCCGGGGAATTGAAGGCCAAGTACCAGGGCAAGCGGCCGCTCTTCATCGGGGTGCTCAACGGGGCCTTCTTCTTCGCCGCCGAGCTGATGAAACGCCTCGACATCGAATGCGAGATCACCTTCGTGAAGGTGGCCAGCTACCTCGGCACCAGCAGCACCGGCCGCGTCACCGACCTCATCGGCCTCAACGAACGCATCGAAGGCCGCCACGTGGTGGTGGTGGAGGACATCGTGGATACCGGCAATACCGTGAAGCACATCCTCGACGCCCTCGCCGATCATCATCCGGCCAGCGTGAGCGTCGCCACCCTGCTCTTCAAACCGGACGCATACAAGCAGGACATCCCCATCGAACACGTCGCGGTGCGCATCCCGAACGCCTTCGTGGTGGGCTCGGGCCTTGATCACGATGGCCTCGGCCGCAACCTGCCCGGGATCCTCCGCATCATTTCCTAGACCATGACCAAACTGAACATCGTCCTTTTCGGCCCTCCGGGGGCTGGCAAAGGCACGCAGAGCGCCTTCCTCATCGAACGGTACGGACTGGTACACCTCAGCACCGGCGATCTGCTGCGCGCAGAGATCAAGGCGGAGACCAAATTGGGCCTCGAAGCCAAGGAGCTCATGGACCAGGGCGAACTCGTGCCGGACCACATCGTGATCGGCATGATCCGCAACATGATGGAGGCACACCTCGAAGCGAAGGGCTTCATCTTCGATGGTTTCCCACGCACCAGGGCGCAAGCCGAGGCGCTGGACGAGATGCTCAACCTGAAGAGCGAACCGATCGTGGCCATGCTCGCGCTGGAGGTGCCGGAGCAGGAGCTGGTGAAGCGCCTGATCGGTCGGGGTGCCACCAGCGGTCGCGCCGATGACAAGGACGAGGCGATCATCCGCAACCGCATCCGCGAGTATGAGAACAAGACCGCGCCACTGAAGGACTACTACAGCGCGCAGGGCAAGTTCAAGGGCATCGATGGCGTGGGTTCGATCGAGGAGATCACCGCGCGCCTGATGAAGGCGATCGGATAGAGAAGCATGTGCTCATCTGCCCATGTGGGCATGTGCACATGAAATTCTCTCAGACCTGAATTTGGGTCGCAGGGGCGTGCTGCTTAGTTCTTCACGAACCGCTCAATCTGTCTCCGTGGGCCGTTGGCCACTTCCAGGAAGTACACACCGCTGGTAAGTGCCCCGATATCCAGCCATCCATCCGGTTGTAGCGGACCGGTGGAAAGCGTCTGGCCAAGGACATCGGTGATCACGTATGTCGCAATACCTGAAGTGGTCATGCGGACCTGGATCCGATCGTGTGCCGGGTTGGGCGCGAGTACCATTGATCTCGACGCCGGGACATCGTTCACCGCAGCATCCACATCCACGGTGAAGACCGCCGGTGGGGTGATGATCGGTTCGTTGAAGTCGAACACGATCTGCGCGATGTTGGTGATCGAGCTGCCATCGCCCAGGTTGGTCTTGGGCAGCATCCGGAAGGTGAAGAAGCCATGGCTGCCGGGCTCGTCGGACGTGCTATCGGGCAGGTTGATGTCGTTGTGGATCACATGCAGCACTCCATCCGTGATGTACCAGTGCTGGTCGTGGCTGCTGGCCACGAATTCCATGCTCTCCCATTGCAGGTCGTTGGAGAGCGTGTCCAGGATCACCACACGCTCGGCCAGGTAGGTACCGGTGTTCTGGAAGCGGATGGTGTACTCGATGGGTGTTGCTCCAGCGGCCACATCATCCGGTGTGAGACGCGCCGGACTGAGCAACTTGTCGTTCGGGTCGTAGCTGCCCACCACACTGTCTGTGTAGATGGCGACATTGTCCAATGGTGTCTCATCGGTGGTCAGCTGGTCGGCCGTGAGGGTGTGGACGATGCTCGTTCCCAAAGGCACGTTGGCGGCGGTGTTCAGATCCACCACGATGTTCTGCACTGTGCCGATGGGCATCGATGGCAAGCTCCAGGTGGCGGTGTTACCGCTTTGCGAGGTAGGTGCGACCGAACTGCCCAGCCAGCTTTGGTCGGCATCGAAGGTGAGCGTCAAGGTTGCATCCACGTCAGTCGTGCCGTAGTTCTCGCAGCGCAGGTAGACCTGGTTGTCGAAGCCGGGACGCGCGGGATCCGCATAGAGGTGCACGCGCAGATCCTGGATGTCCGGGGTGAGCGTAACGGCGAAGACATTGTCGGTATCGGTATCGCCAAGGTTCGGGACATCGGCAGTGTGGGATGCCGGGGTGATGCTCTGGATGTAGGGGTAGCTAGTGGCAGCGGTGATTGTGTAGCTGCCCGGTGCCACACCGATCTCCCAGGTGCCATCAGCAGCACAGCCCACCGTGTTGCCGTTGGGTTGGAGGGTGATGGAGGCCTGCGGAAGGCCTGGCTCGCCGATGTCGAATGAGCCGTTATCGTTGAGGTCTTGGAAGACGCGGCCAGCGATGCCCGGGTAGGAACCGGGGCAGGTGCTGTTGAGTATGGAGCAAAGTGGCGCATTGGAACTATCGTAAATGACGGATGTGATGTGCGCATAGTTCAATGAACCGGGCCAATTGGGCAAACAGATATCTATTGCAGGGCTGAGAGTTAGATTTGATAAGTTCTCCGGGAGAACGGGTAGGCACTCAATAAAGGAGTATGACATCTCAAGACTTTCAAGCGATGTAGGAAAGCCACTGGAAGAAGCTCCATTCCAGCAACTATTAGAGATCTGGATGCTCGCGACAGAGTCTGGCCATTCGATCGACTCAATGCAATGTATTCCCAACTCCACGACTATACCTGTTGCTGAAATTGCCGATAAGTCCAAATTCGACACGTAACCACCGCCGAACGCGAACTCATCGGCATGGATCGATGGGATTACGACCAAGTCAATTGGTTGAAAATCTGACCCATAACTTTGTACTACAGCATAGAAGCCATCTCAAAATAGTTTGCGCATAAGAATCATAGCACAAGCGAGCTGTACGAAGCCCAGGAAGTTGATGCTGTGATACTCGTACCGCACCACCGTGCGCCTGAAGTTGTTCAGCCAGGCGAAGCATCGCTCCACCTTCCATCTGCGCTTGTACCTGCGAAGCGCCCTTCCATCTTGGGACTTGGATCGCCCTGCCCGGTTGGGTGCGATCATTCTGACCTTCCTGCGTTTGAGCTTCCGATCGAGGTCATCGCTATCGTAAGCCTTGTCACCGATGAGCACCTGGGGCAACTCTTCCATGAAGCGCGCGGCCAGTGTTTGAGTCACCAGCTTCACTTCGTGGGTGCTGGCTCCGAAGGTCCGTACGGCGATAGGAAGACCAGTAGCGTCTGTGACGACCATGATCTTGGTGCCTTTACCTCGCTTAGTCGGGCCGATATGGAGCCCCCTTTTTTGGCACTGGAGAAGGTGCCATCGATGAAGCATTCAGTGATATCGATCTTCCCTCGTCGTTTTAGGTCCTGCGCCAACGCCCAGAGTACCTTGTCCCATGCGCCCTCCTGACACCAGCGCTGGAAGTACCGATGGCACGATTGGTAAGGCGGATAGCGCGGCGGCAGGTCCTGCCATCGGGCTCCCGTCCGGCAGATCCATAACACCCCATTGAACACTTCCCGAGCATCGAGCGGCTTCCTGCCACGCGTCTCGGTCCTATCCTGAATAGGTGAGAGCAGGTTCTTGACCGCTTCCCACTGGGCGTCCGTGCAGTCCATCGTTTTGGACATCGAAAGAGGCCATGCACGGCGAAGAGATCAAGACCCTCCTTTCTTCCATTGTCAAACGCCCGTTGTTCATGGCTTTGGACTCATCAACTATTTTTGAGATGGCTTCTAG
>JAKQEI010000074.1 GCA_029573495.1 Bacteroidota bacterium | reverse complement strand
CCCGCGACCACCAGCAGCACCTCGAAGCCCATCTTGTAACCGAAGAGCAGGGTCTCCGAATTGGCACGGATGAAATAGGTGATGATGGGCGCGGCGATGCACACCACGGGTACCCAGCGCTCCAGCGGCTTCCCCTTGAAGAAGAGGCCATAAGCGAAAAGGCCGAGCAAGGGGCCATAGGTGAAGCCCGCGATGTCGAAAAGCGTCTTGATCACACTGGGTGTGGCCAGCCAATGGAAGTACAGGATGAAGGCCATGAAGAGCGCGGCCATGCCCAGGTGTACCCGCTGGCGCACGCGCTTCTGCTTCGCTTCGTCCCAGCCGCGATCGCGGATGCCGATGAGGTCGATGCAGGTGCTGGCTGTGAGCGCGGTCAAGGCGCCATCGGCACTGGGGAAGAGCGCGCTGATGAGGCCGATGATGAAGAAGAGGCCCAGCCAGACCGGAAAATGCTGGAGCGCAAGTGTGGGGAACACATCGTCGGGCCTTTCGGGAAGTGCGATGCCGACCTTGTCCGCGTAGAGGTAGAGGAGCGCACCGAGCAACAGGAACAGCAGGTTCGCGCCGAGCAGGATCACGCTGAAGACCCGCATGTTCTTCTTGCTGCCCTCCAACGTGGACACGCTTAGGTTCTTCTGCATCATCTCCTGGTCCAGTCCGGTCATGGCGATGGTGATGAAGATGCCGGCGAGCACCTGCTTCAGCAGGAAGCCATCGCTGCGCCAGTCGAGGTCGAGGATGCGGTTCATGCCGCTCTCGGAAAGCACCGCGCCCCAGTTGGTCATCACCGCACTGTTCACGATGTAGAGGATGGTACCGATGAGCGCACCGAGCATGAAGAGCGTCTGCAAGGTGTCCGTCCATACGATGGTCTTCACCCCACCCTTCAAGGTGTAGCCCACGATCATGAGCATCACGAGGAAGGCGGTCAGCTCGAAGGGCACGCCCATGGCATCGAGCACGAAGAGCTGGATCACGTTGAGCACCACGAAGATCCGAATGGTGGCGCCCGCAAGGCGTGAGAGAATGAAGAAGGAAGCGCCCGTGCGATAGCTCACCATGCCGAAGCGTTCCCGCAGGTAGCCGTAGATGCTCGTGAGCCCGAGCCGGTAATACAGCGGCAGCAGCACCCCGGCCACGATCCAATAGCCGATGGCGAAGCCCAAGACGAGCTGGAAGTAGGTCCAGGCCTTGCCCGCCACCTGGCCGGGCACGCTGATGAAGGTGACGCCGCTGAGGCTCGTGCCGATCATGCCGAAGGCCACCACCCACCAGAGGCTCTTGCGCTCCCCGCTGTAAAAGGCGTGTTCACCCGCCCCCCGGCTCGTCCACCAGGCGATACCGAGCAGCAGCAGGAAATAGCCGAAGACGATGGAGAGGAGCAGCGTTGGGCTCATGGTGCGAAGGAAGGGGACCGGATCGTCGCTTTCGGATCCCGGCCGTGGAGTTCTCCGTTGGCCGTTGTCAGTTGCAGTCTCCCACAATTAACAGCCTCTTCCCTTTCCTTTGCGCCCCATGTCACTCTCCTCCGCCCTGCTCGAAGCGGCCGTGGACCAGCTGGCCACGCTGCCCGGCATCGGTCGTCGCACGGCCATGCGGCTGGCGCTGGACCTGCTGCGCCGCGAGCCGCAGGAAGTGGCCCGCTTCAGCGAGGCCATCCGTCGCATGCGCGAGGACGTGCGCTTCTGCGAGGTCTGCTGCAACATCAGCGACGAGCCGCGCTGCGCCATCTGCCGCGACCCGAACCGCGACCAGGCCACGATCTGTGTGGTGGAGGATATCCGGGATGTGATCGCCATCGAGAACACCCGGCAATACAAGGGGCGCTACCACGTTCTCGGAGGCGTGATCAGCCCCATGGACGGCATCGGGCCGGATGACCTGAACACGCGCCAACTGATGGAGCGCATCCAGGACGGTATCGTGCGCGAAGTGATCCTGGCGCTGGGCACCACCCTCGAAGGCGACACGACCGGCTTCTACCTGAACCGCAAGGTGCACGAACGGGGCGTGGCGGTGACCATGCTCGCGCGGGGCATCAGTGTGGGCGGCGAACTGAGCATGACCGACGAACTCACCCTCGGACGTAGCATCGCGGACCGGAAGCCTTATGAGCAGGGAATGAAACGATGAAACTCACCGTCATCATCGTCAACTATAACGTCCGGGCCTACCTGGAACAATGCCTGCGCACGGTGTTCGAGGCCATGAAGGGCATTGATGGCGAGGTGTACGTGGTGGACAACCTGAGCACCGATGGCAGCGTGGAGATGGTGCGGGAGAAGTTCCCGGAAGTGGTCCTCATCGCCAATACCGAGAACGTGGGCTTCAGCCGGGCGAACAACCAGGCCATTCGCTTAAGCAAGGCGGAGTATGTGCTGCTCCTCAACCCCGATACGGTGGTCGGTGAAGACGTCTTCCGCAAGGTGATCGCCTTCATGGACGCACATCCGAAGGCCGGCGGCCTCGGGGTGAAGATGATCGACGGCACCGGTGCCTTCCTGCCCGAGAGCAAGCGCGGCCTGCCCACGCCTGCCGTGGCCTTCTACAAGATCATCGGCCTCACACGCCTGTTCCCACACAGCGAGACCTTCGGCCGCTACCACCTCGGCCATCTTCCGGAGAACGGGACCGCGCCCATCGAGATCCTCTCCGGAGCGTGCATGTTCCTGCGGAAGGAGACCTTGGACAAGGTGGGTCTGCTGGATGAGAGCTTCTTCATGTACGGCGAGGACATCGATCTGAGCTACAGGATCACGCTCGGAGGCTACGAGAACTGGTACTTTCCGGAAGCGCGCATCATCCACTACAAGGGGGAGAGCACCAAGAAGAGCAGCGTGAACTACGTGTTCGTGTTCTACAACGCCATGGCCATCTTCGCCCAGAAGCACTTCACGCGGCGCCGCACGGACATCTTCAGTCTCCTCATCAACGGCAGCATCTACCTGAGCGCGGCGGGCGCCATCATCACCCGATTCCTGAGGCGGGCCCTCCTACCCATGCTTGACATGGTGCTCATGTTCGGGCTGGCCTGGGCCTTCTCCACCTGGGTGGGCAATGGCGTGGGGGCGCGGACCCCTGCGGGACTGGGTATCGTGGTGTCCACGATGGTGGTCCTCATGGCGCTCACCGGAGCCTACGATCGACCCGTGCGTCTGCTCAACGTGGCCAAGGGCCTGGTGCTCTGGCTGCTCTTCTTCACCCTGCGACGTGCACTGGCCGGGATGCCGGGCGCCTGGCAGGTGGACCTCGGTGCCGTGCTCTTCCTCTCCCTCGCCCCATTGACCGCGCGCATCGTCATGCACCTGCTCCGCTTCAAGGGCTACAGCCTGCGCAACCTCGACTTGAAACGCGTGCTCGCCATCGGAGGCCCGGAGGAGACGCGGCACGCCCTGGCGCTGTTGTGGCAGACCCACTTCGGCCTGGGACGCCAGCGACAGTTGAGCCTGGAGGAGAGCGATGCGCCCGATGCTGCCATCGGGATCCGGAAGCGCATCCTGAAGAACGACATTGATGAGGTGGTCTTCTGTGCCCATGACCTCCGCTGGGCCCGGATCATCGAACTCATCGAACAATTGCGTTCCACCAAGGTCATCTTCAAGATCGCCCAGCCGGGAAGGGAGTTCATCATCGGCCCCAACAGCATCGAAAGCCTGAACGATCTCTTCATCATGGGTCGGTTCGCTGTGAACAGTTCAGCCGGCAGGCGCCGCAAACGTCTGCTCGACCTCAGCCTCGTGCTCGCCTTCGCCATCACCATGCCACTGGTCCTGGTGGTGGTGGAGGACCGCAAGGGATTCCTGAAGAACTGGTGGGCGGTGCTGCGACGCCGTAAGAGCTGGGTGGGCTATGGACCGGGGATGGAGAGCCCGCTGAAACTGCCTGCCATCCGTTCAGGTATCCTTGATCCGACCGGTGGCAGGGGCCCCCAGGACGCACTGACCCTGCACCGCACCAACATCACCTACGCCAAGGATTACAAGGTGTGGACGGACCTGCGCGCCGTGTGGAGCGGGCTGTCCCGGTTGGGCGCGCCACCGCGGGTACACCCGTAGACGCGCGTGGCTACCTTTGGCCACCGCCCTTGGGCGAAGACCGCACCATGTCCCAGATCGAGATCCTGCTGCCCAAGATGGGCGAGAGCGTGGCGGAGGCCACGATCATCAAATGGTTGAAGAACGAAGGTGATCGCGTGGAGGCCGATGAACCCATCGTGGAGATCGCCACGGACAAGGTGGACAGCGAGGTGCCGGCGCCCGAGGCAGGTATCCTGTTGAAACGTCTGGTGAACGACGGCGATGTGGTGAAGGTGGGCCAACCCATCGCCCAGATCGGGTCGAGCGCGGGAGGAGCGACCACTACCCCGGCCGCTGCCTCCAACGGCGCACCGAAGGCTGCATCCGCCACGGCGCCATCCCCTGCACCTGTCGTTGCTTCAGCGTCCACCCCGGCACAACCGGTCAGTGGTCCTGTCGCACGCACCGGCCCTAGCGGCAAGTTCTATTCACCGCTGGTGCGCAACATCGCTGAGAACGAGGGCGTCAGCTTGGCTGAACTGGAGTCGATCCCGGGATCGGGCCAGGGCGGTCGCGTGACCAAGAAGGATCTGCTGGACTACCTGCCGAACCGAGGAACGCAGAGTGCGGGGACAGCGGCCCCAGCTGCTGCACCCGCACCATCGCCTGTGGCAGCCACCACCCCGGCCACTGCCGTCAAAGCCGAACCACAGGCCCCGAAGGTGCTTCCTGCCCAAGGCGACGAACTGATCGAGATGGACCGCATGCGCAAGCTGATCGCGGACCACATGGTGATGAGCAAGCGCACCAGCCCGCATGTCACCAGCTTCGTGGAAGCCGATGTGACCAATTTGGTCCGCTGGCGGGAAAAGGTGAAGAAGGCCTTCGAACAACGCGAGGGGGAGAAGATCACGGTCACCCCGATCTTCATCATGGCCATCGTCCAGGCGATCAAGGAGATGCCGATGATCAACGTGCAGGTGGACGGGTACAACATCATCAAGAAGAAGGACATCAACATCGGCATGGCAGCGGCCTTGCCGAGCGGTAACCTGATCGTTCCGGTGATCAAACAAGCGGACCAGCTGAACCTGGTGGGTTTGACCAAGAAGGTGAACGACCTGGCGGCGCGGGCACGTGCTGGCAAGTTGCAACCCGATGAGATCCAGGGAGGCACCTACACCGTCACCAACGTGGGCACCTTCGGGAACGTGCTTGGCACGCCGGTGATCAACCAGCCGCAAGTGGCGATCATGGCCACCGGTGCCATTCGCAAGAAACCGGCCGTGATCGAGACCCCGGAGGGGGACATGATCGCCGTGCGGCACATGATGTTCCTGAGCCACAGCTATGACCACCGGGTGGTGGATGGCGCGCTGGGCGGCCGCTTCGTGCGGCGCGTGGCGGATATCCTGGAGGGCTGGTCGATCGACCAGGCCTTCTGACCATGAGCCTCAGGTTGTGGAAAATCCTACATTTAGCGGCTCTACCCGCCCAGAACGAATGCGCCCTGCAATGAAGTACGGTCACGCGATCCTAACGACCATTTTCCTCGGCCTGGCAGCTCCCATGCTGGCCCAAGGTGATAACACCTCCTTCAATTGGAAGTTCGAAGAGGCCTCCAAGCTGATGGAGGAGAAGTTCTTCAACCAGGCCGCTGACATCTGGAGCCAGTTGCTGGCCACGGATGGGGAGAATGCGAACCTGAACTACAAGCTCGGAGCCTCTTATTTCCAGTCCTACAACCAGAAGGCCAAGGCCCTGCCCTACCTCGAGCGTGCCGCAGCCTTGCGCAAGAGCAACTTCGGTTCGTTCAACACCGCCGGTTACGACCCCTTCGATCCGCGTGAGCGCAATGCCCCGGCCGAGGTGGACTATTACCTGGGGCGTGCCTACCACTTGAACAACCAGTTCGACAAGGCGGATGCAGCCTACCAGAAGTTCCTGGACGAGAGCGACCCGAAGCATGAGCTGCGCGAGCTTGCCATGCGCGGCAAGGAACAGACCGCCAATGCGCGGGTGCTCCAGGCCTCCCCCATGGACTACCAGATCTCCAACGTGGGCCAGGTGATCAACTGGGCTGGTCCCGACTTCAGCCCGGTGTTGAGCGTGGACGGCAATGCCCTCTTCTATACGAGCCGCAGGATCCGCCCGGATAGCGCCAATAGTGCCATCATCGACCCGATCGCCGGCCAGCCCTATGAGAACGTTTATGTGAGCTACAAGGATCGCGAGGGCAACTGGCAGAAGCCGGAAGTGCTCAACATCAACCCGGCCGTTGGCCACCTTGCCACCATCAACGTGGCGGCAGATGGTCAAACGCTCTTCGTTTACCGCGATGACGGTGGAGATGGGAACATCTACGAGAGCAAACTCGTGGGTGAGATCTGGAGCGACCCGGTGCTCATGGGCAGCGACATCAACACCAAGGCGTGGGAGACCCATGGCGCCCTCTCGGCGGACGGCAACACCTTCTACTTCGTGAGCGACCGCAAAGGCGGGCCCGGCGGGCGCGACATCTATCGCGTGGTGCGCCTGCCGAACGGGGAATGGAGCAAGGCGCAGAACCTGAGCCCCGTGATAAACACGCAGTATGACGAGGACGGCCCTTTCATCCACCCGAACGGACGCACCCTCTACTTCAGTTCCAAGGGCCACAACTCCATGGGCGGCTTCGACATCTTCTATACGGAGATGAACGACGACGGCACCTGGACCGCTCCTAAGAACCTGGGTTCCCCGCTCAACACCACCGATGACGACGTGTTCTTCGTCACCACCGCTGATGGCCGTCGTGGCTACTTCAGCTCGGACAAGAACAGCGGCTATGGTGAGAAGGACATCTACTTCGTGGACCTGCCCACCGAGATGGAGGCGGAAGGCCTCACCGTGTTGAAGGGCTACATCATCCCCGCCGCCGGAGAGGAGCTTCCCCCGTCCACGATCCTGTACGTCACGGATAAGTCCACCGGTGAGGTGAAGAGCTATAAACCCCGTCAGCGTGACGGTGTGTACGTGGCCATCCTCCCACCGTGCAAAGAGTACAACCTGGACTACCGGGTGAACGACAAGACGGTGCATACTGAGGACATCTTCGTGGAGTGCGAAAGCAGCTACCAGGAGATCAACAAGGAGATCTATCTGAGCCCGGTATCCCTGGCTGGACCTGCCAGCATCGTGGACCTGCCGAAAGGTGCGCCTCCGGGAAAGAAGGAGAAGGGTGAAGCGGTGAAGCCGGGAGAAGTGGCGGCTGCCGGCAAGGAGAAGCCGATGACGGACAAGGAGATCAAGGAGAAGGGTACGAAACACACCACCCCGGACGCGAGCTATGCGGATGAGTATGCGAAGTTCTACGTGTACAATGCGAAGGACATCGACCAGAACGATCAACGCTGGAAGGAGTTCATCGACACCGTGGTCGGCTTGATCGAGAAGAACGGCAAGGCCAACGTCGTGATCGAGGCCAGCGCCTCCAAGGTGCCCACCAAGACCTTCGGCACCAACGAGAACCTGAGCCGGCAGCGCATGGAGGATGCCCGCGCCCGCCTGCTCGAAGCCGTGAAGGCACGTGGTAAGGACGAGACCAAGCTCTACCTGGAGGCCGTGAACAACCTGGTGCAAGGCCCCCGTTACCAGGGCGATTACAAGAACACGGACAAGTACGGCAAGTTCCAGTACGCCAAGTTGAAGGTGCGCTGATCCGCCGGATCGTTCAGAACTCATGGAAGCCCCGGACACCGTTCCGGGGCTCTTTCGTTCAACTTTGCCCCGATGGCACTCGACCTGGAACGCCCCCTCGCATTCTTCGACCTGGAGACCACCGGAACCCGCATTGGCAGGGACCGGATCGTGCAGATCGGCATCGTTCGTATCCAGCCAGGAGGCGAACGGGAACGCTACCAGACCCTCGTGAACCCCGGCATTCCCATTCCCCCGGAATCCACGGCCATCCATGGCATCAGCGACCTGGATGTGGCCATGGCCCCACCCCTGGAGGCGATCGCCCGCGAGGTATTGGACGAGCTTGCGGGCTGCGACCTGGCCGGTTTCAACGTACTCCGTTTCGACATCCCCTTCCTCACCGAGGAACTGCACCGGGTCGGGGTGGATTGGAGCACGGCGGACCTGCGCGTGGTGGACGTGCAGCGCATCTTCCACAAGATGGAACCGCGCGACCTGAGCGCCGCATTGCGGTTCTATTGCGGACGGGAGCACGAAGGCGCCCATGATGCCCTTGCCGATGTGGAGGCCACAGCGGATGTGTTGCTGGCGCAATTGGAGCGGTATCCATCCGATCTGAAGGGAGATGTCGGTTCCCTGGGCGAGATCAGTGGCGACCGGCAGCGCAGCCCGGATGCAGCGGGCAAGTTGCGCTTCGATGACCGTGGCGCCATCTGCCTGGGCTTTGGCAAGTACAGCGGATGGACCCTTGAGAACATCGGGCGACACGATCCGGGCTACCTGCAATGGCTGATGACCAAGGCTGAACTTCCGGGAAGCACCCTGGCCGTGATGCGCAACGCGCTCGCCGACATCCAACCCTGACCCACATGAAGCTCGTCTGCATCGGCCGCAACTATGGCGACCACGCCAGGGAACTCGGGAATCCCGTTCCGGATGAACCGGTGGTCTTCCTGAAGCCACCCTCGGCCCTCATCCCGCATGCCGGCCCGATCGTGCTTCCCGCATTCAGTAAGGACGTACATCACGAGATCGAGCTCGTCTACGTCATTGGTCGTCGTAATGGACGCGCCGTGCCGGACAAGGTGACCATCGGTCTCGACCTCACCGCGCGGGACCTGCAACAGGATCTCAAGTCGAAAGGCCTTCCGTGGGAGAAGGCCAAGGCCTTTGACGGTTCGGCCTACGTGGCCGATGCCTTCACCGCGTTGGAGTCCTTCCCGAGCAGTGGGCACCCCATCGAATTCATGCTAAAGAAGAACGGCAAGGTGGTCCAGAGCGGGCATAGTGGCCAGATGATCTTCCCGGTGGAGGTGCTCATTGCCCATGTGGAACGATACATGACCCTTGATCCCGGCGATCTGCTCTTCACCGGGACCCCCGCTGGCGTGGGTGCATTGAGCGCGGGGGACCGGCTCGAGGGCTACCTGCTCGGGGAACTGCTATTCGACCTGGAGGTGAAAGGGCCTGCAAGCCAGCGGTAAGGTACCTTTGCGGTCCATGACAAAGACCGTCCATGTAGGCGACATCCGCTGTGGTAGCGACCAGCTCTTCTTGATCAGTGGCCCTTGTGTGATCGAGACCGAGGACGTGATGCTGCGCACCGCCGAGAAGCTCAAGGAAGTGAGCGAGCGCATGAAAGTGCCCGTGATATACAAGAGCAGCTTCACCAAGGACAATCGCAGCAGCGTGGACTTCTACCAAGGCCCAGGTCTGGATGAAGGACTGAAAATTCTCGCGCGCATCAAGAAGGACTTCGGCTTCCCGATCCTCACCGACATCCATTACCCCAGCCAGGCCAGGCCCGCCGCCGAGGTGTGCGACGTGCTGCAGATCCCAGCCTATCTGGTGATGCAGACCACC
>JAKQEI010000072.1 GCA_029573495.1 Bacteroidota bacterium | reverse complement strand
TGCCAGGGCGAGCGCCGGTGCGGGTTCTTTCGAACTTTCCCTGTACACCACGGAGGCCATCGGCAGCGGGCAGCACGCCAACAACCCCTGGTTGCAGGAGATGCCGGACCCGCTGACGAAGATCACCTGGGACAACTACGTATGCATGAGCCCGGCCGACGTGAAGGAGCTGGGACTGAACATGTACCTCGGTGAGAAGGCTGCGGCCAGCGTGGTCGTGGTGAAGGTGGTCGATCGCGAGATCAGCCTGCCCGTCGTGCCGACCCCGGGCCAGAAACAGGGTACCATCGCCATCGCCCTTGGATACGGTCGCGGTGAGTTCGGCGAGAAAGTGGGCCGCGCAGCCTGTGTGACGAACCACAATGGCGAGTTCAAGCCGGTGGGTCGCAACGTGTATCCCTTCACCAGCATGGTGGATGGCCAGGTGAGCTACGAGGCGCTGAACGTGACGGTGACACCGAGCGGGACCACCTACCCGGTCGCCATCACGCAGACGCACCTGACGGACATGGACCGCCACAGCGTGGTGAAGGAGACCTCCATCGCCACCTATAAGGCCGGTGATAAGAGCGCTTACAACCACGCCCACGAGCTGGGGGTGCATGAGGATGTGAACGGCGACAGCGTGATCGACGCGCGCGACCGCAAGCCGGTGGCCGAGTTCGACCTCTGGCAGGAGCACCCCGTGGAAGGGGTGGGCCACCGCTGGGGCCTGAGCATCGACCTGAACGGTTGCATCGGCTGCGGCGCCTGCATCACGGCGTGCAACAGCGAGAACAACATCCCGGTGGTCGGCAAGGACGAGGTGCGCCGCAGTCGCGAGATGCACTGGCTCCGCGTGGACCGCTACTTCAGCTCCGACATGACCAAGGAGCGTGCGAAGGAGGAAGGGCTGGGCAAGATCGACATGTACCTCCAGATGGAGGTGCCGGAGGAGAGCCCTACGGTGATGTTCATGCCGGTGATGTGCCAGCATTGCAACCACGCGCCCTGCGAAACGGTGTGCCCGGTGGCGGCCACCACGCACAGCCTGGAAGGACTGAACCAGATGGCCTACAACCGGTGCATCGGCACCCGTTACTGCGCGAACAACTGTCCGTACAAGGTGCGTCGCTTCAACTGGTTCAACTATGTGACCGAGAAGTTCGGCGAGGTGAACCCGGCGTGGGACGACCTGGGCCGCATGGTGCTGAACCCCGATGTGGTGGTGCGCGGCCGCGGTGTGATCGAGAAGTGCAGCATGTGCGTGCAGCAGATCCAGGCGGGCAAGCTCGCGGCCAAGAAGGCCGGTACGCCGGTGAAGGACGGTGCGATCGAGACGGCCTGCAGCGCGGCCTGCGGTACCGGCGCCATCGTCTTCGGCGACCTGAACGACAAGAAGAGCATGGTGCGTGGCCTGGCGGACAGCGACCGCAGCTACCACATGCTGGAGGAGATCGGTGTGAAACCCAACGTGAACTACCTGGTGAAGGTGCGCAACACCGATGAGGCTGCCGCACACCACGCCTGAGCAACGATAGGACCCTATGCATTCAGAAGCAGCGATCCGAGAACCGCTCATATTGGGTCACAAGACCTACCACGATATCACGCAGGATATCGTCGGTCCGATCGAGAACAAGGCCCCGCGCGGCTGGTATGTCCTCATCACCATCGCGGCGCTGATCGCGCTGTACGGGGTGGGCTGCATCTTCTGGCTCCTGAGCAAGGGGATCGGGGTGTGGGGTCTGAACAAGACCGTGGACTGGGCCTGGGACATCACCAACTTCGTGTGGTGGGTGGGCATCGGTCACGCCGGCACGCTGATCAGTGCGGTGTTGCTGCTCTTCCGCCAGAAGTGGCGCATGGCCGTCAACCGTTCGGCCGAGGCCATGACCATCTTCGCGGTGATCATGGCGGCGATGTTCCCGCTGCTGCACATGGGTCGTCTGTGGCTGGGCTACTGGGTGTTCCCGCTGCCCAACCAGTTCGGTTCCCTCTGGGTGAACTTCAACTCGCCCCTGCTTTGGGACGTCTTCGCGATCTCGACCTATTTCAGCGTATCGCTGGTCTTCTGGTACATCGGTCTCATCCCGGACTTCGCGACGATCCGCGACAAGGTTACCAAGCCGGGCATGAAGAAGGTCTACGGCATCCTCAGCTTCGGCTGGAGCGGCAATGCCAAGGCGTGGACGCGCTTCGAGGAGGTGAGCCTGGTGCTGGCCGGTGTGGCCACGCCACTGGTGTTCTCGGTGCACTCCGTGGTGAGCTTCGACTTCGCCACCTCGGTGATCCCCGGCTGGCACACGACCATCTTCCCGCCCTACTTCGTGAGCGGTGCGGTCTTCAGCGGCTTCGCCATGGTGCAGACCCTGTTGCTCGTGATGCGCAAGGTGATGCACCTGGAGAACTACATCACCGTGAAGCACGTGGAGTACATGAACATCGTGATCATCGTCACGGGTTCCATCGTCGGTGTGGCCTACATCACCGAGCTCTTCATCAGCTGGTACAGCGGGGTGGAGTATGAGAGCTACGCCTTCATCAACCGCGCCACGGGCCCCTACTGGTGGAGCTACTGGGCGATGATGACCTGCAACGTGATCAGCCCGCAGGTGTTCTGGTTCCGCAACCTGCGCCGCAACCTGGCCTTCACCTTCTTCATGAGCATCATCGTGAACATCGGCATGTGGTTCGAGCGTTTCGTGATCATCGTGACCAGCTTGCACCGCGACTACCTGCCCAGCAGCTGGAACATGTTCCACCCCACCTGGGCGGACGCCGGTCTCTTCCTGGGCACCATCGGCATCTTCTTCACCCTCTACCTGCTCTTCGCCCGGTACTTCCCGGTGCTGGCGCTGAACGAGGTGAAGTCGATATTGAAGGTCAGCGGCGAGAGCTACAAGAAGGAGGCCGCCAAACACCATCACCCCTGAACACCATGGCGAACAAGGTCATCTACGCCGTTTACGAGGATCCCGAACTGTTGAAGGACGGGGCACGCAAGCTGGTGTCCCATGGCGTCAAGGTGAAGGACACCTGGTCGCCCTTCCCGATCCACGGCATCGATCCCATCATCGGGGTTAAACGCACCCGTCTGGCGATCGCGGCCTTCATGTTCGGCATCACCGGCACCTGCCTGGCGTTGCTGGGCATCTGGTACATGAACATCTTCGACTGGCCGATGGACATCGGAGGCAAGCCGAGCCAGGCCATGTATAAGAACCTGCCCGCCTTCATCCCGGTGACCTTCGAGTTCACCGTGCTCTGCGCGGCGCACGGCATGTCCATCACCTACCTGATCCGTAACAAGACCCTGCCCGGCATGCCGGCCCGCAACCCGGACCCGCGCAGCACGGACGACAAGTTCATCATCGAAGTGCGCACCGCTGACAACCACGGCCACAGCGCCGAGGCCATCACCAGCCTGCTGCGCGAGACCCCGGTGTTCGAGATCAACGAACGCCAGTACTGAGCCATGAGCACGATCCAACGGAACCCGGTCATGACCCTCGGCGCCCTGTCGCTGATGGTAGTGGGCATGGCCTCCTGTGGTGGCGACCCCAACAGCCCCGGCGTGGAGTACATGCCGGACATGTACCGCAGTCCGGCCGTGGAGGCCTACGTGGACTACGGTCAGGACCCCTACTACTTCTCGGAGGATTCCGCACGCGTACAGCGCGAGCGGCCCAGCGCGAAACTGCCGCCGGTCGGCACCATCGCCTTCGCCGACGATCAGTCCAAGGCCACCTACAGCATGCCCTACCCCTATGCCAACGACAACGATGGCTATGAGGCCGCCGGCTTGGGACTGCACAGTCCCATCGCCATGACCGAGGCCACCGTGGAGCAGGGCAAGGAGCTCTACGCCCGGTTCTGCGATCACTGCCACGGGGAGAAGGGTGATGGCGATGGTCCGGTGGTGAACAACGGTGGGCACCCGCCTCCCGGCGCCTACACAGGCGCCTTGAAGGACCTGCCCGAAGGCAAGATCTTCCATGTGATCACCTACGGCAAGGGGATGATGGGTTCCCATGCCTCGCAGTTGAACAAGGAGGAACGCTGGCTCGTGGTGCAGTACGTGAAGTACCTGCAGAACGGCGGCAAGATGACGCGTGACGTGGCGGCCGCTTCTACACCCCCCGCAGCGAACTGAACCAGGACGACAACGGTAAAGCAGCGATGAACTTCACCATTAGCAATCGGGCACGCAGCATCTCCCTCGGATTGATCGTCCTGGGCGCGGTGGCCGCCGTGGTCGGCATCCTTGGCGATCATACCGATCATCACCAACGCACTTGGGCATCCCTGTTGGTGAACGGCTTCTTCTTCTTCGGGATCGGCCTGGGCGCGCTCTTCTTCTTCGCCCTGCAGAACGCCACCGAGACGGCTTGGAGCGTATTGGTCAAGCGCGTGTTCGAGAGCCTCTTCAGCTACCTGAAGTGGGGCTGGATCCCGCTCGTGATCGTCTTCATCGGTGGCAGCATGCATCTGAACCACGTGTACCATTGGATGGATCACAGCCTGTATCATCCATACATGGTCGGCGAAGGCCACGAAGCGCACTATGTGGATGAGGTCGTGGAGGGAGCGGTGGCCAATCCCAACTACGACAGCATCATGGCGGGCAAGAAGGCCTTCCTGAACATCCCCTTCTTCTGGATCCGCACCATCGCCTACATCGGCACCTTCGTGTTCTTCGCAGGGTGGTTCCGCAAGCAGAGCCTGCAGATGGACAAGGAATCGGGCGAGAGCCTGGTGAAGCGCATGTTGATCAACTACAAGCGGAGCGCGCTGTTCCTGGTGTTCTTCGCGGTCTTCAGCAGCACACTGGCCTGGGATTGGATCATGAGCATCGACGCCCATTGGTTCAGCACCTTGTTCGGTTGGTATACGTTCGCCGGTATGTGGGTGAGCGCGATGATCAGCGCGGTCATCCTGGTGCTCTACCTGAAGCGGAAGGGCTACCTGCCGCAGGTGAACAACAGCCACATCCACGACATGGGCAAGTGGGTCTTCGCGATCAGCTTCCTGTGGACCTACCTGTACTTCTCCCAGTTCATGTTGATCTGGTATGCGAACATTCCCGAGGAGGTGACCTACTTCCAGCAGCGGATCGACCACCACCCGGCGCTCATGTGGGGCACCTTCTTCATCAACTTCGCCGTGCCGATGGTGATCCTGATGAGCCGCGACGCGAAGCGCAACCCGCGCTTCCTGATCGGTGTGGGCAGCGTGATCTTCATCGGCCACTGGCTGGACGTGAACATGATGGTGATGCCCGGCAGTCTGGGACATCACTTCCACGGGATCGGGCTGCTGGAGGTGGGCATGTTCGTGGCCTTCCTGGGCTTGTTCATCAACACGGTGCTGCGTACACTCACCAAGGCCCCGCTCACCGTGGTGAACCACCCCTACCTGGACGAAAGCGTACATCACCAGATCTGATGCTTGACCTGCTTCCATACCTGATCATTGCAGCGGCCGCCTGGGCCGGTCTGCAGGTGTGGCAGGTGCGCCGGCTCACGATGCGCTACGAACAGCTCCGTTGCCGCAACATTGAACAAGACAGCCCGGAAGGGTTGATATCGAACGACCGATGACCAAGTTGTTGATCCTGATCGTCGTGGTGCTGGGCATCCTTGCGGTAGCGCAGCTCGCCCGCGTGTACGAACTCACCTCGAAGTTGCGGGGCAAGCGGGAGGAGGACATCTCCGAGGGGGACAACCGCTTCAACGCCCGCATGATGTGGTTGTTCCTGCCACTGTACTTCGGCTTCTTCATCTGGCTGGTATGCGCCTACGGTGATAAGATGCTGCCGGTGGCCGCGAGCGAGCATGGCGCCGCGACGGACGCCCTGCTCGACTTCAACTGGTGGATCCTGATCATCGTGTTCGTCCTGACCAATGTGCTCCTCTTCTGGTTCGCCGGCAAGTATGTGTACAACAAGGACCGTCGGGCCTTCTGGCAGCCGCATAATAACAAGTTGGAACTGCTTTGGACCGTGGTGCCGGCCGCCGTGCTGGCGGTGATCATCATCTACGGATTGAACACCTGGGCCGACATCACCTCTCCGGCATCACCGGAGGCCGTGAAAGTGGAGCTCTATGCCCGCCAGTTCGACTGGACCGCGCGCTATCCCGGACAGGACGGTGAGCTTGGTGCGACCGATGTCCGCCTGATCAATGGCAGCAACCCGCTGGGCATCGTCACCCGTGAGAGCGTTGAGACGCGGTTGGCGGAGATGGATGCGGAGATCGCTTCAGGCGACAGCCTGCTGGCCCATGCGGTGCTGGCCGAGACGAAGCACCATGAACTGACCGAGCAGGTGGCCCGCCTCCGCCGTCACAAGCAGCGTGTGATCAACCTGCGCACCGTGATGGAGCATGACATCACCGAGAAGGGTGTCGCAAGCCCATACCTGCACGGTGCCGATGATGTGGTGATCAAGGAGTTCCACCTGCCGGTTCACCAGGAGGTGAAGGTGTTGATCCGCAGCCAGGACGTGATCCACAGTGCCTACATCCCGCACCTGCGCGCCCAGATGAACGCGGTGCCGGGCATGACCACCACGATCAAGATGACACCGACGATCACCACGGACAGCATGCGCATGGTGATGAAGAACGATGCCTTCGACTTCATCCTGTTGTGCAACAAGATCTGTGGTGCATCACACTACAACATGCAGATGCCGCTGGTGGTGACGGATGCCGCCGCGCACGAGGCATGGTATGCCGAGGCGATGAAGAAACCGTTCCAGGCGCCGCCCGCCGCACCTGAACCACCGGTCGTACCGGCCATGGATAGCACGGCTACCTCGGCTGCGACCACCACGGTGGCTGAAGCTGCTCCGACGCACTGAACAGAAAGGAATTGACGACCATGGGTGCAACAACCGCACACGCCGCCGGCCACGGGCACGAGGCGCATCACCACGAGGAGAGCTTCATCTCGAAGTACATCTTCTCGCATGATCACAAGATGATCAGCAAGCAGTTCCTCGTCACCGCCATCTTCATGGCCTGGGTGGCGGTGATCATGTCGCTGATCTTCCGGCTTCAGCTGGCCTGGCCGGGCGAGGGCTTCGCCTTCACGAACTTCTTCCTGGGCGACAAATGGGCCCCGGGCGGAGTGCTCGATCCGAACATGTACCTGGCGCTGGTCACGATCCACGGCACCATCATGGTGTTCTTCGTGCTCACCGGCGGATTGTCCGGGACCTTCGCGAACCTGTTGATCCCTTTGCAGCTCGGTGCAAGGGACATGGCCAGCGGCTTCATCAACATGCTGAGCTACTGGTTCTTCTTCCTGAGCAGCGTGGTGATGCTGGCTTCTCTCTTCGTGGAAGGTGGTCCCGCCTCTTCCGGTTGGACGGTCTACCCGCCGTTGAGCGCGCTACCACAGGCCATCCCGGGTTCCGGCGCTGGAATGACGTTGTGGTTGGTGAGCATGACGCTCTTCATCGCCAGCTCGCTGATGGGCGGTCTGAACTACGTGGTCACGGTGTTGAACCTGCGCACCAAGGGCATGAAGATGACGCGCATGCCGTTGACGATGTGGGCGATCTTCCTCACCGCCGTCCTGGGCATCCTGAGCTTCCCGGTGCTGTTGAGCGCTGCCCTCCTGCTCCTGTTGGACCGTTCCCTCGGCACTAGTTTCTACCTGAGCGATATTTATGTCGCCGGTGAGGCACTGGACCAGACCGGTGGCAGCCCGATCCTGTTCCAACACTTGTTCTGGTTCCTGGGTCACCCCGAGGTGTACATCGTGCTGCTGCCAGCCCTCGGCATCACCTCCGAGATCATCGCGACCAATGCTCGCAAGCCCATCTTCGGCTACCGGGCGATGATCGGCTCCATCCTGGCCATCGGCTTCCTGAGCTTCATCGTATGGGGCCACCACATGTTCATCACGGGCATGAACCCCTTCCTCGGTTCGGTGTTCGTGTTCACCACCCTGTTGATCGCCATCCCGTCCGCAGTGAAGGTGTTCAACTACATCACCACCTTGTGGCGCGGCAACATCGTGTTCACGCCGGCCATGCTCTTCAGCATCGGTCTGGTGGCCACCTTCATCGCCGGTGGTCTCACCGGGATCATCCTGGCGGATAGTGCGCTGGACATCAACGTGCACGATACCTACTTCGTGGTGGCGCACTTCCACATCGTGATGGGTATGAGCGCCATCTTCGGGATGTTCGCCGGCATCTATCACTGGTTCCCGAAGATGTACGGGAAGATGATGAACACGAAGCTGGGCTACGCCCACTTCTGGATCACGTTCGTGTGTGCTTTCGGCGTGTTCTTCCCGATGCACTTCATCGGTCTTGCTGGCGCGCCGCGGCGCTACTACAGCTATAGTGAGTTCCCCATGTTCGACGGCGTGGTGGACCTGAACATTCTGGTGACGGTGTTCGCCATCATCGGCGGACTGGCCCAGGTGATCTTCACCTACAACTTCTTCTACAGCATCTATCGCGGTCCGAAGGCCGTGCAGAACCCCTGGAAGAGCAACACGCTGGAGTGGACCACCCCGGTGGAACACATCCATGGCAACTGGCCGGGACCGATCCCCGTGGTTTACCGTTGGCCCTACGATTACAGCAAGCCTGGCAAGGCGGAGGACTGGGTGAGCCAGATCACGCCCCTGGAGGACGGCGAGGAGGAGCATTGAACCTCAGCTTCCTTGCATCGGCAAGGCCTTGGAATGTCCGCATCTTTGGGTGCGGACATTCGCGTTCAATGCGGTTCATCCTACTCCTGGTCGCGGGCTGCGCGTTCCATTCCATGCGCGCGCAGTTGTTGGACAGCATCGCGCTGTTCACCCGGGAGCCTGCCCGGCCGATCGTGCGGCTGGACCTGAAGGGGTCCTTCGTGAGCAACCACAACGTGCGCATCGTCGGTGTCAAGCTCGGGCTGGAGCATGCGCGCCGCTTCCAGTACGGTGTGGGGTACAACTTCCTGTTCACAAGGGTGGAGCGTGATCGTCCGGTGCCGGAGATCGGAACGCGTCCCACGCGCCTGCGCCTGGGCTACCTGAGCGCGTATGTGGACTACGCATTTTACCAGCGCGGGCCGTGGGAGGTGCGCATACCGGTGCAGGTGGGCGTAGGACGCGGTTCGGTCGTGTACGAGGACCTTGCCGGGGAGAAGCGGACCCTCTTCCAGAGCGGATTGATCACCTATGAGCCCGGCATGACCGTGCAATACCGCTTCCTCACCTACTTCGGGGTTGGCGCCGGTTGGGGCTTCCGGTTGGTGATGCGCACGCGGCACAGCCTTGATGAGCGGCTCACCGCGCCGATCTACACCCTCGGCCTACGGATCTTCTTCGAGGACCTCTACCGCGACTTCGCGCACGGGGAACGGTGAGCCGGGCATCGCCTCCCGGTTACCTTTGAGCGCATGTCCGACGGTTTCGATGTCCGGAACGAACAACGCTCCGCCTCCGACAAGGAGATGGAGCAGGTGCTCCGTCCTCGGAAGTTCGGGGAGTTCGCCGGGCAGAAGGCGGTGACGGACAACCTGAAGGTGTTCGTGCAGGCGGCGAAACAACGGGGCGAAGCCTTGGATCATGTGCTGCTGCATGGACCTCCCGGTCTGGGCAAGACCACCCTGGCCAACATCGTGGCCCAGGAGATGGGCGTGGGGATCCGCATCACCAGTGGCCCGGTCCTGGACAAGCCCGCTGACCTGGCCGGACTGTTGACGAACCTGGAGCCGCACGACGTCCTCTTCATCGACGAGATCCATCGGCTGACCCCGGTGATCGAGGAGTACCTGTACAGTGCGATGGAGGACTACCGGATCGATCTGGTGATCGACGCGGGCCCCAATGCACGCACGGTGCAGATCGCGCTGAACCCCTTCACGCTGGTGGGCGCCACCACGCGCAGCGGCCTGCTCACAGCGCCCTTGCGCGCGCGCTTCGGGATCAACAGCCGATTGGATTATTACGATGCGAGCACCTTGCGGGGCATCATCCAGCGCAGTGCCGGACTGTTGAACGTGCCTATTGCCGATGAAGCAGCGGACGAGATCGCACGTCGCAGCCGGGGTACACCGCGGATCGCCAATGCCTTGTTGCGCAGGGTGCGCGACTTCGCCCAGATCCAGGGAGATGGAACGATCGACCTCGGGATCGCCCAATACGCGCTCAAGGCCCTGAACGTGGATGCGCATGGGCTCGATGAGATGGACAACCGTATCCTCGGGGCCATCATCGACAAGTTCAGCGGTGGGCCGGTGGGCCTCAATACGGTCGCGACGGCGGTGGGCGAGGAAGCTGGAACGATCGAAGAGGTGTATGAGCCCTTCCTGATCATGGAGGGTTACCTGCAGCGCACGCCACGGGGCAGGCAGGCCACGGAGCGGGCCTACAAGCACCTGGGCAGGGTGCCGAGCGTGAAGCCGGGTAGCTTGTTCGAGTAGGACCGTATCCTGCGGATCCACCCTTTGTGATTAGTGTATTTCCGATCCGGATCATTGAACTTTGGGAATGCCGGTCCGGTCGATGGGCCATCGAGGGGTGCGATCCTCGATGGCAAGTATCGATGGGAGCACGGGCGCGAAGAGCAGGATGCAAGCTGCACGGTTGATCATCGCGGACCCCCTGCCGATCGTGGCAGATGGATTGCGCACTTGGTTGAAGGACCATCCGCGTTATGTGGTGGCGGACCAGGTGCGTTCGGGAACGGAACTCCTCGCAGCGCTGGACAAGGCCTCCTTCGATCTGGTCCTGATGGATGTGTCTCTGCCGGAGATGGACGGGATCGACACGATGCGTGCCATCCGGAAGCGGCATCCAGAGCAAAGGGTGCTGGCCTTCTCGGACCTGATGGAGATCGAGTACATCAACAGCATGCTCATCGAAGGGAGCGTTGGTTATCTCTCGAAGAGCTGCGGGCCAATGGAGCTGCGCTTTGCCTTGGCGCAGGTGCTCGCGGGTGACCGCTATTTGAGCGACGCAGCGGCCAGGGCCGTGGAGCAGGGCTATGCGCACACCTCCAAGCACCCAGGCGGGGCCTATATCGGCCTCACATCGCGGGAGCGGGAGATCATCCGGATGGTGGCCCAGGAGCGCACGAACGAGGAGATCGCCAACACGTTGTTCATCAGTGTGGACACCGTGAAGTCCCACCGGCGGCAGTTGATGACCAAGCTAAACGTCCGGAACAGTGCCGGGTTGGTGCGGTATGCCCTGGGCCGAAGGTGGGTGTGAGCCGGCCTGGCTTCTCGATCATGTGATGGGCATGGCCGAACTTGCGGCCGATGCACACCTCCGGGGAGATCAAGCAGAAGGCCCATGAGCTGGGTTTCCTGGCGTGTGGTGTCGCGAAGGCGGGTTTCCTGGAGGAGGAGGCACCCCGGCTCGAGCGCTGGCTTCGGGAAGGCCGGCATGGGGAGATGGGCTACATGGCGAACCACTTCGACCTGCGCTTGGATCCGCGGCGCTTGGTGGAAGGGGCGAAGACCGTGATCAGCCTGGCCTACAACTACCATCCGCCGGTCAAGCAGGAGGACCCGGATGCCCCGAAGCTGAGCACCTACGCCTATGGCAGGGATTATCATAAGGTGCTGAAGCAGCGCTTGAAGCCGCTGATCAGCTTCATACACGAGCGGTATGGCGAGGTGGCGCTGCGGACCTTCGTTGATAGTGCCCCCGTGCTGGAGAAGGCCTGGGCCCAACGCAGTGGGTTGGGTTGGATGGGCAAGCACACCAACCTCATCCGGCAAGGCGCGGGATCCTTCTTCTTCCTGTGCGAGATCATCCTTGACCTGGAACTGGAGCCCGATGCGCCGGTCGCTGACCACTGCGGCACCTGCCGCCGCTGCGTCGATGCCTGCCCGACCGAGGCCATCACCCCCTATGCGGTGGATGGGAGTCGGTGCATCAGTTACCTCACCATCGAGCTGAAGGACGCGATCCCGGCGGAGATGACGGGCAAGCTGAACAATTGGGCCTTTGGCTGTGACATCTGCCAGCAGGTATGCCCTTGGAACCGGTTCAGCACCCCGCATAATGAACCGCAATTCACCCCCAAGCCCGAGCTGTTGGGGCTGAGCAAGGATGAATGGCACGGCATGACCGAGGTGGTCTTCGACCGGCTCTTCGAGGGCAGTGCCGTGAAACGGGCGAAGTACAGCGGACTACGACGGAACCTGCGTTTCCTGCGCGAGGGGCTTTAGCTTACGTTCGCAAGGTGGTCTGGAACACTTCGATGATCACGTCCTTGTACATATGGCCGAAGGTGGCGAGGCACCAGGCCTTCAGAACGAGCTGATCATGCTGCCCGAGCCACCGTCGGGCCTTGAGCAGTTCCTTCTTGAATAGACGCTTATCGAAGCTGACCTTTTGGAGCACCTGTTTGCTGAACTCCATCATCTTTCTACCCTGGTCCATCATCACGGTTCGGCTTTAGCGAGGTTGAAGGTAGTACGTCCACCGGCGGATGCAAGGGGTATAGGTCGAACGGTTATCCACGATCCCGAGGCCGATGGGTGGATAGAACGCAGTTCATTCGGCACGCGTGTGCCGGAAGTGCCAAAAAGTGTTGTCAGGGCTGGAACTTGCGTTCCTCGGCCTGAAGCACCTCGTCGGTATCGACATCATAGACGTAGGCCACCACGTACAGGTGGTCCACATTCCAAGTAGGATCGAGCGAGTAGTTGGAAATGGTCGTGGTTATCACGCGTCCGCCTGATGCTGAGGTGTTTATCACATTCGTGCCCCACGTATCATTCAAATTGGCCCGGAGCATATGTCGATGGTGGTAGTCCGGCACATCGGGTGGTGAAGCCTCGGAATCAAGTTGCCAGTCTATCACTTCGTCCTCGACCAGGTAAACGACGAGGTTGAAGTCCCCATCCACCTGCTCAGCGAGATGCAGCCGCACCACGGTGGTGATCAGGCCTTCCTCGATAGCGATACTATCGATCCGAAGTTCGAACGATGATGGCCCTCCGATGATATCCGCGACCGCGGCGCTCCAGCTACCTTCTGAAACGACAGTGCTCTCCTCGAACGGCTTTCTGGAGACCAGGCCGGCTGGAAAGAAGAAGACCTGGAAGTTCTGCTGATAGGTGATACCCGCTGCTGTCCGATGATCCGTGTCGTAGAACCCATCTCCGATCGGCTCGTACGGCGCGGCGAAGCCCCCGGCATGAACACCTACAAGTACAAGGTCCTCCCCATAAAGATCATCCTTCAGTCCCTGAGCGATCCTTGCAGCTCTTGGGCAATTGTTGCATCGATGCCCAGTGATATCCTCCAATAGCACTTTGCGGGTCGGAGCGGGAAGGTCCGGGTCATAGCCGGAACTATCCACCAGGATGGAGAAGTCCTGTGAAGGACCACCGGAGGATCCCGGTCCTGGAGGGGTCGGATCATCCACGATATCACATGCCTGAAAGGAGGCAAGGACGATACCGACCGCAAGGAGGAGCCTGTAGGAGCGCATGATCAGAACGTGCTGGTAACGGACAAGGTAAGGCCGTTGGCGGCAGGTACTTGACGGCAGACCCCACCCACGCAGAAGATCCCGGCGCGTTGCCGGCCATAGTTCACCTGGAAGCGGTTGCCGTTCCGGATATAGCCCACGGATCCGATCGGGTAGTGGAGCTGCTCAAGTCCCTTGGCCTCCAGTTTGGCATCCCCGATGTAGTTGAACTGGTCCATGGCCGCCACGAACCAATGGGGGCTGAATGTGAACTCGGCGAGCGCCGTGGCCCAGTTGCCATGATCCTGCTTGGTGCTCAGATGCTGCACCTCGAAGCGCACGGAGTTCCTGTCGGTGAAGTTGTGCAGGCCCTCCAGTATGAAGATGTCGGCATGAACCGCGGGCTGGCCCGGTTTGCCCTGGATGATATCGATGTCGTACCAGATATTGAGGTAGGTGAGCGCGAACTCCCAGTTCTCGCTGACCTTCTTGCGGACTTCGATGTTCATGTCCTGGAAATAGCGCCGCTTCCCAGGGCTGAAGAACGCGGTACGATATCCGACCCTGGCGGTGGTGTCATCCGCGGCTCCCAGACGGGTCGTATCCAGCGCATAGGCCACCGAATAGTTCAGGGCCAGCTTGGTGCCGTACTTGCCACCGAGGGCCGTGCCTTTCTTCCACTTGTAGAAGAGCTCGCCTTGAGCGGCCACTTCACCATTCGGCTGGGTGGCATAAGGATAGAGCGTGGCGGGCAGGTTGTAGGTGTGCTGCTTCGCCAGCGGCGGCAGGAAGTTGATGTTCAGGTCGAACGGTGTGGCGGCGGACCGGTCGCTCTGGAAGAACATGTTGTCGAACGAGTGTGCACCCATTGAAAGTCCGAAGCCACGCACCGAATAGGTCGCGTTCACCAGCAGGCCCTGACCTTCCTTGTAAATGAAGCCGTTCTTGTTGTTCGGATCGTTGATCTTGTAGGCGTATTCCGTGTACAGGTTCCAGCGCGGGGTGGTGTAGTTCAGGCGGAAGGCCCAGGCGCCCACGTTCTGGGGCAGCTCCAGCTGCGGGTCGCGGTCCTCCTGGAACTTGCTCACGAATCCGGCTCCGATGATCAGATTATTGGCGCTCGTCCAGTTGGAATCGAGGAGCTCGCTCAGGGATAGCTCCGCATCGATCCCGCGCACGATCCCGGGGCCTTTCACGGCCTGGTTCGCGAAGCTCAGGCGTTGCTGACCGATCACCCCTTTGAGGTAGACGCCCCGCATCGGGCGGTACTTCAGGCGCACGCCGTCCATGGCGTTGTCCACTCCGAGGTAGCGTTCCTCATAGCTTCGGAAGATCATGCCCTGGCCGAACTGTTCGAAGAAGTTCCCGACGGTTACCTCCAGGTCATCCTGCTTGTATTTCGCATACCGATAGCCGATGCCGCCGCCGGAATAGGCGACCCCGGCCGGATAACCGGCCAACGCGGGGGTATAGTTCTCGAACCGCGCTCCCGCCTCGAAGGGGCCGTTGGTATAGATCAGGTTGGCCCAGGAATTGGCCGCCAGCCGTTGATCGGGCACCACGGCTCCGATCGCGCTATCCACGTTGTAGTACTGGGCATCCGTGCTGAAATTGCCGTGGATGCCGCCACCCTGCTGTGCCTGCAGGGCAGGTACATAGAGCAGCAGGCACAGGAGCAGGTGGTCCCTACTGGAAGGATGTTTGGCCATACGCGGGCTGATCACTTCTTGCCGACGAGCTCGCGCACCTTCTGGTACAGCTCCTTCTCGTCCCCGGGTTCGTAGTTGTTGTGCTGGTATACGACCTCACCCTTCCCGTTCAATAGGAAGGTGTGCGGCACGTTGTTCACGTTCAGGGCACGCTTCAGGTCGCCGTTCGGGTCGAGGTAGACCTCATAATCCCAATCCTGACCGTTCACGTAAGGAGCCACACGGGCGGTGCTGCGAGCGTCGTCGATGGAAACGGCGATGAGCTTCACGCCGGTCTCCGCCTGCCAGCGATCGTACTGGTCGGCAATGGTGCTGAGCTCGCGCTTGCACGGGGCACACCATGTGGCCCAGAAGTTCACGATGATGGGTTTACCGTCGTTGCTCCAGGTCTTCGTGTCCACCGTCTTACCGTCCAAGGACCGCAGGGTGACGGATGGAAGATGGATCTGGGCAGCCATGCTCACAGGGAATGCCAGAACGATCAACGAACTAAGGAGGGTCTTCATGGTCTCGTAGGTTGGAAATGGAAGGTCGGCGCCCGAAGATGCGAACATCGTACCGGAACGCCGACCTTTCTTATTCCGCTGTGGCTTACTTGGTCAGGTTCACCGTGCGGCTGGCGCGGAAGCCGTCCGCCGTGATGTGCACGAAGTAGACCCCGTCGTTCAGGCCGCCGAGGTCGAGCACTTCACGTTGTGCACCACCATTGAGAGGACGGTTGATGCCGTATACGCGCTCGCCAAGGGTATTGAAGACCTCGATGGTGGCGTTGCCGGAAGCCATCGATGCGTCGAACATGAGGTTCAGTTCGCCGTTGGTCGGGTTCGGGAAGATGCGCAGGTCCTGGCCAGCCTCGTTCTCGTTCATACCGACGACAACGGGTGCCAGTGCGGCTTGCAGGATCTCCTTGGTGGCAACGTTCTGAACGAAGGCCACTACGGTGACGTCTTCCGGACCACCTTCCCAGAAGTTGTAGTTCCCCTGGGCAGGGCCACCGAAGGTCATGGTGTATTGGCGGTTCACGGTCTGGGTCTGGTCTTCCACGAAGGCGGCGAGGGTATTGCCCTGTCCGTTCGGAAGCATCTTCCGCTGCACATAGTGGAACTCGTCCTGTGTGGTGGTGGAAGCGGCGTAGTCGTAGCTGTTCTCGACCAGGCCGATGTGCACCTTGTGGGTTCCGGAGTATTGCCAGAGCGGGGTCACATCAACGGTCACATTGATGGTGTTGCCATTGGTCCAGTAGGAGAGGTTCATATCCACGAAGGCATCGCGGGCGCCAAGAGCCTGGATCGTGCCGGCTGCGACGCTGTTCATCGGTTTGCCATCCTGAAAGAGATCGGGGATACCCGTCACACCATAGTAGGATTTGCGGGTATTCCCGTCCGGGTTGTAGCTCGGGTCGTTGCCCGGAGCGGGCCAGTTCATGTGATATTTGATCGCTGCGATGTTGCTGCCCGGCTGGTTGGTGTTGAGGCTGGTAAGCGTCGGGGCGAAGGTCGTGTTCAGGCCGGCGCAAGGAGGGCAGGTCGAGCTGGTGAACTGCTCGATGATGGTGGTTCGTCCGGTGTATTCGTCGGAAATACCCAGGTCGTGCTCCATGTTGTTGTTCCCGGCGACGCCGTCTTCCGGCACATCGCTCACGATCACGTCAAGGAGGTGGGCACCCAAGCTGGAGGTCCAAGGCACGGGGTGGGTGAAATCGTAGGATTCACCAGGTGCCAGGTTCGCCGTGACCGGTACGCTGACCGGTGCGCCACCATCCATGGTGTAGGCCAGCGTGAATCCGTCGATCGCGGTCACCCCACCGTTCACAACCGTACCGGTGATGGTCACGTCCGCATTCCGGTACACGGCCTCCATGGTGATGTCCTCCACGGCCAGGTCGGTTCCCAGGAACACCTGGGACGCCTGCTCGGTTGCGAAGGAGCCTCCGGAAGCAACCTCCAAGCCATCTACGATGATGGAGTAGCCCCCATCGCCGTAAGCACAGCACCAGCCATCGCCATAGGTATCTTCAGCGTTGAAGAAGAACTGGGTTCCGTTCGGAATGCACACCGTCACCGGGTCCAACGGATATTCTCCATTCGTTGCTTCATCCTCGTATCCATCTCCACTGGCAAAGACCGGTGAGCCGCCAGGACCCGTGAGTGACCAGAACGCCTCAGAGCCATAGCGGTCAAGGACGATGTTCACCGTTACTTCGGTCTCGCCATCGGGGCATTGTGCTTGCAGGTAGGTCGAAGCCGATAGGAAGGCGACGGCCAGGAGTAGCTTCTTCTTCATCTAGGGCAGGAATTGGTTCGTGAGGATCGCAGGAGTTGCTTGTTCGTGATGGTCAAATGTAGACGGGGCAGGCCGCGGCCGAGCGGGTTTGTCCGACGTGCCTTGGGATCCTATCTGGCCAAGCAGAGCAACGGATACGATGCCGAACGATCGGTTCGTGGCCTTCCGGTCCTACATTTGCATGAGGCCCGATCATGTTCCCGGTGCGCTCAAGCTGATGATGATGACACGCTACGCTCTTTCCTTTCTTCTGGTCGTACTCGGATACAACGGGACCGCCCAGCTACTAACGCTGACGGATGAGGACGGGATGACCGTGCCGAGCGGAAGCACCTACGTCCATCATGGTGCGCCGGAAACGGATACCGAGTCGGTGCACCTGACGGCCACTTTGAACGGCACCGAGTCCAAGGACGTGAACATGCGCCGGATCGAACTGACCGTGCAGCCCGGAACACAGAACTACTACTGCTGGGGGGTGTGCTACGATGCGATCGATGCCGGTTTGCTGCCGATCTGGAATTCCCTCGGTGTCCACGCTCTACCTATGAACGGTGGTGAGCCGGTGACCAACTTCGCGGGTTACCACCGTCCGCAGGGTCTGGAGGGCACCAGCACCTACCGGTATGTCTGGTTCGATGTGGACAATCGTGATGACAGTGTCTGGGTCGATATCGAGTTCCAGATCACCGCGGTCGGTATCGAGGAGAACGGTGCGTTGGCACGTCTCAGTGTGTTCCCCAACCCTTCGAAAGGAGCCGATGTACAGTTCGAGGTGGACATGCCCGCATTGGGCGGAGCCACGGCGCTGGTGATCCACAATGCAGTGGGCCAGCGGATCCGCACCACGCCGGTCCGGAGCGGCCAGCCGATCGCACGCCTTTCGACGGAGGGCCTGGCACCCGGCCTCTATTTCGCCACGTTGGACCATCAAGGCCGCGGCTTGGTCACCCAACGCTTCGTGGTCAGCGGTCGCTGAGCGAGCTGATCAAATGGGAAGCCAGTGCCGGCATACCGGTGCTGGCTTTCTGTTTCCAATGCGTGGCGCGGCCCAGCCCATCTGGCAGGTCCATCGGATCCACCAGGTGTAGCCGCGCTGCGGGGTTCAGGTAGTGCACCAGCCCTGCGGCAGGATACACCTGCAAGGAGGTCCCGACGACGATGAGGAGCTCGGCCTGCGCAACGAGGTCGGCGGCTGCTTCGATCAATGGGACCGCTTCACCGAACCAAACGATGTGCGGACGCAGTTGGGATCCCAGTGGGCATCGATCGCCCCAGCGGAGTGATGGGCCGTTCACGGGTGTGACAAAGGTGGGGTCGACGGTGCTGCGGGCGAGCCTGATCTCGCCGTGCAGGTGCATGACCCTGCTGCTACCGGCGCGTTCGTGCAGGTCGTCGATGTTCTGTGTCACCACGTCCACCTCGAACCATTCTTCCAGATCCGCGATGGCCCTGTGGGCGGGGTTGGGCTCCGCCGCCAGGACCTGAGCCCGGCGCAGGTCGTAGAAGTGGAGCACCTTCCGCGGATCGCGCTGCCAGGCCTCGGGGGTGGCCACCTCCTCGATCGGGTATTGTTCCCACAGCCCGTCCGCATCCCGGAAGGTGCGTAGCCCGCTCTCCGCGCTCACGCCGGCCCCGGAGAAGACCACCAATCGCTGTTTCCGCATAGGTTCCAGGTCTTTATGAGGTTCCTGGCCGGGCGGATGAAGCTAGTGCACATCGCAAGAATGCCCTTCGGGCTGCGCGAGGGTCTTTCGCGTCCATGCTTCGTTGCCAAACCTTGCAGAGCACCCGACCATGCTCGGTTCCGCCGCCTCGCCTGAACGCGGGATCCCTCTCGCTCGCTTCCAAAAGCGATTTTGAGATGCGCTCTAGTCATACGGGAACGGTCCTGTGATCCGGCGATCCGTTTATTTTCGCGCCTCCTTGTTGGACCTTATCCGCAGCGCATCGCCGAACTGTACCCTGGATCTTATTGAAGCGACCCACCTCGGGGGACAGGATGATCGATAGCCTGAACGGAACTCTTTTGCACAGTGGCGTGGACCATGTGGTCCTTGAATGCGGCGGTGTGGGCTACCTGGTCCACGCGCCAGCGACCGTGCTTGCTGCTCTTCCAACGAGCGGCACCACCCGTTTGTTCGTTCATTACGCGGTCTCGGTGGATGTGCGTTCCGGTCAAAGTGAGCATCGGCTGTTCGGCTTCGCCGACCGGGAGGAGCGCCAACTCTTCCGGCGACTCATCGAAGTGCAGGGCGTGAGCGCCACGATCGGCATGGCCATCATGGGGGCCCGGAGCGCTCAGGACGTGCACACGGCGATCCTGGTGGGCGATGAATCGATGTTGAAGGGCATCAAGGGGATCGGACCCAAGCTGGCGCAGCGGATCATCGCCGAGCTGCAGGGCAAGCTGGCCGCAGTGCCGATGCCGGGGCGGGTGGCACTCGCGGGCGGGGGCAATACCCTGCGGACCGAGGCGTTATCGGCACTGACCTCACTGGGCCTGGACCGACTGAAGGCGGAACGTGCGATGAACGCGGTGATCCAGGAACACGGTGGTGAAGGCCCGGCACTGGAAGACCTGATCAGACTTACGCTGAAGAACCTCTGACCGGCCCCGGCCTTCGTCCCCATGCAACGCTTCACCATCATACAGCCGATCTGCCGCGCTTGGCTGCGGCCGCTGCTGCTGGTGCTGCTTGCCTTCTTCGTCGCGGATGGGCAGGCGATGGACATCGTGCTCGAGGTCTTCGAGCTACAGGTGGATTCACCGGTGAATCTTCAGTTCCCGATCACCGATCCCCTCACGCCCGGTGCGCAGAGCAGTGGAAGCATCAACCTGGGTGACCCGGACAACATCCAGAACGATGTGGAGTATGATCCGGAGACGGGCCAGTACATCATGCGCAGTTCCGTGGGTGGCGCATTCGACTATCGCCCCCCCATGAGCATGTCGTTGGAGGAATACCTCAACTACGACATGGAACGGAGCATGGACAACTACTGGCTGGACCGGGTGGAGCAGGACAGCGAGAGCGCGCAGAAGAGCCTCATCCCTGCCATCAAGGTGAAGGGGGAGGCCTTCGACCGGATCTTCGGAGGCAACACCATCGACATCAAACCGCGCGGTTCGGCCGAGGTGATCTTCGGGGTGAACATCAGCAAGACCGAGAACCCGCGGATCCCGATCAACCAGCGGCGGATCACCACCTTCAACTTCGACCAGCGCATCCAGTTGAACCTGGTGGGGAACATCGGGGAGAAGTTGAAGATCAACACGAACTACAACACACAGGCGACGTTCGACTTCGAGAACCAGGTGAAGCTCGATTACACCGGGTACGAGGACGAGATCATCCAGAAGATCGAGGCCGGCAACGTGAGCCTGCCCTTGCGTGGTACGTTGATCCAGGGCAGCCAGAGCCTGTTCGGATTGAAGACCGAGCTGCGGTTCGGGCGGCTCACGGCCACGGCCATCTTCAGCCAGGAGAAGGGACAGCGCCGGAACGTGCAGACGCAGGGCGGAGCGCAGACCACCACCTTCGATCTGAAGGCCGACGAGTACGAGGCGAACAAGCACTACTTCCTCAGTCACTATTTCCGGGACCGGTACGACCAGGCGCTGCGAACACTCCCCACGGTGAACAGCGGGGTGATGATCCAGCGCATCGAGGTGTGGGTGACCAACACCCGGCAGGACTTCCAGCAGACACGGAACTTCGTCGCCTTCACGGACCTTGGTGAGGATGGCAGTGCGCCCTCCATCGCCGCTGGGCACTTCAGTGCCGACCTTCCTCCAGGGCTTGTGACCGACCGGCCGAACTCCACGGTGGCCGACAACAATGCCAACTCGCTCTACCAGACGGTGAGCCAGGACGCGGGCATCACCGGTTTCGTCAACTCCAGCCAATCGCTGCAGGCGCTTGGCCTGATCGCGGCGCGGCACTATGAGAAGGTGGAAAGTGCGCGATTGCTCACCGCGAGCGAATACACGGTGAACCAGCGCCTCGGTTTCATCTCATTGAACCAGTCGCTCAACAACGATGAGGTGCTCGCGGTGGCCTATCAATACACCCTCGATGGCCAGACCTATCAGGTCGGCCAGTTCTCGCAGGACGGCACGATCGGGGCCGATGATGGATCGCCCCCCACACCGGGCACCGGTACCCAGGTGGGTCCGCAAGGCACCGAGGCCTTGGTGCTCCGGCTGCTGAAGGCCACGATCACCAACCCGCGCATCCCGCTGTGGGACCTGATGATGAAGAACATCTATTCGCTCGGTGCCTTCCAGGTGAACCGGGAGAACTTCAGGCTGGACCTGCTCTACAACAACCCGACCACGGGTGTCGATGTGAACTACATCCCGCGTGCTCCGCTGGACCAGATCCCCTTGATCCAGGCGCTGGCGATGGACCGGCTGGATCCGAACAACGCGCCCAACCCCGATGGGTGGTTCGACTTCATCGATGGCGCGGCCACCACGGGGGGGACCATCCAGGCGCAGACCGGGCGCATCTACTTCACCACGGTCGAGCCGTTCGGCAGTTACCTGGATGCGCAGCTCGTGGGTGTCCCGGCGGAGATCAAGCGCACGATCGTCTACCAACAGCTCTACGACAGCACGAAGACGGCGGCGCAGAACATCCCCGAGCTGAACCGCTTCAAGTTGAAGGGCAGCTACCGAAGCGCCAGCAGCGATGTGATATCGCTCAACGCCGTGAACATCCCGCAGGGATCGGTGGTGGTGACGGCGGGCGGGGTGCGGCTCGTGGAGAACCAGGACTACACGGTGGATTACAACCTGGGCCGGGTGCGCATCCTGAACCAGGGGATCCTCGAGAGCGGGACGCCGGTGAACGTGTCGTTGGAGAGCAACTCGCTCTTCAGCATACAGACCAAGACGCTGGCGGGAGCGCGCTTCGACTACAAGGTGAACAAGGACCTCGTTCTGGGCGCCACCGTGATGAATTTGTATGAGCGGCCACTGACGCAGAAGGTGAACGTGGGGGAGGAGCCGATCCGGAACACCATGGTGGGCGTGGATGCGAACTGGCAGACCAAGTCCCAGTGGATCACGGACATGGTGGACAAACTTCCCTTCTATGCCACCAAGCAGGAGAGTAATGTGAACGCCAGTCTGGAGGGGGCCTACCTGATACCGGGTCACAGTCGTGCGATCGGCAACGCTGGAACGAGCTACATCGATGACTTCGAGGGAAGTGTGAGCGTGATCGACCTGCGCACGCAGAGCCTCTGGTTCCATAGTGCGGTGCCACAGGGCCTGCCTTCCCTCTTCCCAGAGGGAGACCTCGTGGGTGACCTGGGCTCGGGGTATCGCAGGGCACAGCTCTCGTGGTACGTGATCGACCCGCTGTTCTTCCGGAACAACAACCTCACACCGGAGCACATCAGCAACGACCCGGAACTGCGCAGCGATCACCGGCAGCGGGAGGTACTGGAACAGGAGGTCTTCCCGAACAGGCAGCTCGCCGCCGGTACGCCAACGAACATCCCGGTGCTCGACATCACCTACTATCCTGACGAACGGGGCCCCTACAACTTCAACCCGGACCTTTCCGCCAATGGAGGATTGCCCAACCCGGAGGACAACTGGGCAGGCATCACCAGACGGATCACGACCACCGACTTCGAGGCGAGCAACATCGAGACGGTGCAGTTCTGGTTGATGGATCCCTTCTTCAATGCGAGCAACAGTGCGGGTGAGCCGGCGACGAACGAGAACAGTGTGAACAGCACGGGTGGCGATCTATACCTCGACCTCGGCAACATCAGCGAGGACGTGCTGCGCGATGGACGCAAGTCCTTCGAGAACGGATTGCCGAACAGTCCGACGGATGTGTCCTCCGTGTACGACGAGACCACCTGGGGTGTGGTGCCCGCCACCCAGAGCGTGGTGAACGCGTTCGCGATCACGGAGACGAACAGCAACCGGTTCCAGGACGTAGGTCTTGATGGCCTGGGCAGCCCCGGCCAGCAGATCCCGGACCGGAGCGAAGCGGCCTTCTTCAGCAGCTACTTGAGCGCGGTGGCGGGTTCGGTGACCGATGCCACGGCCTTGCAGCGGATCCAGGCCGATCCCTCGAATGATGATTACCGGTTCTTCCGCGGCGCGGATTACGACAATGCGAGCGCGGACATCCTGACACGCTACAAGCGCTTCAACGCACCGGAAGGCAACTCGGTGACCGATGAGGATTCGGAGGAGGATTTTCCCACGCAGCAGACCACATTGCCGACCACCGAGGATATCAATCAGGACCAGAACCTCGGTGAGAGCGAGAGCTACTTCCACTATCGCATCCCGTTGCGGCCGCAGGAAATGGTGGTGGGTCAGGGCTTCATCACGGACCGGATCCTGGCCACGGCGAACACACCGGAAGGCCCGAAGCAGGTGTACTGGTATCAGTTCAAGGTGCCCGTTCGACAGCCATCCGCGGTGGTGAACGGCATCCAGGACTTCCGGAGCATCCGCTTCATGCGATTGTACCTCCATGGCTGGCAGCAGCAGGCCACGCTCCGCTTCGCGCGTCTGGAGTTCGTGCGCGGCGAATGGCGCAAGTACCTGCAGAGCCTTGAGACACCGGGCGAGGTGGTGGGCGGCGATCCGGACCCTACGGTGTTCCAGATCGCGGCGGTGAACATCGAGGAGAACGGCAACCGCACGCCGATCAACTATGTGCTGCCCCCCGGCATCAACAAGGAGGTGGACGTGGCGAGTGCGAACCTGCGCAATTTGAACGAACAGTCACTGCAGTACAAGGTGTGCAACCTGCGCGATGGGGATGCGCGTGCGGGCTTCCGGAACGTTCAGTTCGACATCCGCAGCTACAAGAAGCTGCGCATGTACATCCACGCGGAGAGCAGTGATCCGAACGACCCCATCGAGTTCGGCGATGCCTCCGTCTTCATCCGTCTCGGGAACGATTTCGACCAGAACTACTACGAGTACGAGGTGCCGGTCACCCCATCGGTCTTCTTCAACCGCGACCCCTACAACGTGTGGCCCGAACAGAACGACGTGATCATCGAGTTCGCGAAGCTCAACGACCTGAAGATCCAGCGGGACCAGAACGGCGCTGCTCGGAACACGCGTTACCAGGGCAACGACGGCGACCGGCGCATCTTCATCAAGGGAAGCCCGAACCTCAGTCAGATGCGCACGATCATGATCGGGGTGCGCAACCCGAAGCGTGATGGTGAGGAGGCGAACCCATGGACGCAGGACGACGGACTGTCGAAATGCCTGGAGGTTTGGGTGAACGAACTGCGCCTGACGGACTTCGACCAGAGCGGTGGCTGGGCGGCGCTGGCACGGGTGAACGCCACCCTGGCGGACCTGGGCAATGTGAGTGTTGCGGGCAACTACAGCACGCCGTTCTGGGGCAGCATCGACAAGAAGGTGAGCGAGCGGCAGCGCGAGACGAAGTACGGCGTGGATGTGAGCGCCAACCTGGAGATGGGCAAGTTCCTGCCGGAGGAGTCGAAGGTGAAGGTGCCGCTCTACCTGGGGTATTCGGAGCAGATCAGCAATCCGCAGTTCGATCCGCTGAGCCCGGACATCACCTTCGACGAGGCCACGCGTGCGCTCACCCGGGAGGAACGCAAGGAACGGTTGAAGGTCTCGCGCACCTATACCCGAAGGCGCAGCATCAACCTCACCAACGTGCGGAAGGAACGCGGGGCGGGCAGCAAGGAGCAGTTCTTCGATGTGGAGAACCTGAGCTTCAATTACGCCTACAGCGACCAGGAGTATCACGACGTGAACACGGCCTACGAGAACACGCGCACCTACCGCGGGTCCATCGCTTACGTGCATGCGCCGAAGCCCAGGCCGATCGAACCCTTCGCCGGCATCGGGTTCGTGAGCAAGACCAAATGGCTGCGGCTGGTGAAGGACTTCAATGTGAACCTGGGCTTCAAGCAGATCAGCATGCGCACAAGTGTGGACCGCATGTACCTCGAACGGCTGGTACGACCCAACCCGGACATCGAGACGCTGCCGCCCCGGCCGACCTACAACAAGAACTTCAACTGGAACAGTCAGTATGGATTCCGATACGAGCTCACCAAGTCGTTGAAGATCGACTTCAACGCGAACAACCTCGCATTCATCGGGGAGACGCCCGGCCGTGTGAACAGCAAGAGCCGCGACGAATACGCCCTGTGGAAGGACAGCGTGCTGAGCAGCATCCGCAACTGGGGCGAACCCACGCGTTACGATCACACTGTAGGGGTCACCTACACCCTGCCGTTGGACAAGTTCCCGCTCACGGACTGGATGACCGTGAACACCGGTTACACCGCGGGCTACCAATGGGACCGTGCACCACTCACCCAGGACACGCTCGGGGCGACCATCCAGAACTCGCAGAACATCTCGGTGAACGGTCAGTTGAACTTCGTGAACCTCTACAACAAGTCGAAGTATCTGAAGAAGATCAACGACAAGGCCCGGGGCAGAGGAAGCTCGGGCAAGACCGGAGCGAGGACCACGAGGGCCAAGGCGGATAGCACCGCGAAGCCGGATCCGAAGATCAAGATCGATCCGCTGGAGGGTCTGGCGCGCGTGCTGATGACGCTGCGGAACGGAACGATCACCTACAGTCAGACATCGGGCATCCTGTTGCCAGGTTATGCACCGCGCACGAACATCATCGGGATGGACAACTTCGGGGCGCCGGGCTTCGGCTTCATCCTCGGGCAGCAGAACCACGACCTGAGCGGCGACATCGTGCGGGACTTCGCCACCGATGCGGCGCGACAGGGCTGGCTTGTCACCACACCGTCCATCTTCAACCCGTACAACAACACGCGGAACGAGAACATCAACGCGCGCCTCACGCTGGAGCCCTTCCGGGGTATGCGCATCGAGATGATGGCGAACCGGACGAAGGCGGACAATCGGACGAGCTTCTTCCGCTACAACCGCGATGAGGCCCGGTACGTGAACGACAGCCCGCGCGACCAGGGCAGCTTCAGCGTGAGCATGCTCAACTGGCGCACGGCCTTCTCACAGGATGATGAGAACTTCGTGAATCAGGTGTTCCAGGACATGCTGGCGAACCGTCCGACGGTGAGTGCGCGCTTCGCGCAGTTGACAGGAGCGGCCATCGACCCGGAGACGGGTTATGCGGACGGCTACGGGCCCACGCAGCAGGATGTGGTCATCGCCTCCTTCCTTGCAGCATACACCGGCAAGAGCGCGGACAACGTGAAGCTCGATCCGCTTGGTCTCATCCCCGCGCCGAACTGGGATGTGACCTATGACGGGTTGACCAAACTGCCGCTGTTCGACAAGTGGTTCCGGACCTTCACCGTGAAGAACAGCTACCGCAGCACCTTCAACGTGGGGAGCTACCAGACCAACTTGCTCTACATCGAAGGGGCGGGGGTTCGTGACCTCTCCGACAACTTCCTGCCTCAGAAGCAGATCGCTGTGGTCACGATCCAGGAGGTGATGCGTCCATTGATGGGCTTCGACGGCACCTTGAAGAACAGCTTGCTGGCCAAGTTCGAGTACAACCGCGACCGCAACCTCAGCCTCAGCCTCACCAACAACCAGGTGACCGAAGTGCGGGGCAAGGAGTTCGTGATCGGCAGCGGGTACCGGTTCAAGAACGTGAAGTTCCCCTTCGCCATCGGTGGCTCCACGCCCAAGAGCGATCTGAACCTGCGGGTGGACCTCAGTTTGCGCGAGAACGTCACCGTGATCCGCAAGGTGCAGGAGCAGCAGAACCAGCCCACGGCCGGCCAGAACATCATCTCCATCAAGACCAGCGCCGACTACGTGATCAACGACCGGTTGAACGTGCGTGCCTTCTACGAGCGCGTCATCAACACCCCGGTGATCTCCACCTCCTTCCCTTCCGCGAACACGAACGCGGGGATCAGCTTAAGGTTCACGTTGGCACAGTAGGTGAGGAGCGGGGACAGAAGCAGGAGGCTGTGAACCTGTATGATCCTGGAATAGGATAGCACCGCCCAGCGGTCAGGATCGGTGCAATACGAAGTCGCGCTCTTGCCCCTGCTCCTCTACCGGCCCTGCATTCCATCAGCCAGGGATATCATCCGCACCCCTTACATTCGCCACCTCATCACACGCACCGAACCCGCATGAACATCCCGTCCGACCTGCGCTACACCAAGGACCACGAGTGGGTCCGCATCGAAGGCGACACAGCCATCATCGGCATCACCGATTTCGCCCAGGGTGAGCTCGGCGACATCGTCTTCATCGACATCAACACCGTGGGACAGGACCTGGCGGCGGAGGCCGTGTTCGGCACCGTGGAAGCGGTGAAGACGGTGAGCGACCTCTTCATGCCCGTGAGCGGCACCATCACCGAACTGAACGCCGCACTGGCGGATGACCCTGCCGCAGTGAACACCGACCCCTACGACAAGGGCTGGATGGTGAAGGTGAAGATGAGCGATGCCTCCCAAGGCGAGGGCCTGCTCACAGCTGACCAGTACAAGGCATTGGTGGGCGCCTGATCGCCGATGACGCGGTACCTGCGTCTGGCCCTGGCCTGGGCTCTCCTGATCGCCTTCCTCTGTCTGACGCCGGGAAGGAACCTGCCGCATTGGGAATGGGCCGATCTGCTGAGCGTGGACAAGATCGTTCACATGCTCATGTTCGGCATCCTCAGTTACCTGCTGGCGCGTGGTCTGCGCGATCGGGCTGAGAACAACTGGACCGATGGTCGGATCCTATGGATCGCCGGGGCGATCTCCTTCGCGTATGGTGGTCTGATGGAGATCCTGCAGATGACGCCGGGTCTCGGCCGGAACGGCGATGTGGTGGACCTCACGGCGAACACGATCGGGGCGGTGGTGGGCGCCTGGCTCGTTCATCGCTTCTGGTTAAAGCGTTCGGCGCGAGCGTAGCGCGGTCCGATCGGTATCTTGCGGTCCACACCGGGTTTAGACCGGTGCAATGCCATGGCCACCAAGACCGCCGCCGCTCCCGTCCGCATGCCCGACCCGCGCACCACGCCCACCATCGACCAGGTCGGCATCGAAGAGCGCGTGGCCCGCATCAAGACGCGCAGCATCAAGAAGGAGACGAAGGTGCAGGGCATGAAGCTCGCGCTGAGCATGATCGACCTCACCACATTGGAAGGGGCCGACACCGACCACAAGGTGCAGCAGCTGTGTTACAAAGCGATGCACCTGCATGACAGCCTGCCGGGCCTACCGACCGTGGCGGCCGTATGCGTGTATCCCTCATTGGTGAAGGTGGCGAAGAAGGCCCTCGGCGAGAGCGGCGTGAAGGTCGCCTCGGTATCCACGGCATTCCCCAGCGGGCAGGCGCCACGCAAGGTGAAGTTGGATGACACGCGTTTCGCGGTGAACGAAGGGGCGGATGAGATCGACATGGTGATCAGTCGTGGCAAGTTCCATAATGGAGAATACACGTACGTGTTCGATGAGATCGCTGCGATCAAGGAGGCATGCGGCGATGCGCGGCTGAAGGTGATCCTGGAAACGGGTGAACTGGGCACCTACGACAAGGTGCGCCTGGCGAGCGACATCGCCATCGCGGCGGGCGCCGACTTCATCAAGACCAGCACAGGCAAGATCAATCCGGCCGCGACCATGGAGGTGACGCTTGTGATGCTCCATGCCATCCGTGACCATTATCTGAGGACCGGGAAGATGATCGCGATGAAACCCGCCGGCGGCATCCGGAAGAGCAAGGAGGCGCTGCACTACCTGATGATGGTGAAGGAGGAGCTCGGTCCCGAGTGGCTGGACAACCACTGGTTCAGGTTCGGTGCGAGCAGTCTCGCGAACGACATCCTCATGCAATTGCAGAAGGAGGCCGACGGGCACTATCAGAGCGCGGATTACTTCAGCCTGGATTGAAGCCGGAGGTGATGCGACCGCTATTTCGCACGGAACAACATGCATGATCGCCCAGCCTTGCGGACCATCGCCTATCATCCCGAGCGTCCTGATGCTGCTGAAGCGCTTCAGCGAGCCACCGCCTTCCGTAAGTTGATGGATGGCCGGCGCAGCGTTCGACACTTCAGCCCGGAGGCTGTCGCACCGGAGCTGATCGATGAGGTGATACGCACGGCCTCCACCGCACCGAGTGGCGCGCACAAACAACCCTGGACCTTCTGTCTGGTCACCGACCCGGCGTTGAAGCATCGGATCCGTGAAGCAGCCGAGGAGGAGGAACGGGCTAACTATGGTGGTCGCATGCCACCCGAATGGCTGGAGGACCTGGCACCGCTCGGAACCGATGCGAACAAGGACTTCCTCGAGATCGCGCCCTGCCTGATCGTCGTCTTCAAGCAGGCGCATGGTCATCGTCCGGATGGCACCAAACGGAAGAACTACTATGTGGAGGAGAGCGTGGGCATTGCGTGCGGCTTCCTGCTGGCGGCCATTCGCAACGCTGGCCTGGTCGCTCTCACACACACGCCAAGCCCCATGAACTTCCTGGCACGTCTGCTTGACCGGCCTGAGAACGAGCGAGCCTTCCTCCTGGTCCCGGTGGGCCACCCAGCGGCGGATTGCGAAGTGCCCGACCTGCGTCGGAAGGAATTGTGCGAGGTGATGGTGCGCTACGGGGGATAGGGCTTGACCACCTCAGGAGCCGGTCATTCCCCACTGCTGTTCACATCGCACCAGGGTCCCCGATAGGGATAAAAGACCCTCCACATGAAAGCATTTTCCACGTCCCTTCTCCTCATCCTGGGCGTTCAGCTCCCCGCGCAGTGGAACCCGGTGAACACGGGCCTGGCCAACCTGGAGTTCGGATCAGGCACCCATGGCTTCACGCCCACACACCTCTTCGCACGGGCCTACAATGTGCTATACCGCAGCGCGGACCAGGGTGACACCTGGACAGCGGTGACCAACCCGATCGCCGGGAATCCATCGGAGGTCGGTTACTATTTCAACGGGCGCTACTTCGCGGGCTCCAGTTCCATCACCGCCTGCATCCACTATACCGAGGATGAAGGAGAATCCTGGACCGCTGCGACCGGAGCGCCTTCGGCCACGTCCGTACGCGGTTTCTTCGAGTACGGAGGTGGCTTGTACGCCTATACAAGTTCTGCTGGGATCTACCAGACCGTCAACGGGAACACCTGGGTCGCAATGAACAACGGCCTCACCGACCTCAACGTGATCGGCATGGCCTCCTCGGGACCTTATTTCGTTGCGGCCACCGTGGGGGGTGGGGTGTTCCGCACCATCAATGCCGCTTCCTGGGCCCAGGGCACAGGCATCGCAGCTGGTGACATGAGCGGCGAGCACGTCTGGCGGATGGGAGGGTCCCTCTACTACGCCGCACAGAGCGGTGCCGAGTATGTGAGCTCCGACCTTGGCGCCACCTGGGCACCCTGGACACAGCCCTCCTTCTTCGGGCTCGGAATGGTGGAAGTGAAGCGCTTCGGCAGCAACCTCTACATGGAGACCCGGCATCTCACCAGTGGTCAGCGCGACAGCCTGTACCGTTCCACCAACGAGGGAATGAGCTGGATGAACATCACGGGCAACCTCAACGCCGCGGACCTCAGCGGCAGCGGGCTCCTCGAACACGGAGACAACCTCTACCTAGGCTACGGGCTCGGGTCCACATCGGAAGGAATCTACCGCTACTCGCTCACCACCGGTCTGGCGGATGCGCACACCCGCGAGCACGTTCCGGTGTTCCCGAATCCGGTGGAAGCCATGCTTTCGGTGTCCTTGCCTCTTGGTGCTAGCGCCCGTACATGGACCCTGCAGGATGCCACAGGCCGGACCGTGCGCAGCGGCAACCTGGTCTCCAACACGGAACGGATCGATACGTCCGATCTACTGCCAGGCTGCTATCTGTTGTGTTGGGATGATGCCCGGTTGGCGCCAGCCCGCGTGGTGAAAC
>JAKQEI010000252.1 GCA_029573495.1 Bacteroidota bacterium | reverse complement strand
GAAGGAGAAGTCCACCCGGCGGCGTTCCTCCGTGCTGTAGTTCACGATGGCATTGGTGCTCACCGGCGCGTTGGGCAGCACGATGGTCTTGTTGTCCGGGGTGGTGAGGATGGTGTGGAAGATCTGGATGCTGCGCACCGTGCCGCTATGCCCTTCGGCCTCGATGAAGTCGCCCACCTTGAAGGGTTTGAGCACGAGGATCATCACGCCGCCGGCGAAGTTCTGCAGAGTGCCGCTCAGGGCCATGCCCACGGCCAGACCCGCCGCACCGAGCACGGCGATGAAGGAGGTCGTCTGCACGCCCACCATCTGGATGACGCTGATGACGAGCATGACCTTGAGCAGGGCGGTGCTAAGTCCGCGCAGGAAGGGGATGAGCGAGGGATCCACCTCGCGCTTGCGCATGACGCGCGCCATGGCCCGGCCCAACGCACCGATGAGCCACAGACCGGCGATGAGGACCACGATGGCCAGCAGGGCCTGCGGTCCATGTTCCAATAGGAGTTCCTTGATGCGTGCGGTAATGCTGTTCAGGTCGATCATGCGTGATAGGGTTGGGATGAAATGACAAAACCCGGACAGCGGGGGCCGTCCGGGAAGCGGATCAGCCACAAAGGTAAGGACCATGGATCGGGGGGGCGGGGCATCCGGCTTCGAGGTCGAGCGACGGCGCCTGGCGGCGCGTTCGGAAAGAGGAAGGAACCACGGCGCCACACTTCGTACGCGCTGACCGTGGACACCGATAGACACGGATGAATACAATTCAGGTTATCTCGTATCTGTGTCCATCCGTATTCATCTGTGGTTAGTAGTCGGTCGCTTCGCTGATACCCGCATTCTGGCGGCATCACAGCTCCACGCTGCGGACGTCCAGCCTAACACGTTCGGCGTATTCCTATCCACGTTGCATATTCGTTGCGCTCGTCGCGTCGTTGCGGTGAATGCTCTTTCTGCTTCCGGAGTTCCGGGTTGCTCCTACGATCCCGACCAAGGTCATCCTTCGACCGCTGCACGGCGCTTAATTTCACCGCGATGGCCACGGACTATTACAAGGCATTGGGCGTTGACCGCACGGCGACCACGGATGCCATCAAGGCCGCCTACCGCAAGCTGGCCCGCAAGTACCACCCCGACCTCAACCCGAACGACGACGCGGCGAAGCGGAAGTTCCAGGAGATCAATGAGGCCAACGAGGTGCTGAGCGACCCGGAGAGCCGCAAGAAGTACGACAAGTACGGCGAGCACTGGAAGCACGCGGACCAGATCGAGGCGCAGGAGAAGGAACGCGCCAAGCAAGGGGCCGGAGCAGGCGGTTTCGCCGGTCAGGGCTTCGAAGGCTTCGGCGGCGGCACCATGAGCGAGGAGGAGATGAACGACCTCTTCGGCTCGATGTTCGGCGGACGCGGTGGACGGCGGCAGGCGCGGTTCCGTGGCCCCGACTACCAGGCTGAGTCGCACCTGGCGCTGATCGACGCGGCCACGACGCACAAGCAGACGCTGAACGTGAACGGCCAGAAGCTCCGCATCACGGTGCCGGCAGGGGTGGAGGATGGGCAGACCATCCGGATACCCGGGCAGGGTGGTCCGGGTGCGAACGGCGGCCCCAACGGCGACCTTTACATCACCTTCCGCGTGAAGGAGCACCCGAAGTTCAAGCGCACCGGCGCCGACCTGCACACCACCGCCGAGATCGACCTCAGCACCGCCGTGCTGGGTGGTGACCTGCTGCTGGACACGCTGGACGGTCAGGTGAAGATGAAGGTGGCGCCGGGCACGCAGAACGGATCGCGCGCGAAGCTCAAAGGCAAGGGCTTCCCGGTGTACAAGCAGGAGGGCCGCCACGGCGATCTTTACGTGACCTACCAGGTGAAACTGCCCACCACCCTCACCAGCGAGCAACGCGCCCTCTTCGAGCAGCTCGCCCAAACCAGCCCACGACCATGAGCACCGAGGAACTCATCCCCATGGAGCTGTATTGCCGGCACGAGGAGCTGGACATCACCTTCGTGCGTGCCCTCACCGAGCGCGGCCTGATCGAGGTGGTGATCCGCGAGGAGCGCAGCTACCTGAGCCCGGAGCAGATCACCCGGCTGGAAAGTCTGGCCCGCATGCACTTCGACCTGGACATCAACCTGGAGGGCATCGAGGCCATCAGCCACCTACTGGAGCGCGTGGACCGCATGCAGGAGGCCATGCGGGCGATGGAGCAGCGGTTGCGACTGTATGAAGAGTAGGTCGATCCCGGCACCATTTGTGCGATCGGAGCGCTTCGCGCATCTCACCCCATGATGACCGTCCGCTCCTTGCTGATGGCCCTGCTGCTCTTCCCATTCGGGCTTCGCGCCCAGGAGCTGGATATGCGCTACGAGCTGGTGATGCTCTACACGGCAGACCTGGTGGTGGATGCGGACTACGTGCGCAGCGACGAGGTGCACCTCTGGGTGCGGGTGAATGCGGTGCTCGTGGATACGGGCTACGGGATCGTGAAAGGCGACCACCTGCGCATTGACCGCGCGGCTAGCACGGATTGCGGCTATCCCTGGTCCCTTGGTCAGGCGCGACGCTGGCGTTTCTACCTGCAGAAGGAGGAAGGCAAGGGGCATTGGGCCTTGCAGGAGCACGATGCGGTGAGCGCGGTACCCGTGCGCGATGGTCGCACGACTTTGAACATGCCGGCCCTTCTGGAACTGGGTGCAGCGGAGCTGGACCGGTGGTTGGTGGAGTTCCGTACCTGCTATGGTCCGGCCGATCAACGCCTGAGCTTCCCGGTGGTGACCACCGCTGGCCGCCTGGACTCGCTCGCCGCCCACAACCCCGTGATCGCGCAGCTGGAAGCGCAGGGGAGGACGATCGATCCCGTGCGTCTGTACCCGGACCCCGTCGAGCGCGTGCCCGTGGTACCTGCGCCTGCGCCGGTACGGGAATGTGCCTGGCTCGAACAGCAGCCGACCACCCTTGGCGGAGCACCCCTCGAGTCGCTCTTCCAGGAACGCCTGGTCGACCCATCGCCCCAGGCCTTGGGCGGCGGCCCGGTGATCCTGCGGGCCTTGATCGATGCAAGCGGGCAATGGCAGGACATCGAGGTGTTACGAGCGTCCACACCGAGGCGGGATGCGGCCGCCTTGCAAATGGGATCCCAGCTGCCCATGGTCCGGCCCGGGGAGCTACGCGGAAGTGCAGTGCCCTGCCTGTTCACTTTTCCCGTGCGTTTCAAGCATCCGGAGTAAGCCCATGCCCGTCAACCTCTCCCGCGTGCAGCGCTGCGACCAGGTATGAGAGGACATGCCCGTGGTCCCGGGCGGCCGCCTGTGTACGGCATGCGCGCGCACCATCGTGGACTTCACGGCCATGAGCGACGACGCCATCGCACGCACGCATGCCTTCAGCGATGCTCCCGTTTGCGGGGTGTATCGGGATGATCAATTGCGACCGCGCTTGACAAGGGCAGCGAAGAAGAGCGCCCTGCCTCATCCTGCGGCCTTCAGCCTGCTCTCATTGCTCCTGGTCGATCCCGCCACGGATCTGCACGCGCAGGGAACACCCCTGGAACAGGTGCTCCCGGACAGGGATGCGAAGGTTCCTGCGGAAGCCATGGACAGCGTGACCGTGCAGGGCGAGCGCGTGATCGTGCGGGGGCGTGTGATGGAACAACTGGACAAGGGTGTTGAGCCGGTGCCCTTCGCGCTGATCAGCGTACGTGGAACGGACCTGATGACCCAGACCGACTTCGAGGGCAACTTCAGCCTGGACCTCACGGATGTGGCGGATACGACGACCACGGTAGACCTCGACGTGACCTACATTGGCTTCCAGCGGCAGTCGCGCACGATCGACCTGAGCGCCTTGAAAGAGGAGGAGTTCGTGCTGACCGGCGATGAGGCCATCGTGTTCGGCGTCACCATGAAGAAGCCACCGCTGCACAAGCGGATCTGGTGGGGCATGACGCGGCCGTTCCGGAAGTAGTGGCGCCAGGCAACTTCTCGAGGACCCGGATAGATCGGTATAGAGCGCGTGTACTCCCGGTGTTGTGGAAGCACGAACCTTGGATGTAGCACCTCGCCGTGAGGGTGTTCGCCGGCAATGGTGCTTCGGGGACCGAACGACCAAGCCGGTCTTACTCCTTCACGACCTTCGCCGTCCTGTTCCCGATCCGTATGGTGTAGAGCCCTTGCGCCAGTGCAGCCAGATCCACCTGGCCATTCTCCGCGAGGCGCATGGAGCGAAGCACCACACGCCCGGCAGCGTCACGTATCTCCACCGAGGTCCCTGGCAATGCACCTGTCACACGCACAACGCCGGTGGTCGGATTGGGCGCGAGTACGAAAGATCCTTCCACATTGGACTCCGCCACGGAAGTGCTGAGCGCCCCACAGCCATCCACCACCAGGGTGGCGTCCGGCTCCCGGTACACATGCAGGCAGCTGAACTCCTCGAACAACTGGCAAAGCTGCCCGAAGAGACCTGCGTTCGTTCCGATGCCTTCGATGATGAAACGGCCCGGCATGTTCAAGTGCCAGCGCTGACGCCACTCGCCGTCGAGCATCACCTGGTCCACGCTGGTCACGGTGAGGCCGGTGCCGCAATCGCCAAAGGTGCCGAGCGTCGTGCTGCCCAGCTCCAGGTTGAAGTCGTATAGCAGCAGTTCCCCCGGGTAGCCGGCCAGTGTCACATACCACCGCCTTGCTGCTTCATCAACACGGATGGCGCCGAGGTAGCGGTCCAACGGTAAAGCGACCGGCGGCATGGACGAACCCAAGGTGCTCATGGTATCCACACCCAACTGGCGGATGCGGGTGCAGAGGTTGCCGGCGATCACCGTATCCCCATCTGCAAGACAGGTGTACACCGAGTGGTGCGCCGTCAGTCCTTCATAGAGCCAGTGTTCCTCATGCCATTCGGCATCCGGGTCGATCGCGACCGACTGTGCGGATGCGGCTGTGGCATAGCATAGGAGAAGGAGCAGCGTGTGGTGCGTTGGCGTCATAGTTGAAAGCTAGACCGCTCGTTCCCGGTGAAGTGCGCGTTCCGGGATGGGGTGTTGTCAGATCGACCAGCGGTTGAAGAGTGACGTGAACGGTGGGCGCTTGAGCCATTGCCTCGTGGAGCCACGCCGATACATGGGCGGCCGTTCGGTTCGTGTCACCGGCGGTCACTTTCCATGTCCGATGCCAGCACATGGAACAATTTGTCCTCGTCTGTGGCGCAGCCTTCGTGCTCACCGCGCTGAACGAATGCGGGTCTTCAACATCCTCGCTACGGATGGTGTGCGACGGTGGGCCACTTCAAATAACCCAACGGGATCCCAGCCGTTTGGCGGCGCGGGTGGCGGAGTCTATTAGCAAGGCCTGATGTCGACGAGGGTCGATCGAAGTCCATGTGTTGCGATCAACAGGTGATCGGTCATGACTTGCGCCCTCGGTCTGCCAACACACTGTGCAAGGTGGCCAGCAGCTCATTCCGCTCGAAGGGTTTCGGGATGAAGCCGGTCATGCCCGCATCGATGCAGCGCTGCACTTCGGCTTTCATCACGTTGGCGGTCATGGCGATGATGGGCAGCTGCGTGTAGGTACCACCCAGCGCCCTTATCGCGCGGGTGGCGTCGTAGCCGTTCATCTCGGGCATCTGCACGTCCATCAGCACCAGGTCGTAGGTCTTCGCCTTGACCCGCGCCACGGCTTCGAGGCCGTTCTTCGCAACGTCCACCTGCACCTCGGGGATGGAGGCCTGCAGTTCATCCTGCGCCACCATGATGTTGAAGTCATTGTCCTCCACCAGCAGGATCCGTGCGCCCTTCAGGTCGACGGCGGACACATCGGTCACTCCGGATGTCCCCGTGGCGAGGAAGCGTTGGAGTTGCTCCTCATCGGTGCTGGAATGTTCCTGGTGAGTGCGGGTCACGAAGTACATCTCCAGTGCGCCCTTGCCCTTGGCCTGCACCATGCCGCGCGGTTCGAAGGCCAGTGTACGGCTTCCGTTCACCAAGGCATAGGTCGATGCGCTGATGTTCACCTTGCCGGGCTCGCCGCTGCTCTCGATGCGGCTGGCGATGTTCACGGTGTCGCCCCAGATGTCGTACTGGAACTTCTTCAGGCCCACGATGCCCGCCACCACCGGACCCGTGTGAATGCCCACGCGCATCTGGAACCAGGGGCGGCCCTGCGCCTCCCGCTCCGCCTGGCGTTCGCGCATGATCTCCTGCATGTCCAGCGCGGCCTCCACCACGGCGAGCGGACTTCCCTGCGCGGGGTCGGGTACCCCACCTGCGGACATGTACGCATCGCCGATGGTCTTGATCTTCTCCACGCCATGCTTCTCCATGATGCGGTCGAAGGCCTTGAAGCAAACGTTCAGCTCATCCACCAGCTCGCCCGGAGAGAGCTGCTCGCTGATGCCGGTGAAGCCCTGGAAGTCGCTGAAGAGGATGGTCGCACGGTCGTACTGCTTCGCCTCGGTGCGGCCGGCGGTGCGCAGCTCATCGGCCACCTCACCCGGCAGGATGTTCCGCAGGAGTTCCTCGCTGCGTCGTTTCTCGCGGCTCAGTTCCTTCGTCCGTTCTTCGACCGTCCGCTCCAGCACCTTACGCCGCCATTGCTGGCCGCGTACATAGCCCATGACCCCGCCCGCCAGCAAGACGCCGTATAGGAGATAGGCCCACCAAGTGCGGTACCAGGGCGGCAGGATGACCAATCGGATGCTGGCCGAGCCACGGCTCCAGATGCCGTCCCGATTGCGGCCACGTACCTCGAAGGTGTAGGTGCCGGGGTCCAGGTTGGTGTACGTGGCGGTGTTGGTGCGTCCCGCATCGATGGGTGCCGCGTCAAAGCCCTGCAGCTGATATTGGAACTCATGCGCCTCGGTGGAGGCGAACTCCATCGTGGCGAACTCGAAGGTGATCATGTTCTCCCCGGGTCTCACGTGCAGCTCATCGGCCATGAACGGAGGAACGGCGAGGCCGGATCCCTGCACACCGGCCTGCACGGACCGGTTCAGCAACTTGATGTCGATAATGCGTACGATGGCATCGCTCGAGTCATCCTCCATCTCCTCGGGATGGAAGTGGTTGTGACCGTTCACACCCCCGAAGAAGAGGGTGCCATCGTTGAGCTTGCAGAAGGCGTTGCGGTTGAACTCGTCGCTCTGGAGACCGTCGGCGGCGCTGAAGTTCCTGAAGGTGCCGGAAGAAGGCGTGAAGCGGGAGAGCCCCTTGTTGGTGCTCATCCAGAGGTCGCCACTGCGGTCGCTGAGGATGCCGTAGACCACATCGTTCGGCAGGCCGTCCTGCTCGATGTATCGCCGGAAGGTGCGCGTGTGCTTGTCGAAGCGGTTGAGGCCGCCACCATTGGTGCCCACCCACAGGTACTTCTCCGGTTCCTTCGGGTCGGGCAGCAGGGAGAAGATGATGTCCACGCTGAGCGAGGTGCTGTCCTCGACCGTGTTGCGATAATGCTCCCAGGCACCGGTGGTTGTGTTCAAGTGCAACAACCCCTTCATAGTGCCGGCCCATACGGAGCCGTCGGCTTCCACCTGGATGGCCTGGGTGAACAGGTAGGGTGTGTGCACGGGTGTGACCGGAAAACGCCAGCGCTGGAAGCGTTCCGTTCGCTTGTCAAAGCGGTAGAGGTGCGTGTCGCAGCCGAACCAGAGGTCCTCTCCGTGGGCCACGAGCGGGAAGATGGTCTTCACGCGATCGATGGGTCGGCCCTGCTCATCGGCGATGACATGGTCCTCGATCAGCCCTGTTCGAGGATGGTAATGTGCCAGTCCTCCCTTGCTCATCCAATAGCTTCCATCCGCATCCTGTACCACCGCATGGGTCTCTTCCACGTAGCCTGCATAATGGCGCAGCAGTGGTTCGGAATGGTCGTCGATATCGATGGGGTAGCGGCCGGTGGTGGGGTCGAGCACGCGCAGGAACTTCCCGAGGCGCTGACAGACCAGTCCGCCCGTGTTGGTCCGCTGCATCCAGTACACGCTGCCGTCCATCTGTGGATGGAAGCGTTCGATGCGGTCATCATAAGTGAGCACGCCGTAGCCCAGGGTACCCACCCAGAGCAGTCCGGTGTTGTCACGAAAGACCACCCCGGTGTTCTGCATCACCTCGTCCAGGCGCGGGTCCTTGGCCAGTACGCGCGTCAGTTCCCGGCGGTCAGGGTCGAAGCGTAACAGCCAGGTGCAGCCGATCCAGATACCATGCTCCTTGTCCACGAGCAGCTGTTCGGTCTCGAATCGCTTTCCGTTCGGGTAGTCGCCCTCGAGGAGCATGGTCCCTTGCAGCGTCGTGGTATCGTACTCGGCGATGAAGAAGGGGAAGACCCCGTAGACACGCCCGGTGGCCGGATCGGCAACGAATTCCCCGTTGATGCTCGTGTTCCTTTCTTCGCTCCAGAGCCGTCCGGCGAAGGAGAGGTCCAGCGTATCGATGCGCTGCACCCGTCCATCGTCCTGGGTGGTGATCACGAAGGGGAAACTGCTGCGCAGGTAGCCCCACACGCGGCCGCTGAGGTCCAGGGTGATGCGGCTCTGTGCGTTGAAGAAGCGCTCCGTGTCGAAGCCCGTTCCATCCGGACGGCGTGTGACACGATACAAGCCCTGCGTGGTGGCCGCCCATGTGTTGCCGTGCGTGTCGTGCACCACGTCCAGCACGTAGGTCACCTTGTCTTCGGAGACGAGCGGCACATGCGTGAACCGTTCCGTTCGACGGTCGAACACATCGAGGCCTTTGGCTGCGAGGCCCACCCACAGCGCACCATCGGGACCCTCCTGCACGGCGGTGACGTAGTTCTCCGCCAGGCTCGTGCTGTCCTCGGCGCTGTGGCGATACACCTTGAAATGGTGGCCGTCGAAGCGGTTCAGCCCATCCTTGGTGCCGAACCACATGAAGCCATAACGGTCCTGGGCGATGCTGTTCACCATGCCCTGCGAGAGGCCGTCCTTGATGGTGAGGTGCGAGAAGGGCAGCACCAGCGTATCCAACTGACCGACGACCGGCAGCCAGGTCAGGAGCAGGGCTATCATGGTCGCCTTCCTCATGAGCGATCCCGGAGCAATGTCCGAAGTTCGGAAAGCAGTTCCTCCCGGCGGAAGGGTTTGGGCACGAAGCCGTCCATGCCGGCCTCATGGCATCGGGCGATCTCGGTGTCCAGTGCGTTCGCTGTCATCGCCAGGATGGGCGTGCGTCGCGAACCGCTCTTTTCCGCATCACGTATGGCCCGGGTGGCGTCGTAGCCGTTCATCTCCGGCATCTGCACATCCATCAGGATCGCGTCGTAGGTGCTGCGCAACGCCTGTTCCACGGCCTCCCTGCCGTTGTGCGCCACATCGATGCGCACGCCGGGGATGGCATCGGTAAGCTCATCCGTGGCCACCATCAAATTGAACTCGTTGTCATCCGCCACGAGGAGGTGCAGGTCACGGAGCTCCACATCACGCGCTTCCTCCAAGGGCTCTTCCTCCCGCACAACGACCGCATACGGGATGATCGCCGTGAAGGTGGTGCCTGAGCCCAGGTTGCTCTCGACGGTCAACTTGCCGCCATGCAGTTCGGTCAGTCGCTTGCTGATGGCGAGGCCAAGCCCCGTTCCGCCGTAGCGCCCGTGCCCATCGCTGTACGCATAGGCCTTGTTGAACTCCTCGAAGATCGAGTCCATGCGCTCGGGAGGGATGCCGGGGCCGGTGTCACTGACGGCGAAGACAATGGACATCCCGTCGGTGGTGATCGGGCCTGCCGACACCGTGATGTCCACATGGCCTTCGCGCGTGTACTTGACCGCGTTCTCGGCGAGGTTCATGAGCAGCTGGCGCAGGCGTGTGGGATCGCCGAGCACCGACCGTGGCAGGTCGTCTTCGACCTCCGATCGCAGGCTGAGCCCCTTCGCCGCTGCGCGCGGTCCCAGATCATCGAGGATCGATCGCACGACCTCCAGCGGATCCATCGCCGTTCGCTCCAATTCCAATCGGTCGGCATCGAGCTTGCTCAGATCGAGGATGTCGTTGATGATGTGCAGCAGGTTCTCCGAGTTCTGGGCGATGGCGCTGAGGTAGACCTCCTGGTGGGGCAGGTGCGCATTGCGGCGCATGATCGTCGTCATGCCCATGATGGCGTTCATCGGCGTGCGGATCTCGTGGCTCATGTTGGCGAGGAAACGCTCTTTGAACTTCTCGCTCTGTTCCGCGCGCTGCTTGGCGCGTTCGAGATCACGCTGTTTGCGCTGCAGGGCTCGTCTGCTGCGTGCGGAGAATCGCAGGCGCCCTACGAGACCGACCGCCAGCAGGACCAGGATCCCTCCGCCGGCCATGTACAGCTGCTTCTGGCGCTCTGCCGATCCCAGCTCCGCCTGCTGCTCCAACCGTCGGGCCTCGTCGTCGCGCTCCTTCTCCGCTTTTGCCTGTTCCGCATTGTGTTCCAGCATCAGCCGCAGCACCTCAGACTTGCTCGAGCGGCTTCGCAACGAGTCTCGTGCGGCCAGGTAGGCGTGGTGGTAGTTGTACGCGTTCCGGTGATCACCCTGCGTCTCATGCAGCTCCGAAAGCTCCCTGGTCACACTCACTTCCATTTCCACGCTGCTGCTCTCCCGGGCGATGCTCAAAGCGCGCTCATAGGACCGCCGCGCCGCATCGAACTCCCCCCGGAAGAGGTGGATCTCGCCCAGCTGCCGGTACAGGAGGAAGGCGAACTTGGCCTCATTGTACCGTTGCAGGAGGTCAAGTGCGTGCGTGATGGAGGCGAGGGCCGAGTCCGGTAGGTTCCGGTTCATCTGGATGCGGGCGATGGATCCCCAGGCCTGGGCCACCTGGGAGTAGGAGGGTACGCGCTGGTAGTTCTCGGCTGCCAGCTTGTACGCGGCGATGGCCTCATCATAGCGCCGCTGGCTGGCGTAGATCTCGGCCGTATACCGCAACGAGTGGGCAAGGCCGTGAAAGTTCTTCACCCGTGCCCGCAGGTCCGCCGCTTTCCGGTGCCAGTACAAGGCCGAGTCCAGGTCGCCGCTCCCGAACCAGGCCGTACCCAGGTCGTTGTAGGACATCGCGGTCCCCAAGGTGTCGTGCAACTCCTCGTACTTGCGCCGCGCGATATGGAAGTGGCTCAACGCACCTGACCACTGCTGCGTGGAACGATGCACAGCACCGATCAGGATGTAGGTGAAGGCGATCTCCGCCGAGTCCTGCATCGCTTGCAGGATGGGCAGGACCTGCAGGTGGTATTCCAGCGCCGTGGACGGATGTCCCAGGATCCGGTAGCTCTCGCCCAGGCTGTTCGACCAGTGTGCCGCCTCCTGCTGATCACCGTTGCGCTCGAACAGGTCGATGGCGATCCGCTTGTGCTCGATCTCCTTGATCGGGTCGCCGATGGTGTTGTAGCGGGCGGAGTAATGGATGTGCACGAGGGCCTGACCGTGCAGGTCACCCAGCTCGGTGTAGATGGCAAGCGCCTCGTCCAGGGCCGACAGGTCATTGATCCGGCGTTCGACATGGCCGAGCAGGTCGAGGCTTCGGGCTTTGAGGGCGAGGAGCCTATGTCGCATGGCGGGGTCCTTCATCAACGCCTTGTCCTTCACGAGCGGCAGGAGTCTGGCCTTGGCGAGCGATGCGTAGTGCGTCACGGAATCCAACTGCCACAGCTCGAGGACCTGGTCAGCGCGGTCGAGCATCTCATGCGCATAGGTGGTGTCCTGTGCCAGGTCGGGTGTACGTGGTTGCGCCTTTAGCGGGGCTGAAGCCCACAGGATGACCGCGACCATGCAGACCAGGCGCACACCTCCGATGCCGAACGGGTACATCATCTTCCGGCCAGCGCTTGGGTGATCCGCTCCATCAGGTCCGCGCGACGGAACGGCTTGGGCACGAATCCGTTCATTCCGGCCTGCACGCTCCGCTCAACCTCGCTTTCCAGCACGTTCGCCGTCATCGCGATGATCGGTATGCGGGCCTTCGCACCACCGAGCTTCCTGATCGCGGCGGTGGCTTCGTAGCCGTTCATCTCCGGCATCTGGATGTCCATCAGCACCAGGTCGAACGTCGATCGCTCCACCATCTCCACCGCCTCCCGACCGTTCGTGGCCACTTCGATGTGTACGCCTGGTATCATGTCCTCCAGTTCGTCGCGGGCCACCATCACGTTGAACGCGTTGTCCTCGGCCAGCAGGATGTGCAGGCCTTCAAGCGCGGTCTTGCCGTTCGCCGTGGACCCTTCCTTGGTGACCGAGCCCTCCGGCGCGACCGGGTAGGGGATGTCCAGGATGAAGGTGCTTCCCTGGTCCCTGGCGCTTTGGAGCGTTACCGTTCCGTTCTGCATCTCCACCAGACGCTTGGTGATGGTGAGGCCCAGCCCGGTGCCACCGTACTTCCGTGTGGTGTCGCTGTAGGCCTGCGTGAACTCCTCGAAGATCCGCTCCTGTCGTTCCGGTGCGATGCCGATACCCGTGTCCACTACCGTGAACCGCAGATGGGCCACCCCGTTCTCCAGGGTTCCCAGTGAAACGGTCACCGAGACGCCGCCGACCTCCGTGAACTTGATGCCGTTCCCCACGAGGTTCAGGAGCACCTGGTTCAAGCGCGCGGGGTCGCCGACCACCACTGCGGGAACATCCGGATCCACCTCTCCCTTCAAGGCGAGCTTCTTCTCCTCGGCCTTGAAGTGCATCACCTCCAACACATCGTCCACCACCTTCCGCACATCGAAGGGAACCGCATCCAGCACGATGTCCCCATCCTGAAGGCGTCCGAGGTCAAGGATGTCGTTGAGGATGACGAGCAGGTTGTCCGAGCTCTGGGCGATGGCGTTGAGGTAGCGTTCCTGTTCGGGCAGGTGTTCCGTACGCTTCAAACTCGCGGTCATGCCCATGATGACGTTCATGGGCGTGCGGATCTCATGGCTCATGTTCGCGAGGAACTGGTCCTTCACCCGCTCGGACCTTTCGGCGCACTGCTTCGCCTGGTCGATGGCGGCATTGTCGCGCGCCAGTTCCAGCCGTATCCGGCGCACCCTGCGCAACCGCAGCCAGAGGCCACCGATGAGGACCAGCACGCCACAGCTGAGGAGCAGCATGAGCTTCCGCTCGTCAGAGGCCCTGGCGACACCCGCTTCGTGGATCAGGCGGTCCTTCTCCTCGCGCTCGGCCCGCACAAGGCTGTCCCGTTGTTCGTGCAGCCGCACCTCCAATTGGGCGAGTTCGGTGGATATCACATCGTTGCGCAGGCTGTCGTCGGCCACGGCGAATGCCTTGGAGTAGGTAAGGGCCTCCTTCCAATCGCCCATGGCGGCGCAGATCTTCGGGAGCATGAGCAGGTTGTCGAGCTGCTCCTTCCGCAGGCCGTTCCGGGTGGCGATCCGCAGCCCCTTCTCGGCATAGGATCGTGCACCCCGCGGATCACCCATCTGGGACCGGGTGTCGGCGATCCGGGAGCAGAGGTAGCTGCTCCAGGTGAGGTTGTTCGCCGCCTCGAACAGCTCGAGCGCGGTCAAGAATTCGGGGAGGGCCCTGGCGAACTGGCCGCGCAGCACCATGATGTTGGCCAGTTCGGTGCGCAGCACCGCCTCCACCTTCGGATGCTCCACCAGGGACATGGCCTCGCGGTACATCACCTCCGCTTCATCCACCTGGCCCTGCTCCATCAGGATCCCCGCCTTTCCGCGCAGGGCGGAGCTGCGGGTGTAAGGATCACCGATGGAATCGGCAAGGTCCATGGCGAGATCATAGTACTTCAGCGCTTCGTCGAACTGTTCCTGGAACCGAAAGATGAAAGCGAGGCCATTGTATGCCGCTGCCAGGTCGAGCACAGGGCCTCGGCGCTGCAGGGTGGGTAGTACCGTGTAGAACCGTCTGGTGGCGGTGGCCTGATCGCCCGTGATGCTGAGGATGCTGGCCTGATCCAGGAACACCGCCGCACGGATACGCTCATCACTGTCGGACCTCAAGGAGGACTCCGCGCGGCCGAGGAGGACCAGGGCACTGTCCAGCCGGCCATGGACGCGCTGCACCGCCGCGGCCAGCAGCCAGGACAAGGTGGCATCCTGCGCGGTATCGGCGAGGGCCGAACGGACCTGTGGGTCCTGGATGATCACTTCGCGGTCCACGGTGCGTGGACCCAGCAGCTCACACCACAGACGAACACGTTCCACCTGGTCCAGCGAATCGCTGCGGACGAGCGCGAGCAGGCGCGAAGTGGGTTGGCCCAGGACATGCCCGCAAAGGACCAGGGCGATCAGGACCGAGGTCGTTCTCGTTCGGGGCGGGGAGGCTGATCGACGGAACATCGCTGTCGGTCCGGTCAGAGCTCGTCCAGCGCGGCGTTCAGGTCGTTGACAACGGCGGCGTGGATCCTCGCACATTCATCCAAGGCGGCGGCAGCCTCGGTCGGTCCACCGGACCTTGCCGCCTGTTCCAATCGTTCGAGACCTTCCTTCAGCGCTGTTGCACCCATGTAGGCCGCCTGTGGCTTCAAGCCATGCGCGTTGCGCGCCAGGCTTTCGAGGTCACCCGTGTTCAGGTCGCTTCGCAACTGTTCGAGGGCCGGTGGCGTGCCCTGCAGGAACATGCCGATGTAGCGCTTCATCCGCCCGGTGTCCCCGTTGCACAAGGTGCGCAGTTGCTCCAGATCGGTGGACTGTTTCATCGCTTAATGATACGGTCTATTGCCGAGACCTGTCGCCATGGAGCGCTCACCGCTCTGCTTATTGGTCTGCTCACTTCACGCGGAGGGCTCCACGAAGTACATCTCCATCTCGCCCTTGCCCTTGGCCTGGACTTTGCCACGTGGCGTGAAGGTGAGTGCAGGCCCAGTTGCATATTGACGGGTTGCGTGTTGCGTGTTGTGCCCATCCACTACCTCCTTCACATCCTTTTCCTTCATGGCCTCCTTCACCATCTCATACGTCGCCTCGCTGATGTTGACCTTGCCGACCTCTCCCGACGATTCCATGCGGCTGGCGGTATTCACCGTATCGCCCCAGATGTCGTACTGGAACTTCTTCAC
>JAKQEI010000003.1 GCA_029573495.1 Bacteroidota bacterium | reverse complement strand
CGGCTATCTTCACCGCCCACGATCATTCACCATGGCTCACGGACTGTTGAAAGGGAAACGTGGCATCATCACCGGTGCCCTCAACGAACAAAGCATCGCCTGGAAGGTGGCGCAACTGGCTCACGCCGAGGGGGCTTCCTTCGTCCTCTCGAACGCGCCCGTGGCCATGCGCATGGGCGAGATCAACAAGCTGGCCGAGAGTACGGGCTCCAAGGTCGTTCCGGCCGATGCCACCAATGACGCCGACCTGGAGCAGCTCTTCAAGGAAGCACAGGCTGCCCTCGGTGGTCCGGTCGACTTCGTACTGCATAGCATCGGCATGAGCCCCAACGTGCGCAAGGGGCGGAAGTACGACGACCTGAACTACGAGTGGTATAAGCAGACCCTCGATGTGAGCGCCATGAGCTTCCACCGGATGCTCCAGGCCGCCCACAAGCTCAATGGCCTGTCCGAAGGAGCCAGTGTGGTGGCGCTCAGCTACATCGCCGCCCAGCGGGTGTTCCCGGATTACGGCGATATGGCCGACGCCAAGGCCCTGCTGGAGTCCATCGCACGTGGCTGGGGCTACCGGCTCGGGAAGGAGAAGAAGGTACGGGTGAACACCGTGAGCCAGAGTCCCACCATGACCACCGCTGGCGCCGGGATCAAGGGCTTCGACGGCTTCTTCGGCTTCGCCCAGGAGATGAGCCCGCTCGGTAACGCTCCTGCTGAAGCCTGCGCAGCGTATTGCATCTCCCTCTTCAGCGATCTGACACGGTATGTGACCATGCAGAACCTGTTCCATGACGGCGGGTTCAGCACCACGGGCGTCACCCCGGAAGTGATGGCGCACTTCGCGAAGAGCGAATAGTCACCCGCCCGCATGCCGCTTGGTGAGGTCCTTGCTGAGCTCATCGGTGCTGCCGTTGGCCAGTTCCTGTGGGATGGTCTGGTCGTTCGGGTGATCTGGCCGGTGGTCCACTTCCCTGGTACGGTGCTCGGCTGGTCGCTCTGGCGGGGACGGCCGTTCAGAAGGATCTGGAGGGAAGGGGATCATTTCCAGCAGACCATGGCCGGCCTGTTCATCTGGACCGGCCTTGTCGTCATTCTGGTGGCGGGTTAGTAGGCATAGCCCTTCGGCCCTATTTTCGCTTCCCACTCTCCATGATGCACCTGCGCTCCTTCCTCGTCATACTGGCCATCGGGACGGTCCAATTCCTCTGCGCGCAAGGCGGGAAGTCCTTCCTGAAGGAAGGGGACGCCTTTCGGAAGGATGGCCAGTTGGAGCAGGCGCTGGAGAAGTACGGGCTCGCCATCTCGGTCGACCCCAAGCTCGTGAAGGCCTATCAGGCGCGAGCCGAGGTGAATGAACTGCTCGGTCATAAGTTGGCCGCGGCCCAGGACCGCATGCGGATCGCGCAGCTCGTACCTGAGGACGGTGACTTCGGCGCCGCCGCTGCCATGGCCTACCTGGAGGTGGACAGTCCCGCCGTGGCCCGACGTCTGGCGGAGGATGCGCTGAAGAAGGATGCCAGGAACATGCAGGCTCTGCAAGCCAGGATCCGCGCGTGCCTGAAGCTTGGCGATCTGGATTGTGCCGGATCTTCCGCGGATGCCGCTGTGGATCTGAAGGGTACCACGGATACCTACTACCTGCGCGGCATCGTGCGGGCCGCGCTCCGTGATTATTCCACCGCGGAGAGCGACCTGGACCGGGTGATCGAGTGGAACCACCTGTATGAACCAGCCTACATCGCGCAGGCGGAGGTGCAGCTGGCCCTTTACGATCGATACACCGGTCCCACGATGCAGATGCGGACCCTCGAGAAGGCCATCGACAAGTGCCGGCTGGCCCTGGAGCTGAACCCGCAGAGCACCGACGCCCTCTTCTGGCGTAGCAAGGCCTACGCGGCACAGAAGGAATACGCCAAGGCGATCGACGACATCAGCCGCTGTGTGGCCCTCGGTCGTATGGATCGGGCGGTCTACCTGCAACGAGCCAGGTACTACCACGGGTTCGGTCAACACCAGAACGCGGTGAACGATCTGAACCGGATCCTGATCGAGGATCCCAAGGATGTGGAGGTGCTGTTGCTCCGTGCGGAATGCAAGGAGGCCAACCTGGACATGGACGGGGCCCTCAAGGACCTGGAGCACGCGCAGAAGGAGATGGAAGGGAACACCGTCTACACCATCGACGACCGCAAACGCATCGAGGAGTCCAGGGCGCGGATCGCACACCAGGTGTTCGAGATGAACCGCGAGAGCGATACTCCCCGCCTCACCGTGGTCGAACCCTTCAGCCGCGACAGCGTGGCGCAGGTATCAGCCTCCCTGTTGCATCTCAAGGTGAGCGGCCACATCCTGGACCGCAGCCTGCTCAAGACCATCACGGTGAACGGCACGGTGGCGCAATACGACCCGGAAGAGAAGGACCCGCAGTTCTTCGCCGTGATCCCATGGGGGCCGGCGGACAGGGAACTGGTGGTGCAGGCCGTTGATGTGTACGACAACTTCACCTCCACCGTCCTGCGCGTGGAACGCAGCGAGGGCATTCCTCCGGTCATCGCGCTCACGGCTCCGGTGGCCGCCGCGGACCGGACCATCACCATCGATGCGGACAAGGAGAGCGTGTTCGTGGAAGGTCGCGTAACGGATGGCTCGCCCATCCGCCTCATTGCGGTGGACGGGGTGAACGCGAGCTATGCTCCGGACCAGGTGAACCCGGAGTTCAGCATCAAGGTGGATGTGAAGGGCAAGGACCACTTCACCGTCCACGCCGAGGACCAGTACGGCAACAGTGCCGACCAGGTCTTCGCCCTTGCCCGGAAGACCCCGGCTCCCGTATTGAAGCCAGCGGAAACAGCCACTGCGTCCACGCCCTCGTCATCCGCATCGACCAATTCGCGCACGGGTACCACCTGGGTCATCCACATCGAGAATTCCAACTACCGCAATTTCCCGGCGGTGGGCGGTGGCGATGCGGCCAAGATGCAGAAGGCTTTCGCCAACTACTCCGTATCACGCACCATCAACAAGAAGAACCTCACCAAGGAACAGTTCGACCGTTTCTTCAACATCGAACTGCGCGACCTCGTGCGCACGAACAAGGTGAGCACCATTTTAGTCTGGTACTCCGGGCACGGCAAGTCGGTGGGCGGCAAGGCCTACTGGGTGCCGGTGGATGCGCGCAAGGATGACATCTACAGCTATTTCAACTACGGATCGCTGAAGGCCCAGATGCAGAACTACAGCGAGAGCGTAGACAAGACCGTGGTGGTGTCCGATGCCGCCGGCAGCGATGCCTCCTTCTACGAACTGACCCGATAGACCGACCGATGCGATCGACCCTTCGCGGAATGGACCTGCCCCGCCGGAAGGGGACGCTGATGACCCGTCTGCTGCTCAGCTGCGCGCTATTGCTCGCGGCCACAGCGCACGGCCAACGCTACTTCTTCGAGAATATCGGGGTGCAGGAGGGATTGCCTGCATCCAAGGTCTATGCGACCCTGCAGGATGGCTACGGGCTCGTGTGGATCGGCACGGAGGCCGGTCTTGCCAGTTACGACGGCAATAACGTCGTGAACCATGGCACACAGGAAGGCGTCGCACCGAACGGTGGTCGTTCCCTGTTGCTCGACAAGAACGGACATCTCTGGGTCGGACACCTCGACGGTGGGATCACCCATTACGACGGCAGTCGTTTCAGAGCGTACCACCTCGGCTCGGACATGCACAGTGCCATCACCGGTCTTGTGCAGGATCAGGATGGTGCGATCTGGGCTTGCACCGCCGGTCATGGTGCGTTCAAGTTCAAGGAAGTACCCGAGGAAGGCGATCGAATAGATGCCATCCGGTTCGCTGAGGACAATGGTGTGGAACAGGTGCTCCTGAACATCGTGAGCCTCTCGGATGGACGGATCTGCGTGGTCGAGGATCGTGGGACACTCCGGGCCCTGGAGCCGGGCAAGGATCGTTTCGTGGAACTTAAGCTGCCCGGGTGGCAGGAACTGTTCTCATGCAACAACATCCATCAGGACAGCCGAGGGGCCATATGGCTGGCGACCCGTGGTGGTGGTGCCTTCAAACTCGAGGGGGGCAAGGTGGTCCAGTTCTCACCGGCGAATGGATTGGGAAGTGGTTCGGTGTACTGTTTCGGTGAGGACAATGAAGGCCGCATCTGGGTAGGCACCATTGATGGAGGGGTATCGCTGATCGGCAAGGACGGGGTTCGCAGCTTCAGCAAGGCCAACGGTCTGCATAGCACCTTCATCCGGTGCATCGGTCGTGATCGGGAGGGGAACCTGCTGATCGGCACCAACGACAATGGCTTGGACATCTTCAAAGGCGATCGGTTCGTGAGCTTCGGGACGGAGGATGGACTTACCGACCCGCAGGTATGGGCCGTGGCCGAGGACGACGGCGGGCGCAGTTGGTTCGGAACGAACGGTGGTATCGTCATCCTTTCCGGGCGTGATGGCAGGGGAGGAGTGCGCACCATCACCGCTCAGCAGGGAGCCCTCACCGACAATTTCATCCGCTGCCTTCGCGAGGATGACAAGGGCTACATGTGGATCGGGACGGACCACGGTGGCTTGTTGCGTTATGACCCCCGCACGGACCGCGTGACCGGCGACATCGAACTGTCCGGCACCCTGGCCGAAGGCAAGGTAACGGCGCTCGAGGTGGGGCAATCCGGCGAGATCTGGGTGGGAGGCTTGAACGGCCTTCGTCGCTATCTCCCCGGCTCCGGCACGCCGCCCACGTTCATCACGGAGGATGATGGGCTCGCAGGCAACCATGTCGTGGCCATCTTCCGTGACAAGAAGGGCAGCATTTGGGTGGGCAGCACCGTCCACGGTATCACACGCATCGATAACGGCCAGGCGAAGCATATCGACCTCGGTCGCTCTTTCACCGCCACTTCCTTCGTGCAGGATGACGATGGCCGCCTATGGGTGGGAACCGAAGGGCAGGGCATTGTCGTGCTGGAGAACGGGAAGGAGGTCCAGCGCTTCACCGAGGCGGAGGGTCTCTTGAGCAACACGATCAAGGCGCTTGGCCGCGACCAATTCGGGCATGTGTGGATCGGCACCAACAAGGGCCTCAACAAGTGGCGGCCGAAGAAGGGTGGGTTCGTGGCCTTCACCGAACGCGCCGGCTTCACGGGCATCGAGGTGAAGCCCAACGCCGTGTGGACCACCAAGAACGGCGACCTCTGGTTCGGCACGGCCAACGGCGCCACACGCGTGGGCAGCGAGAAGGGCGCCGAACGCTCCGTACCACCGCTCGTGGCGATCCGTGGTTGGAAGGTGAACCTCGAGGACCGACCCATGCAGGAGGTGAAGCTCAGCCACAGCGACCGCAACGTGCGGATCGCGTACAGCAGCGTCTCCCTCAGCGATCCAGGTGCCGTGCGCTACATGTACCAGCTGAAGGGCCTCGATGAGGACTGGCAGCCCATCACCACCGAGACGGACGCGTATTATCCGGCCCTGCCGCCCGGCGGCTATACCTTCCAGGTGAAGGCCATGGACCGCACCGGACTTTGGAGCGATCCACACGCCGAGCTGGAGTTCACCATCCTGCCGCCGTGGTACCGCAGCTGGTGGTTCTACACCGCCCTCATCCTGGCCATCAGCATCGCGCTCTTCAGCTACATCAAGGTGCGCGAACGTCAGCTCCGCATGCGCAACCTCATCCTGGAACGCAAGGTGGAGGAGCGCACCGCCGAGGTGGTGGCCCAGAGCAAGGAGATCGAAGGACAGAAGGTGCGTATCGAGGACCTCCTGCTCAACATCCTGCCGAAGGAGGTGAGCGACGAACTGAAGGAGAAGGGCAAGGCCACCGCCCGCAGGTATGATCAGGTGACGGTGATGTTCACCGATATGAAGGGCTTCACGCAGATGGCGGAGAAGATGACCCCGGAGCAACTGGTGAACGAACTGGACGATTGTTTCATCCGCTTCGATGAGGTGATCGGTCGCTACGGCATCGAGAAGATTAAGACCATCGGCGACAGCTACATGAGCGCATGCGGGGTGCCGAAGGCCGATCCGCATCACGCGGTGAAGGCCGTGATGGCGGCCATGGAGGTGAACGCCATCATGAACGAATGGCACAAGGAGCACCTGGCGGCCGGCAAGCAGCCGTGGACCCTGCGCATCGGCCTGCACAGTGGACCCGTGGTGGCCGGCGTGGTGGGCAAGCGCAAGTTCGCCTATGACATCTGGGGCGACGCCGTGAACACCGCCAGCCGGATGGAGAGCAGCGGCGCTCCGGGCGAGGTCAACATCAGCGGCACCACCTACGGCCTCGTGAAGGACTACTTCGAGTGCGAGCACCGCGGCCAGGTGGAGGCGAAGAACAAGGGTAGGATCGACATGTACTTCGTACGTCGTCTGCTGCCTGCGTACAGCGCCGATGCGAAGGGAATGCGACCGAACGCGGCCCTACTGGCTGAACTCGGCGTCGTCGTGGAGCAGTTCGCGTAGCTCGGCGATCATCATGGCAGTGGCGCCCCATACCACCTCGCCCAGGAGGTCGTAGTAGGGGATCTCCACTTCGCGACCCATCACCTGGATGAACTGCGCACGCCGCTTCAGGATGTCCTCGCGCAGGACCAGCGTGAGCGGAACTTCGAGCAGCCGTGCGACCTCGGCCGGGTCAGGGCGCCATGGGCCGATCACCGGGGCATGACCAACATAGGGTGTCACCAGCATCCGGCTCGGCGGGATGTACACAGGGCTCAAGCTGCCGAGCAGGCGCACCTCTCCCGTGGCCGCTCCCGTCTCCTCCTGGAATTCGCGCAAGGCCGTGTGGCGCAGGTCCACATCCCCCGGTTCCCGCTTCCCGCCCGGAAAGGCGATCTGACCACTGTGCACGCCATCGTAGGTCGGTCTTACCATCAGCAGAAGATGGGGCACCTCTTCCTTCGGGTAGAGGAGGGCCAGCACAGCGCTCTCGCGCGGTGGCGGATCCATCGCGCGTGCACGCTCGAGGTCGGGTCTTTTATAGCCGCTCAGCTCCAGGAAGCGGTCGTGTCCGGGCAGCGGCCCAGCAAGCCTGCGCTGCAACCGATCGACAAGACCGGTCATTCGTGCCCCGGGGATTCCGGCAGAAGCTTCAGAAGGCGCTTGGCCTCTGCTCGGTACGTGTGCGATGGCCCCTCAGCGATGCGCGTGGCACCCTTGCGTGCACGCGCAAATTGCCCGCCGCATACCCAGCAGACCACCGTGTACCAGCTGATCTGGTCGTCGTAATGCAGGTTGTTGCCACGCTCCAGATGGTCCAGTTGCAACTCGGCCTTGTCCGGATCTCCCAGGGCCAGGTAGGCCGAGGCCAGGTAGATGTAACCCGTGAGGTCCGCACGTTGGATGCGCAGGAAACGTTCGATGCTGTCACGCGCACCCGCGTAATCACCCGCACTGTACAAGGCCATGCCATCGAGGTAGGTGCTGTTCAAGGAGGTCCGTGCCCGCCCGGAGATCATGTCCGGATAGGGTTCGAACACCGCTTCGCACAATTCGTCCTGCCTGGTTCCCCCGCAGCCCATCAACAGGAGCACCAAAGAACACGCACCAGCCGCTCGCATCATGGTACAAAATTACCGTTGCAAGGAGGACCAGTCCCGGCCACTGCGTGAACCACCGATGCCGTTGCCCCAAAGCAGCAGGCTCGCACGACCGGTCAGGTGGTCGGCCGGTACGAAGCCCCAGTAGCGGGAGTCGGCGCTGTGGTGACGGCTGTCGCCGAGCACGAAGTAGTAATCCTGTTGCACCACATAGTCCGTCAAAGGAGAACCATCGATGGTCAGCTTGTTCCTGTCCACACCCAGCCGGTGCCCTTCGTAATGGCTGATCAACCGGTCGTAGAGCGGCAGGTTGTCCACATTGATATGCAGCGTATCACCCTTGCGCGGCACCTGGATCGGGCCGAAGTCATCACCGTTCCAAGGATAGCGGGGGCTGAAGGGGAAGAGGTGCCGCTTCGCTCCTGAGGCGAGGCCAAGCTTGTCCGCGCTGATCACGTAGGGCAGCCGCACCACCTGGTCCGCCAGTTCCTCGTTCAATGGCAGTTCCAGAAAGGACCGTCCGGGCTGGCGCATGCGGGTGGGCAGGCCGAGGTGGATCAGTAAGCTGTCGGCAAAGGCTTCGTTGCGCAGGCGGACCAGATAGGCCTGGGTCGCGTGCACCGTGCTCCGTTGCGGGCGACCGTTCACGAGCAGTTCGGCACGCTTCAGTTCCACACGATCACCTGGCATGCCGGCGATACGCTTCACCAATAAGGGGCGGCGAGCCATGCTCACATCATCCTTCAAAGGGTCGCGGAACACCACGATATCCCCGCGGGATAACCCCGTCCATAATGGCCAGCGCTGCACCAGCACCAGATCACCCGGCTTCAAGGTGGCGAACATGCTCGTGCTCTCCACGATCACCCAGCGCGCCACGAACGCGTGCACGAGGACCAGTACAAGCAAGGCCAGCACGAAGGCCCTCAACCATTCATTGCGCCACAGTCGGTTGATGAAGCCGGTGGGCTTCGGCGCGCTCGCCACATCCTTGGTCTGTTCCATCCCTTCCATCGAACGACCTTGGACGGAATTCCTACTTCACCACGGTGAACAGGCGTTTCCAACGGATGCCCGTGTGCGGGTCCTTCGTGAACCACACCAGCACCGCCTTGCCCACCACATGGTCGTGCGGCACGAAGCCCCAGAAGCGGCTGTCCTGTGAGCGATGGCGGTTGTCACCCATCAGCCAGTAGTAGTCCTGCTTGAAGGTGTAACTCAACGCCGGCTGTCCGTTGATGAGTATCTGCCCGTCGCGTACCTCCAGGTCGTTGTGCTCATACACGCGGATCACGCGTTCATAAAGGGGCAACACACGCTCGTTCAACTGCACGGTGGCGCCTTTCTTCGGCAGGTAGATCGGGCCGAAGTTGTCCTCCGTCCAATCGTAGTACGGATGGTTCGGGAAGTAGGGGAGACGCGCGTATTCCGACTGGTAGCCGCGTGGATGGTCCTGCCGTGTCATGCTCACCACGTTGTCAAACCCCTTCATCTTCTCCGCCGCCGCGGTCGTGAGCGGGATGGAGACGCCGCCATTCTCGCTCGGGCTGATGTCCTCCGGACTGATGTCGAGCAGTTCCTTCAGCCGCTTCTCGTTGAAGCGGGCACGCAGCTCCAGTTCGTACGCCATCTGTCCATCCGGGGGCAGCGGTTGTTCCTTGCCGTTCACGTAGACCGTGCCGTGGCGCACCTCCAGCGAATCGCCCGCGATGGCCACACAGCGCTTGATGTAGTTCTCCTTCTTGTCCAACGGACGCACGAGGATGCCGCCCGTGGGGACCTGCTTCACCTGCCCGTCCACCATGTTCAACATGCGGAAGCGCGGATCGTGGATCTTCTCGCGGCCATAGTTACGCACCAGCTGGTAGTAGCTCTGGTTCTGGAAGTTGGCCACCACGGTGTCACCTTCGGGGAAGTTGAAGACCACCGCATCGCCACGTTCCGGGGAGCCGAAGCCGGGAAGGCGTCGGTAGGGCTGGCTGAACCAGGTGACGAAGGAGGGCGTGCTCGCCGTGAGCGGCATGGTGTGGTGGGTGAAGGGGAAGGTGACCGGCGTCATCGGCAGGCGCGGTCCATAGCTCAATTTGCTCACGAAGAGATAGTCGCCCACCAGCAGGCTCTTCTCCATGGAAGGGGTGGGGATGGTGAAGGCCTCGAAGGTGAAGGTGCGGAACACCGTGGCCACGATCACGGCGAAAAGGATGGCATCGCCCCATTGCCCCAGCAAACCACGCTTGCGTTCCCCTGCGGGGATCGGCCCCACGTAGCTGTTGTTCGCGAAGACCGTCTGCGGCAGCTTCACCCAGGGCACGAAGGTCATGATCACATGGTCCTTCAGCTCGCGCTCGCCCAGCACGATGCTGGTGTTCACGTTCATGATGATGAACATGAGCAGGTTCACGCCCGGCACCAGGAAGAGGAAGATCCACCACCAGGGCTTGCCGGTGATCTTCAGCCACACGAGGATGTTATAACCCGGAACGAAGCCGGCCCAGGCGGGTTTCCCGGCCTTCTGGAAAAGCTTCCACAGGCTGGCGAGGAGCACGGCGAAATAGGCGAACAGGAAGAGGTAAGGGATCATGGCGTCTGTTGGCGGACAGCGAAGGTGCGACTTAGGGCCGACGTGGGGACCTTGGTGAACGTGAAATGCTGTGAAGGCCCGTACCAGCGGTCTGGGCAACGGATGGATGGGGCCCTACTGCCAACTGCCAACTGTCAACTGCATACTGCCTACTGCCTACTGCCTACTGCATACTGCCTACTGCCCACTGCCCACTGCCCACTACTCCTACACCTCATCCAGCACATCATCCATCGTGAACAACCCGCTCCGGCCTTTGATCCACTCGGCGGCTACCACCGCACCCAGCGCGAATCCACCGCGATCGAATGCTTCATGCGTCATCACGATGCGGTCGTTCGGTCCGGTCCAGGTCACCGTGTGCGTCCCGGTCACTTCCCCTGTGCGTTCGCTGCGGATGACCACCGGCCCCTGCACCTGCTCCTGTCCCTGTAACTGTCCATGCTCCTCGAGCGCATACCCCGCATACCTCCCGGTCTTCAGGTCGATGTCGCGCGCCAGGGTGATGGCCGTGCCGCTTGGTGCATCCAGCTTGTGGATGTGGTGGGTCTCGTCGATACGAACGCGGTAATCCCGTTGCTTATCCATCAGGCC
>JAKQEI010000030.1 GCA_029573495.1 Bacteroidota bacterium | reverse complement strand
GAAGGGGCTCCGACCGCTTGTAGGCGCACGGTTTCAGGGTCTATTTCACTCCTCTGTTCGAGGTGCTTTTCACCTTTCCTTCGCAGTACTGGTTCGCTATCGGTCTCTCAGCAGTATTTAGCCTTGCCAGATGGTTCTGGCAGATTCAGACAGGATCTCACGTGTCCCGCCTTACTCAGGATACCACTAGGTACAGTATGCATTTCGTGTACGGGACTGTCACCCGCTATGGTCCAACTTTCCAGAAGGGTTCCACTACACATACTGAGTCCACGTTGTGGTCCTACAACCCCGGCCGCGCCGAAACGCTTCCGGTTTGGGCTGTCCCCTGTTCGCTCGCCACTACTAGGGGGATCACTACTTGTTTTCTTTTCCTCCAGGTACTTAGATGTTTCAGTTCCCTGGGTATGCTTCCTTTTCAGGATAACTGGTCTTCAACCAGCTGGGTTGCCCCATTCGGAGATCCACGGATCACAGGTCATTATGCACCTCCCCGTGGCTTATCGCAGCCTATCGCGTCCTTCATCGCCTCTGAGAGCCAAGGCATCCACCGTACGCCCTTAGTAACTTTTCGATCTGCTCAAGATCTTAATTGCTCGGTGGACCGATCACTCGGTCTATTCTTGTCTGTCCAACAACATGTCAAAGAACGGTGCCCTTGGATGGGCCGCCACTTCAGTCGCGTTGGAAGACGCTGGTGAAGTGGCATCGTGGAGAATATCGGAGTCGAACCGATGACCTCCTGCTTGCAAAGCAGGCGCTCTAGCCAGCTGAGCTAATTCCCCGTTGCCTATCCCGTGGTAGTCCTGAGCAGATTTGAACTGCTGACCTCTACATTATCAGTGTAGCGCTCTAACCAACTGAGCTACAGGACTATGTGGAATGGTAACGGCGATACCGTTAAGAAGTATCATCCAACTGAGAGACAGCGATGTCGAAGTCCGTATCACTACGGAAGACAGAGACCTGTCCTTTACTCTAAAAAGGAGATGTTCCAGCCGCACCTTCCGGTACGGCTACCTTGTTACGACTTAGCCCCAGTCACCGGTTTTGCCCTAGGCAGCTCCTTGCGGTCACCGACTTCAGGCACCCCCGGCTTCCATGGCTTGACGGGCGGTGTGTACAAGGCCCGGGAACGTATTCACCGCATCATGGCTGATATGCGATTACTAGCGATTCCAGCTTCACGGAGTCGGGTTGCAGACTCCGATCCGAACTGAGACGAGTTTTGGAGATCAGCATCCGCTCACGCGGTAGCTTCCCTTTGTTCCTCGCCATTGTAGCACGTGTGTAGCCCAGGACGTAAGGGCCGTGATGACTTGACGTCGTCCCCACCTTCCTCACCGTTTACACGGGCAGTTTCTCTAGAGTCCCCGGCATTACCCGCTGGCAACTAGAGATGGGGGTTGCGCTCGTTATGGGACTTAACCCGACACCTCACGGCACGAGCTGACGACAGCCATGCAGCACCTCGCACGTTGTCCGAAGAAGATCACGTTTCCGCGACTGTCAACGCACGTTCGAGCCCTGGTAAGGTTCCTCGCGTATCATCGAATTAAACCACATGCTCCACCGCTTGTGCGGGCCCCCGTCAATTCCTTTGAGTTTCAATCTTGCGATCGTACTCCCCAGGTGGATCACTTAACGCTTTCGCTAGGTCACTGACCGTATATCGCCAATGACGAGTGATCATCGTTTACGGCGTGGACTACCAGGGTATCTAATCCTGTTCGATCCCCACGCTTTCGTGCCTCAGCGTCAGTATCGCCTTAGTAAGCTGCCTTCGCAATTGGTGTTCTGTGCCATATCTAAGCATTTCACCGCTACACGGCACATTCCGCCTACTTCAAGCGCACTCAAGAGCGCCAGTATCAATGGCAATTCTACAGTTGAGCTGCAGGATTTCACCACTGACTTAACGCTCCGCCTACGCACCCTTTAAACCCAATGAATCCGGATAACGCTTGCACCCTTCGTATTACCGCGGCTGCTGGCACGAAGTTAGCCGGTGCTTATTCCTCCGGTACCGTCAACCCAGGACACGTCCTGGGGTTTCTTCCCGGTTAAAAGCAGTTTACAACGCGTAGCGCCTTCTTCCTGCACGCGGCATGGCTGCGTCAGAGTTGCCTCCATTGCGCAATATTCCTCACTGCTGCCTCCCGTAGGAGTCTGGTCCGTGTCTCAGTACCAGTGTGGGGGATAACCCTCTCAGGCCCCCTAACGATCGTAGCCTAGGTGAGCCGTTACCTCACCTACTAGCTAATCGTGCGCATGGCCATCCTTTACCGCCGGAGCTTTCAAAACAAGGTGATGCCACCTCGTTTGTTATGGGGTATTAATCCTCCTTTCGGAGGGCTATCTCCCAGTAAAGGGCAAGTTCCATACGTGTTACGCACCCGTGCGCCGGTCGCCGCCAATGTATTGCTACACCGCGCTGCCCCTCGACTTGCATGTGTTAAGCCTGCCGCTAGCGTTCATCCTGAGCCAGGATCAAACTCTCCATTGTAAATGTTCGTTCGATCTGGTTCTTGACGAGGTCTCTCATGTTGATCCTCAGATCATCAAGGACACCTGCTGTTCTCAGATTGGACAATAAGTCAAAGAACTGTATGGTCTGGGCCAAGGCCCGTTCCAGCTTGTTCAGTCTTTCACACTCTCGTACCGCGGACGTTTCCGCGAGAGGGACGGCAAAAGTAGTGTCTTCGGATTTACCTGCAAGCGCTTGTTGAAAAACTTTTTCAACTCCCCTTGTCCGACCCCACCTTTCCTCCTCGTTCCGAGGGCGCTTCAAAGAACGTTTTTCCGAAAGCGGCTGCAAATGTAGGGAGAGTTTCCACAGATGCAACACCAAGACAAGAAATATTTCATCCAGCTCCGTCAGGGTGTTGTCGTGGCTACAGGCAACACCTTGCCGTTGAACAGGTTATGTCCGTTCAAAGCGAAGTCAGCGATGTAAGCTCCCATGGCCTCGGCCGTCGTTCCCGCCCGGAATCCAGGGAAAGCCGCCCGCAACATCGCCGTATCCACCGAGCCGATCGCGAGGCAGTTGCTCCGGATGCCCTTGTCCTTGAACTCCTCGGCCAGACACTGGGCCATGCACGCCAGCGCAGCCTTGCTCGCACTGTAGGCCACGAGCCCCGGGAATTTCACCGAATCCTGGAACCCGCCCATGCTCCCGATGTGCACGATATGGCCAGGGGGGTCACCCATGAGGTTCGGCGCCAGCGCCTGGGAGAGTTCCAGGGGAGCGATGACGTTCGTGAGGAGCAGTTCCTCCAACTGGGGCCTGCGGTGCGCTCCCATGTCCGCCTTGTGCAGGACGCCCGCGTTCTGAACGAGCGCATGGATCCGACACTTTCCCAGCGTCCGCACCAGTTCGGCGGCCGCTTCAGGGGCACGCAGGTCCAATTCAACGGGGATCAGCATGCGAGCCTCCCCGACCGATCGGAGGATGTCCGACAGGTCGCGCGATACCGCGACCACCGTTGTGTACGGCATGGCCAACAACGCCTTCACGGTAGCCGCTCCGAGTCCCCTGCCCGCCCCCGTCACCACCACGGTGCGTTCGTTGCTCATCGTATCCGCTCCCATCGTTGGCCGTTAGTTTTGGCGCTGACGCCGTGTAACACTCACGCATTCAAAAGTAGACGGATGATCGACTGGGCGGAAAAGGAGCGGTTCCTGGGCAATCTGCCCGGGCAATGGTTCGAGGCGGCGCTGATCCTCGCGGTGGGCTGGCTCATCGGCAAAGGCCTGTCCTGGCTGGCCGGCACGGTCTTCAGTCGGATGGCGGCCCGGACGAGCAACCAGGTGGATGATGAACTGGTGCGCACGCTGCGCCGTCCACTCGTCACGCTCATCACTGTGGTGTCCTTCATCCTGGGGTATCAGCGCCTGACCATGCCCGAGCATGTTGACAAGTGGATGGAACGCGTTTTCCACGTCGCGATCGCGCTGGCGGTGACCTGGGCCATTGCACGCGTGCTGGACACCTTGATCGGTGCCTTGCTGCGGAATCGGAGCGATCGGGATGTTGACCTGGACCAGAACCAGTTCCTGCCAGCGGTGCGCAGCTCCATCAAGATCCTGCTCTGGGGTCTGGGCTTCGTAGTGGCCTTGAACAACGCAGGCTACGATGTCGGAGCGCTTTTGGCCGGCATCGGCATCGGCGGGCTGGCCCTGGCCATGGCAGCGAAGGACACGCTGGCGAACATCTTCGGGGGGGTCACCGTGTTCACGGACAAGCCCTTCCGGGTGGGTGACCGTGTGCGGCTGGACGGTTACGACGGAACGGTGCTGGAGGTGGGGATCCGAAGCACCCGGATCCGCACGCTTGAAGGGCCGATCATGGTGGTGCCGAACATCAAGTTCACCGACAGCATCCTGGAGAACGTGACGGCCGAGCCCTCGCGCCGGGTGCGGCATGAGCTGGGCGTGATCTACGAGACCCCGCCGGCCAAGATGGAAGAGGCGATCGCCCTGCTGAACAAGCTGGTGGACGACCACCAGGACCGGTTGGAGGAGGAACGGCTGGTCTGTTTCACCGCATTCAAGGACTTCTCGTTGAACATCCTGTTCATCTATTACATCCGGAAGAGCGCGGACATCTTCGAAACGCAGAACCTGATCCACGTTGAACTGATGCGGCGCTTCGCGGCGGCGGGTCTCTCCTTCGCGTATCCCACGCAGGTGGAGATCCACATGGATCCTGCGAAGTGACCCTCAGGAGCTGTTGTTCGCGCGCTTCCTACGCGCTTCACGTGCCTTCTTCCGTTCCTGCTCCCGTTCCAGCTTCTCCCGGCGCCTGGCGAGGACCTCGGGATCCAACACGTCCCCCACGTTGTACATCTGGCGCAGCACCCAGCGCTGGCGTCCGCGGATGTAGGCCGATGGGTTCGAACAACTGAAGCGGCGTGGTGCAGGAAGTGTCGCCGTTATGAGCGCCGCCTGCTCCCGGGTAAGGTCCGACGCGTGCCGGCTGAAGCATCGTTGTGCCGCTGCCTCCGCTCCGAAGACACCCTTCCCCATCTCCGCCACGTTCAGGTAAACCTCGAGGATCCGTTCCTTGGTCCACATCAACTCCATGAGCACCGTGAACCAGGCTTCAAGCCCTTTCCGCAGGTAGTTCCGGCCGGGCCACAGGAACACATTCTTCGCCGTCTGCTGGCTGATGGTACTGCCACCCTTGATGCGCCTGGCCTTCTTGTTCCGCTCGAAGGCCTTGCGCATCGCCTCCAATGAAAAGCCATGGTGGGTCATGAAGCGTTGATCCTCGGAGGCGATGACGCTCAATGGCAGTTGCCTCGAGATCTCGTCCAGGTCGGCCTTGATGCGGGTGAACTCCTTCTGTTCCCTGGCTTGCTGGGCCATGACCCAAGTGACCGGAGGATCGACAAGGCCAAGAAGACCCACCCACAGCACGCTGACCACGGTGGTCCATAGTACGATGGCGCCAGACCAACGGAGAAGGTATCGGAGCCTGCGCATCGAGGCGCAAAGGAACATCGCGGTGCCGTACCCGGAGCACGCTCACTGTTTCACTTGCTGGATCGTGCGGTGATAATACACGAGCGCCAGACCGCCGCAGATGAGCACGCTGATGAAATACGGCAGCGGGTTGTCCCCCCACATGGCACCATTGAGCGCCCGATCCAACGACCAACCGATGGCGAGGCCAACGCCACATCCCAGGCTGGTGAGGCCCACGGCGAGCGCCGAACTGCCTTTTCGCCCCTTCTCGAGATCGCCGCGTGTCAGGCCTTTGTCGATCATGGCCATGCGTTGCCGGTGCCAGGCCATGATGATGATGTAGAGGCAACCGAAGATGGTCGCGAAGAGCGTGATGGGGATGAGGACCTGCTTATCCATGGTATGTCGGGCTTTCGTTGTGTTTGGGTATTCGACGCCGGCTCGTTCGAAGCGGTTACAAACCGGAAGAAGCACAGGCTGAACGGAAGGATATGCCCAGCTTCGTAACCGGGATCGCCAACAGCGCGTCCCATGCCTGATCCGGTGACCGAGCAAAAGGCCATAGCTGCGACCCTGAGCGGGGACCCCTATGCGTTCGCATGGCTAGTCCAGCAGTACAAGCACATGGTCCACACCATCTGCTTCCGCATCCTGAAGAACACGGAAGAAGCGGAAGAGGCCAGCCAGGACAGCTTTGTGAAGGCCTACCAGCACCTCGACCGGTTCCAGGGTACGAGCCGGTTCAGCACCTGGTTGTACAGCATCGCTTACCGGACGGCGATCTCGCAACTTCGGAAGCACGGGACACCGACCGTCCCCCTGGAGCAGGTGATGGTCCATGAACCTGGTCCCACCTCGGACCAGGGTCTGGAACGCGACGATCGTCGCATCGCGTTGAACAAGGCCATGGACCGCCTTCCTCCGGAGGATGCCGCCCTCATCAGCCTTTTCTACTTGAATGAGCTGAGCGTCGAGGAGATCGTAACGGTGACCGGATCGAGCGCGTCCAATGTGAAGGTGAAGCTGCATCGCCTTCGGAAGCGCCTATTGGAACTCTTGCAGGACGAACTCAAAGAAGAAGCATGGACGCTCATCGAAAACTGACCGATAACGAGGCGGACGAAGCCCTGCGGGCCTTGTTCGCTGAGCACGGGACCGCTCATACACCCGAGGGGATCGACACGCGCATCATGGTGCGGATCATGGCCACCCAGGTCGCACGATCCGAGGTCGTAAGCCTGATACCCAGGTCGACCTGGATCGGGATAGGGATGGGTGTCCTTGCGCTTGCGCTCTACATCCTCCTCGCGCCCGATCCTGCCACATCCACCACGGACCCGTTGTTCGCCATACCATCCGGTCTGCTCGACCTGCTCGGCTCGAAATGGACCTTGATGGCCGTCGTCAGTGGTGGCTTGTTGCTGCTGTTCAACACCTATCTGACCCGCATGCGGACCACGCAGATGGCCTGATCAGAGCAGGCTCTTCGCTGCATTGAGCGCGGCTTCATAATCCGGCTCAGCGCCCAGCTCGGGCGCCACTTCCAGGTAACGGATCACGCCTTCCCTGTCGATCACCCAGGTGATGCGACCAAGCGTGCCTGCCATGGCGCCTTCGATGATAGCGGCTCCCCAGACCAGTGCGGCATCGCGGTGACGGAAGTCACTGCCGGTCTCGACATTGGCGATGCCTTCCGCCGCACAGAAGCGGTTGAGCGCGAAGGGCAGGTCCATGGAGATGGTGAGCACGCGGGCACCAGTGTCCGCCGCCTGCTTGTTGAATGTGCGCGTCTGGGTGGCGCACACCTTGGTGTCCACACTGGGGAATGCGGTAAGGACGACCACCTCGCCCTGGTGATCGGCCAGGCTCTTCTCCTGGCGATCGGGGTTGACGTAGCGAAGGGTGGGTGCCACGGTTCCTACTGCGGGTAGTGGACCGTGGAATGCTGGTTGTGGCATGCGTGAATCGAACTGTGCAAATGGAACGGTCGGTGGCCGTTATTGTTCGGCCATGGCCTTTGGAATGGCCTCTTCGTACACCTTACGGGCATCTTCAATGGTGCCGAAAGGCGCATCGTCCACCATGAGCTTGCCCTTGGTGACGTGGCCAAGCAGGATGAAGGGTACACGGCTCGCCTGCATGAGATCGAGGAAGGGGGTCTCCTGTTCATCGCTCACGGAGACCACGGCTCTCCCCTGCCCTTCGCCGAAGAGGAAGGCATCCTCGCGGATCTCACTGTCGGTGATCACATCGAAGCCGAGGCCTCGCGGGAGGGCCATCTCAACCAGGGTGGTCCACAGACCTCCATCGCTGACGTCATGCGCGGCATTGATCACCCCCTTGCGGATGAGGATGAGCAGCATGGTATGCAGGCGACGCTCCTCCTCGATGTCGAAATAGGGAGCGGGGCTGCGGTCGATCCGGTGGATGCGGGTGAGGTACTCGCTGCAGGCGATGTCCTCCGTGCTCCGGCCGATGAGGTAGATGAGGTCGCCCTTCTGCTTGAAGTCGAGGCTCATCCGCTTGTTGACATCGGGTACGATGCCCACCATGCCGATCGTCGGTGTGGGGAACACGGGAATGTTCTTCTTCTCCGTGACCGTGTGGTTGTAGAAGCTCACGTTGCCGCCGGTAACGGGTGTATCGAAGGCCCGGCAGGCATCACCCATGCCCTTGATGGCCTGTGCGAACTGCCAGTACACCTCCGGATCATAGGGGTTCCCGAAGTTGAGGCAGTTGGTGACGCCACATGGTTCGCCGCCAGTGCAGGCGATGTTGCGCGCCGCTTCGCTCACGGCGATCATGGCACCCTTGTATGGATCCGCGTGCACGTACCGACCGTTGCAGTCGACGGTGACGGCGAGGCCCTTGCCTGTCTCCTTCACCAATACCAGTCCCGCATCGCTGGGCGCATTGGTGCTCATGTTGTTGGTGCGCACCATGGTGTCATACTGCTCGCTCACCCAGCGTTTGCTCGCGATGTTCGGGCTGGCCAGCAGGTCGTAGGCCACCCGGCGCAGGTCATCGGGTTCGTCCACATCATCGGTCTTGAACCTCGCGTTCTCCTTGATGTAGGCGGGCTCCTTCACCTCGCGGTCGTAGACGGGGGCGCCGCCGCCCAGCACGAGGCTCTCCGCAGGCACCTCGGCGATCAACTCTTCGCCCTGGAAATAGCGCAGCGATCCCCCTTTCGTAACGGTGCCGATGCGCACACAGTTCAGGTCCCACTTGTCGAAGATGGTCTGGACCTCCGCCTCGCGGCCCTTCTTCACCACCACGAGCATGCGTTCCTGGCTCTCGCTGAGGAGGATCTCCCAAGCGCGCATGCCGGACTGCCGGGTGGGCACCTTATCCAGTTGGATATCCATGCCACATCCGCCTTTCGCGCTCATCTCACTGGTGCTGCAGGTGATGCCAGCGGCGCCCATATCCTGCATACCGATGATCGCATCGGTACCCGCGAGTTCGAGCGAGGCTTCGAGCAGGAGCTTCTCCATGAACGGGTCGCCCACCTGTACCGCGGGCAGGTCGTCCATGCTGGTCTCCGTGATGTCCTTGCTGGCGAAGGATGCGCCGTGTATGCCGTCCTTGCCGGTAGCGCTCCCGACGATATAGACCGGATTGCCGACGCCATGGCTCGTGGCGCTGATCACTTTGTCCGTTCGCACGATGCCCACGCTCATGGCGTTCACCAGCGGGTTGGTGGTGTAGCACGGATCGAAGTAGACCTCTCCGCCGAGCACGGGTACACCGAAGGCATTGCCGTAATCACCGATGCCCTTCACCACGCCGCGCATGTGCCAGCGGCTGCTCGCTTCCCGGGTGATGTCGCCGAAGCGCAGGCTGTTGAGCTGTGCGATGGGACGGGCGCCCATGGTGAAGATGTCGCGGTTGATGCCGCCCACGCCGGTGGCTGCGCCCTGATAGGGTTCGATGGCACTGGGATGATTGTGGCTCTCGATCTTGAAGGCGCAGGCCCATCCATCGCCGATGTCGACCAGGCCGGCGTTCTCCTGTCCTGCCTCGGCCAGCAGCTTCGGCCCGGAGCGCGGCAGGGTCTTGAGCTGCTTGATGGAGTTCTTGTAGGAGCAATGCTCGCTCCACATGGCGCTGTAGATGCTGAGCTCGGTGAAGTTCGGCGCGCGGCCCAGGACCTTCTTGATCGTATCGTACTCTTCGGGCAGGAGGCCCAGCTTCCTGGCGGTGTCCACGCCAGCGGGCGCGGTGTCGGGGTTGGTGGTGAGTGTGCTCATCGGAAGGAGGGCGCAAAGGTAGCCCCGCGTTCCAGCCTGTTGGTCCGGTGGCATCCCTGCCTGCGAAGCCGACGTCTACCTTGCGCACCCCATGACCGGCATCCTCCTGGCCGCGGCCTATACCGCCCTGCTCCTGTACTGGATGCGTCGTACGCCCTACTTCGCGGAAGTACCTGGCCTGCGGTTCCGCTGGGTCGCGGCATTCTTCCTGCTGCGCATCGCGGCCGGCACGGCGCTGTGGGCCATCTACACGTACGTCTACCCGGACCGCGCCACGGCGGATGTCTTCAAGTACTTCGACGACAGCGCGTACATGTACGGAGCGCTGGGTGAACGGCCGATGGATTACCTGCGGATGATCACCGGGATCGGGAACGACAACGCGCACTTCCACGAGCTCTATTACCGGCACATGAACAACTGGGTGCGGCACTACGAGAGCAACCTGTACAACGACGCGCATACGATCATCCGGTTCAATGCGCTGGTGCGCCTGGTGAGCTTCGGCGAGTTCCATGTGCATACGGTGGCGGCGGCATTCCTCTCGCTCACCGGATCATTGGGGATCTACCACGCTTTCGTGCGGGCGTTGCCGGGCAAGGAAAAGCTCCTGGCGGCAGCGATATTCCTGGTGCCCTCGGTGTTGTTCTGGGCGAGCGGCGTGATCAAGGAGAGCCTGTTGTTCTTCGGGATCGGCCTGTTGGTGTACCAGGCGGACCGCATGCTGCGCGATGGCGTAAGGTGGCAGGATCCGTTCCTCTTCGCGTTCAACGTGGTGATGCTCTTCTTCCTGAAGGTGTATGTCCTGCTCAGCTTGTTACCCGCCCTGTTGCTCCTGTTGTGGGCAAGGACCACGCACAGACCGGGACTGTGGATCAAGGCGCTGCTATTGTACGGGACCCTGATCGCCATCGGACTGAACCTTCAACATGTGCTGCCCGGGTGGGATATCCTGGGGATCCTCACCATGAAGCAGCGCGATTTCGTGGGACTTGCCATCCAGATGAACAGTGGCAGCTTCGTGATGCCCGAACTCCTGCTCCCGGACGTATGGCTCTTCGTGAAGCAAGCCCCGTACGCCTTGGGCATCGCCTTGTTCGGTCCCGTGCTCCATCCAGGTGGAGGTGCATTGGGACTGATCTCCGCGGTGGAGAACGTGGGGATCCTGGTCTTCCTGCTCGCCTGCTTCATTTACCGCAAGCCCTGGTCGCAGCTCGACAAGGCCCTGCTCGCGGCGATCCTGGGCTATGTGATCCTGCTTGCCCTGGTGATCGGTTGGACCACACCGGTGATGGGCGCGGTGGTGCGCTACCGGACGCCGCTCCTACCCTTCCTGTTGATCGGTGGGCTGGTGCTGCTTGATCACACGCGATCGACGGCCCGATGGCCATGGTTACGTCGTTCCTTAGCAGCATGAACCGGACCGCCACGGCAGCGCTGCTCTCCCTTGTTCTCGCTTCCTGCTACCACTCCCAAGAAGCCGACCTGGTGGTGCACAACGCACGGATCCGCAGCATGGATGAGGCGGGCACCGTGTATCAGGCCATGGCCATCCGCGATGGTCGCATCGTTGAACTCGGGCCCGAGCGTCAGATCCTGAACCGTTATGCCGCCAAGGGAACGGTGGACGCCGCCGGCCAGGTGGTGCTGCCCGGCTTCATCGACGGGCATTGCCACTTCTTCGGATATGGCCTGAACAAGCAGAAGGTGGACCTGACCGGAACCACATGGTGGAATGAAGTGGTCGAGCGCACCGTTGCGTTCGCCGAAGCGCATCCAGGGGATGGTTGGATCATTGGTCGAGGCTGGGACCAGAACGATTGGCCCATGCAGGTGTTGCCGGACAACGCACTGCTGAACGCCCGCTTCCCCGACAGACCGGTATTGCTTCAGCGGATCGATGGGCATGCGGCGATGGTGAACCAGGCCGCCATGGACCGGGTCGGGCTCGACCCGAAGAAGAGCATCGAAGGTGGATTGATGATGATGAAGGATGGCAAGCCGACAGGGCTACTGATGGACAACGCCGTCGCGGTGTTCCAGACCATCTTCGATGAGGCCGATGAAGCCACCAAGCGGAAGGCCTTGCTCGACGCGCAGGCGGATTGTTTCGGCGTGGGCCTGACGATGGTGTGTGATGCCGGGCTCGACGCAGGCACCATCGACCTGATCCGTACGATGCAGCGGGAAGGACAATTGAAGATGCGCGTCTACGCCATGGTGGCCGATGCTCCTGAGAACCTGGCCCACTTCGAGAAGTCGGGACCGATCAACGAGGAGCGCTTGACGGTGCGGAGCGTGAAGGTGTACGCGGATGGCGCGCTCGGATCACGAGGTGCGCTGCTGAAGCAGCCCTACACCGACGAGCCGGGACACCACGGCCTCCAACTGGCCACACGCGAGCACTTCCTGGAAGTGGCGCGCTGGTGCAAGGCGCATGGCTTCCAGATGAACACACATTGCATCGGCGATTCGGCGAACGCCCTGCTGCTCGGTGTGTATGGTGAAGTCCTTGGTGGCACGAACGACCTGCGCTGGCGGATCGAACATGCGCAGGTGGTCTCACCGGAGGACCGCAGCGCATTCGCCACCTACAGCATCATCCCCAGCGTCCAACCGACGCACGCCACCAGCGACGGACCGTGGGCCGGAAAGCGGCTCGGACCCGAACGGGAACCACATGCCTACGCCTATGAAGACCTGCGCAAGACCATGGGCCTACTTGCGCTGGGAACGGACTTCCCGGTGGAGGGGATCGATCCACTGGCGACCTTCCGCGCTGCGGTGTACCGGCGGAATGCGGACGGCGAGCCGAAGGAGGGCTACCAACCGGCGAACGCCCTCACCGCCGAGAGCGCCTTGCGTGGCATGACGATCTGGAATGCGATCAGCACCTTCACGGAGAAGCAGCTCGGCAGCTTGGAGCCGGGCAAGTATGCGGACTTCGTCGTGCTCAACGGTGATCCTGAAGCGTTGGGATCGTCATCCGATCGGATCCGCGTGACGGCGACCTATGTGGCAGGCGAGCGTGTGCATTGATCCAGCACGATCGGCCGGATGACCTCGCCCGAGGGCGCATGCGCTACCGCCAGGGGTCCTCAAGGCATCCGCACGAAGCGCTGTCTCCAACGCTTCCCTTCCGAGAGCAGGTCCATGATGTAGGTACCATCGGCCAGATCACCGACGGACAATTGCACCGTGCCTCCACCGACGATGCGTTGCGTACGCACCAGACGGCCATCGCTTCCCATGATCCGAAGTTCAATTGCTGAAGTCGCGGGTGTGGCGATGTTCAACACCTCGCGCACCGGGCTGGGCCACAGTCGGAATACCCCGTTGTTGCCCTCCTCGATACCAACGGTGAGCACTTGAACGGGATCGCTGATCGCCGTGCAACCGTTCGCATCGCTCACCTGCACCTGGTAGGAGCCGACCCAATACGCCGTCCATTCCTGTTCGTTGGCACCCTGGATCGGGGATCCCCCCTCGAACCATTGATAGCTCAACGCCTCAGAGCTCGTGAGCACGGAGCCGACAAGCTCCACCTGCGGCGTGGCGGGCACCGGGGCCATCGTGAATTGCAAGGTGTCCGTGTAGGCCATACAACCGGAAGGAGTGACCATGGTGGCACTGATATCCGCGGCGGTGGAGACAGTGATCGGATTGGTATCGGTCGCCCCGGTGCTCCAGGTCAGGTTGCCGTTGTCCCCGACATAGGTCACTTCAATCGCGTCGCCTTCGCAGATGGTGGTGGAAGAGGCTTGCAGACGAGTGCGGTTCAGCAACGCGCCGAAGGCATCGACCTTGCCCTCACCCCAGCGTGGGTTGGGCACCGGGCCCGTGAAGGCATCGGATCGGGCACTCTTACGGATGGCGTTCGCGATCTCGGCGATGCCGGCATCCGGGCACTTCTGCAGGTATAGCGCGGCAACACCGGCCACGACCGGCGCGGCTTGCGAAGTACCACCATCGCGGATGTGCATCCCGCCTGGATCGACCTTGTAGCCGGCCTGGTTGTCGATGATCCATTGGATGGCCTCGAGCGGACCTGCCGTGAAGGTCACATCACCGGTGGCCGCGATGTCGGGCTTTAGCCGGCCATCCCTGGTGGGTCCCGTGCTGCTAAGCGGAGCGATGTCCAGCTCCGTACCATCAACAGCGCGCTCCACCCCGAAATAATCGATGTAGGACACTTCGTTGCAGTAGTTCGCGACCGTGAGCACGTCGGGAATGCACGCCCAGGAATCAACGATGTGATGGTAATGGTCCGGCGCAACGTAATGGGCCATGGCAGGGTACTCCTCCGGGGTCGGGTAAGGAAGGCCCCCAGGCCATTGCTCGGCAAGCATGGGGCCGATGACGTTGGCGGTGCGTGTGAAGGTGGTGAGGGTCCAAAGGTCGAAGGAGCCGGAGCCGGTGGACATCAGGCGCCACAGGCAGTCCGCCGTATCCGGAGAGGCGATCAGGACCTGGAGCAGGACCTGCTCACCCCGCTCCTGCGCATAGAACTGTACGGTGCCCAAGGTGTTCCCGCTGGTGCTGATGAGGGGTTCGGAAACGCTGGATCCGATCATCTCATCCACGGTATGGAAGGCTGTTCGGCCCCGGAAGTTGAGCGTGGGTTGTGCGCGGTCGGCACCGATCGCGAACTGCACGTTCTCGACATCGACCGCATCGGCCCATACCTCGAAGAACACGTTGGGGAAGTCGAAGACGTTGTAGGCGGCGGGGAACTCGTTCGTCTGGAACCAGGTGAAGGTCGTGTCCGGGCCCACCTCGGTATGCACATGGTAGGGGAAGCTGCCATGCGAATTACCAGCCGCCGCGGTCAGGGCCCGACCATTGGCTTGATGCAGCAGGTCATCGATCAACAGGGCGGCCGCATCCTTGCCGTCGTGCGACCCGCTGTAGGAGCCCATGCTGATGTTGATGACAGCCGGCATGCCCAGCGCATCGGCGTGGTCCAGGATGTACTTCACCCCATCGGCCACGGTGGCTGCCCAGTTCGCGGCGCCCAATCGGCTGGCCACCATGATGATCTCGGAGGCAGGGGCGAAGCCCTTGTGGCGTCCATTGGCAAGACCGTTGCCAGCTGCGGTCCCCGCCACCGTGGTGCCATGTCCCTGAGGATCCACCGGAATATTGCCCCCCGCCTGCAGGTCCTCGCGCGTGTATTCGGTGCCGTAGCCGTATGGCAATGGCGAATCCGGATTGGAAGCGGGCACCTGGTCCCAGTAGCGGTACACGCGGGTCACTCCGTTCGCGTCCTTGAAGTCAGGGTGGGTGACGTCCAGACCGGTATCGATCACACCCATCACCACACCGGCGCCGTCATACCCCTGCGGCAGGGGTGCCAGACCGGCGTGGACCTCGATCACATGGTTCTTCACCCGGGCTGAATCGTTCATCAACTCACCTCGAGCGATGTTGAACTCGAAGTGGTGAACGGCCGGCTCCTCCGCCAGCGTCCGCACCATCATGCTTGGTACCCGGGCGTTCACCAGCCGGTCCGTGGACATCGTCACCCGACCACCGTGCCGCTGCACGGCCTCCTTGATGCCGTCCACATCACCGTGGATGAATAGGCTGATCTCCGGATCGACACCCTGCTCCTTGGCGAGGTAGTGACGCAAGGTGAGGTCCATCTTCTCGGCGTACTGGCCGACGGTGATGGTGGAAAGGACGAGCCCGAGGGTCGCCACGGTCGTACGTACCAACATGCCTCAAATCTAAGGCCCCATGACGGGCGCCATCAACGCGAAAGCGGGTAGCGCCTGCAAGAATTCCACGGTCCCACGTTGATGGTCCACTGCGCAGCAGTAATGCCGTAACCCATTGGTCACCATCAGGTAGCGCACTTTGTACACCAGGTTGTAGCGGGCGGCCTGCTCGAATACCGTCTGTCCCAGTGCCACCTCCGGGGCCTTGCATTCCACCAGCAACAAAGGCTTCCCACTACGGTCATGCACCACGATATCCGCCCGTTTGGAGAGGCCGTTCAAGGTGAGCGGTGTCTCCACACCGATCAGGGATGCCGGGCATCCCAGGTCGTGTACCAGGTGGTTCAACACGTGCTGCCGCACCCACTCCTCCGGGGTCAGGGCCAGCCATCGCCGCCGGATGGGGTCGAACACGGTGGGGCCATCGGCACCGTGCTTAGTTTTGACGCCATGGTCCGGCAGGTCGAGCACCTGCATTTGCAAGGACTTCACCCCACAAAAGTGCGCACGAAAGAAGAGATCGTCAGGAACTGGCTGCCCCGGTACACCGGGCTGGAACTCGACCAGTTCAAACCGCATGTCCTGCTAACCAACTTCGACAACTACCTGGACATCTTCTGCCAGCAGACGGGAGCCACGATCCCCGTACCGAACAAGGCGATGAAGGTGGCCGTGGCCGAGGACATGGTGATGATCAACTTCGGCATGGGCAGCCCGATGGCCGCCACCACGATGGACCTGCTGAGCGCCATCTCGCCGAAGGCGGTGCTCTTCCTGGGTAAATGCGGGGGGTTGAAGAAGAAGAACCAGCTTGGCGATCTCGTGCTCCCCATCGCGGCGATCCGCGGGGAGGGAACGAGCACGGACTATTTCCCACCGGAAGTTCCAGCCCTACCGAGCTTCATGATCCAGCGCGCGGTGAGCGGTGCAGTGCGCGATCGCGACCTGGACTATTGGACGGGCACGGTGTACACCACGAACCGCAGGGTGTGGGAGCACGACGAGCCGTTCAAGGAACGGCTGCAGCAGGTGCGCGCCATGGCCATCGACATGGAAACGGCCACCCTCTTCATGACGGGCTTCGCCAACGAGATCCCGACCGGCGCCCTGCTGCTCGTGAGCGACCAACCGATGGTGCCGGAGGGTGTGAAGACCAGTGCGAGCGATGCGAAAGTGACGGGTAGCTTCGTGGAAAGCCACGTACGATTGGGCATCGATGCGCTGCGCGAGATCATCAACGAAGGCCGATCGGTGAAGCACCTGCGCTTCGAATGAGCACCCTGGAGGACTACAAGAAGGTGATGACCGACCTGCGGGCCGGGAAGTTCAAGCCGGTGTATGTCCTGCACGGGGAAGAGAGCTTCTTCATCGACCGGATCGCCTCGGAAGTGGAGCGGCTGGCCTTGGAGGACCACGAGCGCGACTTCAACCAGACCATCCTGTACGGTCGTGATTGTGACGCCGACCAGGTGAAGGACACCTGCCTTCGGTACCCGATGATGGCCGAGCGCCAGCTGGTGGTGGTGCGGGAGCTCCAGAACTGGCGGATCGACCAGGTGGAGAAGCTGGAGCCCTACCTGCTGAAGCCGACCCCGACCACGGTGCTGGTGCTGTGCTACAAGCACAAGAAGATCGATGGGCGAAAGAGCATCCTGAAGAGCGCGCAGAAGGGCGGCGGCCAGGTGTTCCTGAGCGACAAGGTGCGCGAGGACAAGCTGCCCGACCTGCTCATCACCTTCGCCAAGAACCAGAAGCGGAAGCTGGGCAGCGCCGAAGCCACCCTGCTGGCCAACCACCTCGGCACCGACCTCAGCAAGGCGATCAAGGAGGTGGAGAAACTCTGCCTGGTGACGGAGGAAGGTGGCGCGATCACCAGCGATATCATCCAGCGATTCGTCGGTATCAGCAAGGACTACAACGTCTTCGAGCTGCAGAACGCCATCGGGACCCGCAACGCGGAGAAGGCCCAACGCATCGCCAACCACTTCGCGGCGGACCCGAAGGAGAACCCGCTTGTGGTGACCCTCGGCTTCCTGAACACCTACTTCAACAAGCTGGCCGTGGTGCATGCCTGCCAGGGCAAGAGCCAGGCGGAGCTGGCTTCGGAGCTTAAGGTGAACCCCTACTTCGTAAAGGACTACGTGCAGCATGCCAGGAACTACCCGCTCGGGAAGCTGGTGGACGTGCAGCGGCACCTGCGCCAGTTCGACCTGCGCAGCAAGGGCGTGGGCGGCGACGGCAGCGACCACGGCGAGCTCCTGCGCGAACTCCTGGCCAAGGTGATGGCGTGAAGCCATGCGCCCATGTGTGCGATCGCGCATGCGGACATGAAACGCTATGTGCGGCTGGCCTGATGCAACCAGGATCCGGTCACATGGTACAGGCTCATATGATCCAGCCCCGGTCGCGACAGCGCAGCCACCGGTCACAGGGAACGATGAACGGCGGATGGGCACAGCCCGCGTTCGGCTACCTTAGCCGCCCCTCCAAGGAAACCATGTCCCGCTTGCACCTCCGGATCCTCCTCCTGCTCACCTTCCTCCCCTCCATCCTGCTGGCCCAGACCGGCACCATCCGGGGCTTCGTGTACGACAAGCAGACGGGCGAGCCCATCATCTTCACGAACGTGATCCTGAAGGGCACCACCATCGGGGCGGCCACGGACGTGAACGGTTACTATTCGATCAGCAAGGTGGCCCCGGGCGCGTACACCCTGCAGGTCACCTACCTCGGCTACGACACCGCACAGAAGGCCGTGAACGTGGTTCGCGACCAGATCCTCACTGAGAAGCTGTACCTGAGCAAGAGCGCCATCCAGATCCGGGAGTTCGAGGTGAGCGGGGCGAAGCAGGAGGCCCAGACACAAGTGCGTACGGGTGTAACGAAGTTGACCCCGCGCCAGATCGAGCGGCTGCCCGCCATCGGCGGCGAGGCCGACCTGGCGCAATACCTGCAGGTGGTGCCGGGCGTGATCTTCACGGGTGACCAGGGCGGTCAGCTATACATCCGAGGCGGCTCACCCATCATGAACAAATCCCTGCTGGACGGCATGGTGCTGTACAACCCCTTCCACAGCATCGGCTTGTTCAGCGTGTTCGACAACGACATCATCCGGAACGCGGACATCTATTCGGCCGGCTTCGGTGCTGAGTACGGCGGTCGCATCAGTTCCATCATGAACATCACCACGCGCGATGGCAACAAGCGGCGCCTGAGCGGACGTGTGGCGGCGAGCACTTTCACCGGCAAGGTGATGTTGGAGGGTCCGCTGAAGAAGCAGAAGGAGGACGGCGCCGGATCGAGCTCCTTCCTGCTGAACCTGCGGCACAGCTACCTGGACCGGAGCAGCAAGGTCTTCTACGAGAACGTGCAGCAGGGCGGGCTGCCCTTCACCTTCACCGATGCCTTCGGGAAGCTGAGCTTCCATGGCACCAACGGCAGCAAGTTCAACCTCTTCGGCTTCAACTTCACCGATGGCGTGAAGTACCGCCAGGTGAGCGACCTGAACTGGAACAACTGGGGAGCGGGCACCAACTTCGTGCTGGTACCATCCGGTTCCGCCGTGCTGATCGAGGGCACCTTCAGTGCATCGAACTACGGCATCACGTTGAAGGAGGGTGAACTGGATCCCCGCAAGAGCGACATCTCGGGCTTCAACGGCGCCATGAACTTCAAGGTGTTCAACCGTGAGGACGAGATCAAGTACGGTGTGGAGGTGCTCGGCTTCCGCACGAACTTCGAGTTCTTCAACAGCTTGGGTCGCGAGTTCAAACAGGAGGAGAACACGAGTGAGATCGCCGGTTTCATGTCCTACAAGAAGGTGTGGAAAAAGGTGGTGTTGGAGCCCGGCTTCCGGCTGCACTATTATGCCTCGCTCTCCGTGGCCAACCCCGAGCCGCGTGTAGGCCTGAAGTGGAACATCACGGACGACCTGCGGTTCAAGGCCTCGGCCGGTCGCTACAGCCAGAACCTGGTGGCCGCCAACAGCGACCGCGACGTGGTGAACCTCTTCTACGGCTTCCTCTCCAGCCCGGACAACCTGCCGCGCACCTTCGTGGACGAGAACGGCGACCGGCGGGATGTGAAGGATCCGCTCCAGCGCGCCAACCATATCGTGGGCGGCTTCGAGTACGACTTCAGCGATGCCTTCTCCGCCAACTTCGAAGTGTACCTGAAGGACTTCCGGCAGGTGACGAACCTGAACCGCAACAAGCTGTTCAACGATACCGACGAATTCGCGGACAAGCCGGACGAACTGAAGAAGGACTACATCATCGAGACGGGCAAGGCGTACGGTGCCGACCTGCTGCTGAAGTACGAGAAGAACAATTGGTACCTCTGGGCGGTTTACAGCTACACGTATGTGGACCGCTGGGACGGCATGCGCACCTACAACCCGGTGTGGGACCGTCGCAACAACATCAACCTGGTGGCCAGCTACAACTTCGGCAAGTTCGACGCGTGGAAGGTGAACGTGCGCTGGAACTTCGGCTCGGGCTTCCCCTTCACGAAGACGCAGGGCTACTACGGCAGCACGCCCTTCAACGGCGATGTGAACTACGACTATACCACGAGCAACGCCGACCTGTCCATCCTCTTCGGCCCCTTGAACCAGGGTCGGCTGCCCACCTACCACCGACTTGATCTGGGGGTGACCAAGACCTGGCGGATCGACGAGAACCAGCAGGTGGAATTGGACCTGAGCCTGACCAACGCGTACGACCGGCAGAACATCTTCTACTTCGACCGTGTTCGTTACCAGCGCGTGGACCAGCTGCCCCTGCTGCCGAGCGCGGGGATCAGCTACCGATTCTGAACCTTCCGAGCGCGCACTGGTAGTTCTCAGCCTTTATCCACAGCCACCCCGGCTGCCCCGGATCACCTTATCTTTACACCCCGTGATCACCACGCCCATACACGGGCGGATCGCAGCGTGATGACGGGATCCACCAAGTACATCTTCGTTACCGGGGGCGTGACCTCCAGCCTCGGCAAGGGCATCATCAGTGCCAGCCTGGCCAAACTGTTGCAGGCCCGCGGCTTCACGGTCACCATCCAGAAGCTGGACCCATACATCAACGTGGACCCCGGCACGCTCAACCCCTACGAGCACGGGGAGTGCTTCGTGACCGAGGACGGTGCCGAGACCGACCTGGACCTGGGCCATTACGAGCGTTTCCTGGACGTGCCCACGAGCAAGGCCAACAACGTCACCACCGGCCGCATCTACCAGAACGTCATCAACAAGGAGCGGCGCGGCGAGTACCTGGGCAAGACGGTGCAGGTGATCCCGCACATCACCGACGAGATCAAGGCACACATCCAGGCCCTGGGCCGAAAGGGCATCTACGACTTCGTGATCACCGAGGTGGGCGGCACCGTGGGCGACATCGAGAGCCTGCCCTATGTGGAAGCCATCCGTCAGCTGCGTTGGCAGAAGGGCAAGGACTGCCTGACCATCCACCTGACGCTCCTACCCTACCTCGGCACCACCGGTGAATTGAAGACCAAGCCCACCCAACACAGTGTGAAGGAGTTGCTGAGCCTGGGCGTGCAGCCCGATGTGCTGGTATGCCGCACCGAGCACCCCATGCAGAAGGGCATGAAGGAGAAGATCGCCCTCTTCTGCAACGTGGACGCCAACGCCGTGATCGAGAGCCGCGACGCAGAGACCATCTACGACGTGCCGCTGATGATGCAGGCCGAAGGATTGGACCAGGTGGTGCTGCAGAAGCTCGGCGTGATGACCTACCCGGACGTGGACCTGAGCGCCTGGCAGGACTTTCTGCGGCGCTACAAGCACCCGACCTCGGAGGTGCGCATCGGTTTGGTGGGCAAGTACGTGGAACTCAAGGACGCCTACAAGAGCATTAAAGAGGCCTTGGAGCACGCCGGCGCGGTGAACGAGAGCCGCCTGCACATCAAGTGGGTGCACAGCGAGAAACTCACCGCGAAGAACGTGGCCAAGCACCTGGGCGGCCTAAGCGGCATCCTGGTGGCACCGGGCTTCGGGCACCGCGGCATAGAAGGCAAGATCGAAGCGATCAAGTACGCGCGGGAGAACGGCATCCCCTTCCTCGGTATCTGTCTGGGCATGCAGTGCGCGGTGATCGAGTACGGCCGCAATGTGCTCGGCTACACCGATGCGAACAGCACGGAGATGAACGCGGACACCACGCACCCGGTGATCGCGATGATGGAGGAGCAGAAGGCCGTCGAGGACAAGGGGGGCACCATGCGATTGGGCGCCTACGCGTGCAAGGTGAGCGAGGGCAGCACCGCCTACGCCGTCTACAAGAAGAAGGACATCACGGAGCGCCACCGGCACCGGTACGAATTCAACAACGCCTACCTGGACGACTACAAGAAGGCCGGCATGATCGCCACGGGCACCAACCCACAGACCAAGTTGGTCGAGATCGTGGAAGTGAAGGATCACCCGTGGTTCGTGGGCGTGCAGTTCCACCCGGAATACCGGAGCACCGTGGCCCGTCCGCACCCGCTTTTCGTTCACTTCGTGAAAGCGGCGATGCAGCAGGGCGCCACGCCGGTGAAGCAGGAGACGGAGGCGCAGCAGGCCTGAAATGCGCATGTGGGCATGTGACCATGTGGACATGTGCTCATGAATGCCTCCTTGGTGGGAGAGCGCCATGTTCCTGTGGAACACCTCCCTCACGGAAGTAGAACGTCCAAGAAGGCCAGGGATCGAGGCGGCAACTCGCAGAACGGTCGGAAAACCTTGCCGTTGCCAGGCATTTTCATGCCCACATGGGCACATGTCCACATGAGCACATGTCTTCCCCCCCGCCTTCTATCTTTGCCGCCCTTCCGCCGAACACCTTGAACCACCGGCGGTTCCCGAATGGATAGGAATTCGATCATCGGCTTCGTCCTCATCGCGGCGATCCTGGGCGCGTACACCTGGTACACCATGCCCAGTGCGGAGGAGCAGGCCCGCATGCAATTCGTACAGGACAGCCTCGCCCAGGTGGAGATCGAGCAGCAGGCCCGCGAAGCCGAAGAGGCCTTGAAGGCGCAGGAAGCCCGCTCCACCCCAACCCTCGCCCAGGCCACTGGCGACAGCACCGTGGTGGTGAACGGCGACACCTTGAACGCCGACAGCGTGCGCGCCGCCCGACGTGCCCAGCGCTTCGGGATCTTCGCCCCCGCCTCCAGCGGCACGGCCGAGGAGGTGGTGCTCCAGAATGAACGGCTGCAGGTGGCCATCAACACCCACGGCGCGCGGCCCTCGGTAATCCGCCTGAAGGAATACCAGAGCTACCACAAGACCCCGCTCTACCTGGCCGATCCGGACAGCGGCGACTACGAGTTCCGCTTCTTCCTCGGGAACCTGGACATCAGCACCAAGGACCTGCACTTCACAGCGGAGAAGAAGGACAGCACGGGCGTGGTGCTCACTGCGGCCACCAGCGATCCCGGGAAATACCTGCGCATCACCTACCAGTTGGACAGCACGAGCTACTTCCTGGACACGCGCGCCGAGCTGGTCGGGCTGGACGGCGAGGTCGATCCGCGCAACGCGGTGTTCAACTGGTCGCTTACCGGCCTGAGCAACGAGAAGTACCGCGTTGGGGAGCTGCAGAAGTGCGGCGTCTACTACAAGTACTTCAACGCCGACCGCGACTACCTGAGCGAGAGCAGCGAGGACAGCAAGAAGCTGGAGGGCAGGACGAACTGGGTCGCATTTAAGCAGGACTTCTTCACCGTGGGTATCATCAGCGCGGAGGGCTTCGCGAGCAACGGCTCGGAGATCGCCATCGTGCCGCTCGCGGACAGCACCCACACCAAGAAGTACAGCGCCAAGCTCTTCTTCGAGAAGGACCGCAATGCCCGCGTGGACCTGCCGCTGCGCTTCTACCTCGGACCCAACCACTACGGCACGCTACGCCGCACGGAGATCGCCGAGTTCGACCGCATCATCGACCTGGGCTGGGGCATCTTCGGCTGGATGAACAAGTGGCTGGTGATCCCCATCTTCAACTGGCTCGACGGCTGGGGCTGGAACTACGGCATCATCATCCTCGTGCTCACCATCGTCATCAAGCTGCTGCTGATGCCGTTGACGTACAAGAACTACATCTCCAGCGCGCGCATGCGCCTGCTCAAGCCGGAGATGGACGTCATCAACGAGAAGCACAAGGACGGTGATGTGATGAAGAAGCAGCAGGCCACCATGGACCTGTACCGCAAGGCGGGCGTGAACCCGGCGAGCGGCTGCCTGCCCATGCTGGTGCAGCTGCCCGTGCTCTACGCCATGTTCCGCTTCTTCCCCGCCAGCATCGAACTGCGCCAGCAGAGCTTCCTCTGGGCCGATGACCTGAGCACCTACGACAGCATCCTCAACCTGCCCTTCACGGTGCCGCTGGGCTATGGAAACCACGTGAGCCTCTTCACCATCCTGATGGCGGCGAGCACCATGATCTACACGGCCATCAACAGCAAGCAGATGCCGCAGCAGCAGGGCATGCCGAGCATGAAGCTGATGATGTACATGTTCCCGGTGATGATGCTCTTCTTCATGAACAGCCTGCCAGCCGGCCTGAGCTACTACTACCTCCTGGCCAACGTGATCAGCATCCTGCAGATGACGGTGATGAAGAGCTGGTTCGTGAACGAGGACAAGATCCGCGCGGAACTGCTCACGAACATGAAGACACCGAAGAAGAAGAGCAAGTGGCAGCAGCGGCTGGAGGACATGCAGAAGCAGCAGCAGGCCCAGCAGAACGCGCGTCGCCGCAAGTAAGCCTTCTTCCCCGGGACGTTTGGCACGCGATCCGCACCTTCGTGGGCTCAATCCATGGAAATGAAGACCCTGAGCGCCCTACTGATCGCCGGTTCCGTGTTCGCGTGCAGCTCGCAACGCCCTGCTGTTGAAGGCACCGCGGACACGACCGCACCTGCGAGCACGCCAGCTGCGCAAGCCCCCGTTCTCGGCGGCCCCGGCAAGGCGGACAGCCTGGTGATCACCCTGCAGCGAACGCCCTGCTTCGGCACCTGCCCGGCCTACATGATCAACGTGTACCGCAGCGGCTACGCCACCTACGAGGGGCATTCGCACGTGGAGCGCGAAGGCCTGCACCGCGCCTGGATCGGCCCGGACACCCTGCAACGCATCCTGAAGGACGCGGAAAGCAGCGGCTTCTATCAGTTCGAGGACCGGTATGACCGCGATGTGACCGACCTGCCCAGCGCCATCCTGCGCGTGGTGGGCAACGGCAAGGACAAGCGCGTGGTGGGCCGCGTGGGCGTACCCGCCGCGTACAAAGCCCTATTCGCCCGGGTGGAAGAGCTCCTACTCCCCATCCCCTGGAAGCCGGTACCCGTGGAGCCCTAGAGGCTGCCAGGTGCCGTTCGGAACCGGGAATGGACATGAATGCACGGGAATAACAGCAACGCGTGTGGTTCTCGCGTCGGCCCCCGCCCCGATCCACGTCCATCTCCGTTCATTCACGGTTCTCATCTCCTCGCTTTCAGCGCCCATGGGAACACCCAACCGTTCGTCCCAGCCTTTGCACTGCGGCACAGTCCCAGGCCCCTGTTCCTC